>NZ_JAMAVT010000012.1:0-216558 GCF_023713665.1 Paenibacillus sp. MER 180 | reverse complement strand
TGAACGAAGCATTCTTGAACACCTTCCCGATCTCATTTATTACCGTAATTATACAACATTAACGCGGTGTCGTGTTGAAATAAATGAATATAAAAATAGCTGTCGAGACTTTCTCGACAGCCTGAGGCTGCCAATACGGCAGCCTATTTCTTGTATCAAATCCATTTACAGTATGGATGCTTTTTACCGACTATCTAAGATGGACTAATTTCGGTGGAGGATATCATCTCTCCTCACGGATCTTTTCCATTTTTAATGATCATTACTTTTGTATTGTCACTATTCGTTTAAGACCGCCCCAATTCGTGACACATCCTCCGGCAGCTTCTACCACTTCGCGGACTGGCGCATATGCGATACTACCCACTTTATGACAGCCCACTATCACCTTTCTGCCGATGCACCCATGGTTCCCCTGCTGCGGGCTTGTCCACGGGAACCGGCTGCCAACGTTCGCAGTCGTTTAAGCTTCCATTCCCGTGGCTATTAAATGAAATCTGCTTATATCGGCGGATAGGCACGGAATACCAGAACTCGCGGTCGGATTTTTTGCATAAATAACCGGAGGGAATCGTGAGGAAATGACGAAATATCGATTCTTATAGCCCACCAACGTGAGATGACGTTAAAAATTACCGTTTGCCCTATAGTTGAGCATAATAACTTTTAATACTATGCCTTCCATCGTATCCTGAAGGATTTAGCTTTCTTTTCCTTCCTATGGGCCCATCGAACAGTACGTCACTGACTAGATCTCCTATAACAATAAAATTAATCGGATCTCTATTCACATGTCTTGCCAAACATGCAGGAGGCAGTTCTACGCAGTATTGGCGATTCGATTACTGGCACGAAAATAGAGACTGAAAATCCACTTTATCTGGATAAAGGGTAGATGAATGGTAGATGAAGCACTTGAAAAAGGGAAAAGCGCGGCCTCCGATTGCTCGGAAACCGCGCCGTTATCGACATTACATGGTGCTGGAGAAGGGAATTGAACCCCCGACCCACGCATTACGAATGCGTTACCTAGTAGTTCCGCATGGTTCCGCAACGATCCAAAAGCATCAATATACCTAATTAGCCTGTGATTATAGTTCCGGTTGGTTCCCTTTGGTTCCGTGGGATGTTAGAAGTTTTGTTAGAAGTTTTGTTAGAAGATTTCCATAAGACAAAAAGGAGATCCAGAACAATAACTGGATCTCCTTTACTATGGTTTTGCTGTTGCATAAAGCCAAAAGCCTTGGAAGTAATCCGAGGCTTTTCTTAATTCTTAAACTCAAATATGATTTTTGACAGTAATTACATAGTTATAAATGGCTAATAATGGTACAATATGCCCAGATATTCAGCTTTAGGGAGGCGATATATTTATGACTATTACAAAAACCAAGAAACCGGTATATAAACGATGGTGGTTTATATTATTGGCTATATTTATTGCGTCTGCAGCAATAGGGGCAGCTTTAGATGATGGCAAAAAGACTGTCGCGCCAGTATCACCTGTTTCCCCAGCCACCACAACCTCGGTGGATAAGAGTATCAACAAGGAAACAACCAAAGATATTAATGTTGAATTAAGTATTATCGAGAATGTGACAGCTGGCAAAGTCTCATTATCCGGAACCACCAATCTTCCAGATGGAACAGGTCTTATGATCACAGTATCCAATGAAAATGGATTTCGGGCTCAATCGTCTACCGTAGTCACTAGCAATGAATTTATTACGGAAGAGTTCTCCAACAACGGACAAGCTTTGGAATCTGGTGCATACAATGTAGATGTTACAATGCCTATTGCTTCTGTTCAACCTGACGCTGTAAAAAAAATCATCGGAGAGAACTCTGAAAATTTAAAAGGTGATTTAGTAAAGGAAGGCGACTTGGGGAAAACCGTTAATTACTCCAAATCAATTATAGTTGAAGGGGCTACAAAAGTTGATCACAGTGCAATGATCAAAGAGTACAAAAATAAAATCATCGAATCATATAAAGCAATTAAGGATACATATGGAAGTCACTCGGAATCGTTTGATGCAGCTGGGTGGTCTAAATTCGCTCGTGAGTTTAGAGAAAGTGTAGGGAATTTAAGAAATGAAATAGAAGAATCTAAACTCAATCAAAGTGATAAAATCGTATTGAGTCCTGCATGTGCCGACTTAGAAATGTTACTTACTGCATATGCCGCTTCATTACAGGGGCGTGGCGATGATACAGAAATTAAAAGGTTAAAGACACAAATTGAAGAAGCAATAAAATAACATTATGAAGCCTCGGACTAATCCGGGGCTTTTCTTGTTCAACTATACACAGGCTTCTTACACCGTGTACACATATATACCCCGTCTATCCAACGGCCACGCATTGCGGCCATACAGTTACAAAGGTATAGTGACTTCCCTTGCTTTATAGGAACCGGTTTACTCCGTAATTCCTCTCTCCAGTCCTTCATGCTGTTCTCCCCTTCACAGGTCGCCAGGATAAGATACGTTCGATTCTAAACGGTCGCCAAGCCTTAGCCTTCATGCAGGTGGCATGAATTACTCCGTCTCTTACTCTACGCACTACAATTCGCCTCTGTGTGATTGTTCCTTTTCGATCCTCATAAATGATCTCGATCTCCTTACCAACATAGTGATCCAGATACATGCTCATCATCTCCATAAGAACGTTTGTTCTTATTATAATGCGAACATTTGTTTTCTTTCAATACGAAAAAAGAACCAAGGTACTACACCTTAGTTTCTTACTGATACCCAACTTGTTTGAGGAATTGAAGAAATATAACAGTTATTTACTACTTATATTTAGCCTTATTAATAGTGAAGTAAAATAGTTCAAAAGAACTGTACTTTTCTCATAAATTGGTAAAATACACCTAATTACTATTTATCCATATCATGGTAAATTACTGTAGTAATTAAATTATTTCTTGGTGAGGTGAATTTTATGAAGAAAAGTTTGAAACCCGTTTTATCTATCCTTATGTGCACATCTTTGCTCCTTAGCTCCGCAGGCGCTGTATTTGCTGCAACACAAAATCCAAATGCGACAGTGTTTTTAGGGACTTACGAAAACATCTCTTCCGGGAACGGCTGGTTAAGCCAGGGATGTAAAGCAACTCAGACAACAATGAAATTAACAGTAAGTAACGATTCAGGTGAAGGCAACTTTAGTGTGCAAAGAAGAACCAGCCCAGATGCACTTTGGTGGGATTTAGATGATAATATTACACGTCTGAATGGAAAAGAAACCCTTACCCGGTCCTTATCCACCACCATTGGTTACGAATATAGAATTAATATTCGCAAACCTCTTTTAGCTAACGGTTCACCAAAAGGTGCAGTATATTGTGATTGATCTGGAATTGGAATGACAAGTTGGATATCTTTATTTTATCTTTACTTTCAAAAGAGTTTATCAATACTCTTTTTTCTCAACTTTGGCTGATTTTTCAAAACCATAATACCTACATATGCTGTCAGCAGCGATGGAATAGATAAACAACAAGTCATAATCTTACTGAAAATGACAGTAAACAATGAATTTCAGGTAGTTAAGAAAAAAATTAAAGAGTCGCAGGGATGCCTTCCCATACGACTCTTTTTCGCGTGGTAAGTACCACGAATTTCCAGTATATCAAACATCATCTCAGCGTTAAAGAGGTTAAAGAGGTGGGCTGTGGAAGTAATCGATTAGATACTAAAAAATTAATGAACGAGAAATGATAACCAACAAAATGAACAAGACCAAGATTACACCAATGGAAGTAAAGCCACCAAAACCACATGAACCACCGAATCCTCCAAGAACTTCTCCCATATGAGATCCCTCCTTTCGATTAGGTACATCCATATAGTATTAAAATTACTTAGTGTGTGGCTCAGCTATGCCCTATGCATGTGAAAAATATGTGATGAATTTCCCCGCCTGACGGTGGCCTGATGGATACAAGCCGAAACCTAGCCCTTCGGGGCGATGGTCGCGGATATCTGCAAATGAAGGATAAATAATCCGCCGTGTTTAATATAATCTAATTGGTAATTGTATCATCTAAGAAAGGTGTGTTTATATGGACTTGCACTATAAAGGTGTAAACAGTCGCGGTCGCGCGGAATGGTTTGAACGTGATCTCGCACGTTCTCATTGTCCGGAAGGATTGGTAATGGAGGAATGGCAGGTAGATCAATACAAACCGTTTGTAGAAGGTATTATGGCCTGTATTGGCCGCGATCTCACAAAGGATGAACTTAGCACGATTGCTTGGTTAGCTGGATACGAACAAAGTACGATTGACAATATCATGAGCCTTATTAAATCCGCCAATATGCGAGGTAAAAGTGAGAAATAGAATATACATATACGGACTAATCCTAGTTATTCTTATGGCCGGCTGCACATCTCCAAATCGAGGTATAACAACTGTCAGCACCAAGGAAACGTTAGCACCTCAGGCACCAAAGCAGCAGCCAACCGGCACGCTACAGGTATATTATTTAGACGTTGGGCAGGGAGATTCAACCCTAATTCGCACGCCAAACGGGCAGAATGTGTTGATCGATGGAGGCACCAATGGTCAAGGTGAGAACGTGGTCAACTATTTGAAACAGTACGGGGTGAAGGAACTTGAAGCAGTCATAGCCACTCACCCTGACGCCGATCATATCGGTGGACTGGATACGGTGATCGATGCAATACCAGTTAAGTCCGTATATGCGCCTAGAGTGTCGCACACAACAAAGACGTATAAAGATTTCTTGATGGCTGTAAAAAATCGCGGGCTGAAAATCAAGGCGGCGAAGGCAGGGCTTGAGTTGCCACTAGATGGAGTTACGGCTGAGTTCCTTGCTCCAGTCGGAGACTACGGGAAGGACTTGAATGCATGGAGCGCAGTTCTTAAGGTTACATACAAAAATACATCGTACTTATTCTCAGGGGACGCTGAGCGTAAAAGCGAAACCGACATGGTCAACAGCGGTGCGAATTTAAAAGCAGATGTATACAAAGTCGGGCATCACGGATCGGATACGTCTACGTCAGCCGAGTTCCTAAAAGCCATTCATCCAACGTATGCGGTAATCAGCGTTGGCAAGGATAACAAATATGGGCACCCAAAAGATGTGGTAATGGATAGATTAAACGAGGCAAGAGTAAAGGTCTTTCGAACCGATGAGCAAGGCACTATCGTCTCAACGAGTAACGGGAATACGATCACATTTGAGACAGAAAGATAAACAGCAACAAGAGCCGTGTGAATCCCGCGGCTCTTGTTGCTGTTTATAAACTGCGTCCAGAACACTCGTCTAAAAAACAGGGTTTCTCGACAAGTTGATAATGATTAATTTAATATTTGGCGTATACCGTTAAAGAACCACTTATTGTGCCTGTGTCTGACTTCTCTCTTTGTATTGTTACTGCATATCTCCCCTTGCCAACTCCATTCCATGTGCCTACATAGGTAGGTTGATCGGGATGATACGTAAATGATTGTGAGCCCTGTGATACAGGTTTACCAATAGAGTCACTAAATTTCAATAAAGTAATTGTATAAGTACCTTTATCCTTCGAGTAATCTTTAGATGCATATGCATTAACTTGAATATTCTTACCATCAGATTCAAAGTACTTTGTTGTTACCCCTCCTTGATCCAGGCCATAGAATTCATTAGGACCATAGATCATTTTCTCGTCAACTGCTGCACCTACTGAAGCAACGCCAAGAGAGAAAACAAGAACCATTAAAAACAAAACCTTAAAGAACTGATTATTTCTTAACATAAGCACTGGTTTCATTTAATCACTTTCCTTTCTTGATATAGTATATATATCTATCATTATATTACCTCGATAGGTTAAAATTGTAAATACATTGATATAAATGTATTTAGTTATCTATTTTTGAATAGTGACCGCACGTTTCAGCCCGTCCCATGCCGCCACACGACCGCCTGCAGCTTCAACCACTTCGCGGACAGGCGCAATGGCTCGTCCATTTACAACCTGTACCCCAACAATCTTCTTCCCGTTTACCGTCGCTATTTTCTTGATGTTGTCCCATACAAGTTTTGCACCTAGTGCTTCGGCCATGTCTCGTATCGGCACTGTGACAAGCCCGTTCAGGAATGTACCATCGGCAATTTTCTTGCCGTTAAGCTCTACTGTAGCTTTTTCAACCTTGCCCATTTGATCGTACTTATCTAGCTTGTGCTGCTCAATTAAATCAATAAGCAATTTGGGATACTCAGGTGAAGTTGCGTATTCTGCTTTCCATACCTCAACACATGCAGTTTTGTAATCCGCATTGAGAACCTTATGGTATCTCTTTGGGTCGTCCGTGGTGCCGTTGACAAGTAACTTGGAATGATCCCCAATGCTCTCAGCCCAGTTGTGATACACCCTGAAATTAGCAAGTATTTGATACGATGTTCCGTCTGGTCGGTATTCGGTTGTTGGCATCTTTACGCTACCTGCTGGCCCGCTTCCCTTTATACCAAATAGGTTGTTCGCCTTGACCGTCAGTCCACTACCTCCCCACCCGCTTTCGAGTGCAGCTTGTGCAATCGTCAAGGAGGCCGGTACGGCTGTTTTCTTCATATCCTCCACGGCCGCAGGTGCGATCTTTGCAATGAAATCTGTTGGTTTCATCTTGCTTGTCCCCTTCCCTTGTTCAAGATATTTGGATAGATAAGCAGATGGATCGGTATGGCTACCGAATCCAAATGATGGCGTGGCCTTTGTCCGTACTTCATAGTGAAGGTGTGATCCCTTTCCATTAGCAGCGCCATTCCCGTTTGTTCTGCCCGTGTTGCCTTGCTTCCCCACTTCTTGCCCTGCAGCAACCTTTTGGCCGGACTTCACGCTGCAGGAATCCAAATGTGCGTAACAATGCAGTGCGCCGCGCTGGTCTTTTATGGCTACAACATTCCCGAAATTCCCGAATCCAGTTCCAGACTGTCCCATTCTTGCATGGACAACCTCACCGTCAGTAAACGCAAAAATAGGCGCTTTATGCGCCTTAACCAAGTCAATGCCCGTATGTTCTGCTGTTTTGCCATTAATGGGATCTCGTCGACTCCCGAATGGACTTGTTACGGTGAAGCCATAATCTCCCCATTTAATCATCGTTTTCCCCGCCTTTCCCCTTCAGGACTTCTATTGTCTGGCGAATCACCTTCGGAATAGGAACGCCGATACGTCCCCCATTTTCAACAATTGACAACATCTCATTCGCCATATAGAAAAACACGGTTGCATCTCGCAGCATGTGCTGATCGCCGAGAACCGTGTCTGCTTGATGAGCTAATGAGACAATTACAAAAATGAATACTTTCCTAGCGATTCCAACAAGCCCAACCTTGCTTTTCAGCTTCCCCTCTACTCCACCGGCAATAATACCAGTGATGAAGTCAGCTACCGTCATGATTAGCAACACCTGCAACAGCAGCGGCCAACCTCCGAATAAGAATGCCGCCACCCCACCGCTGGCTGCAATGCTACTAGCAAACACAATTTGCTTAGGGCCATACTCACCGACGAGCTGACCAACAAAATCAACAAAGCGATCCATATAAAAAATCCTCCTTTGAAATGGAAATAGCCCCCACGCTGCCATGAGGGCATAATAAAAGCGCCACCTATACGGCATGGCGCTCGTCCTTAATTTGTAAATAGTAAAAAATCTTGAACCTCAGCCGTTTATTTCTGGTGCTGGCGGGTCAACGTATGGATCGACTTCATCGAAGCTTACACTATGCCAGTTCATGTACCTTTGATGAAACCCGAGGTTAGGCTCATCCCATATCCGTTTCAACCCGTAAAACGTCTTATCCATCCAATGTTCTGGGACTTTTTCAGCAATTACTGGCAAATTGTCATAATCAGCTTCAATTTCGTAGTACATCCAACCGTCTGACTCTGGATAATGCTCCTTGTAGAAATTCAACGTGTAATCATTAAAAGCAATCATTTGAACAATGAAACCGTATTTTGTGCTTATCCTGTATACAATAGTCGCAGTATCAGTCATTGACAACCCTCCTATAAGTACATTATTTGGTCCATGTCAAGTTTGTAATCAACTTGGCGATCGGGATTAAATACATCTAACCGAATCTGTATTTGACCACTATTATCCAGCGTACCGACATTTTCCAAACCAGTAGAGAAGCCACTGGGTGTTCCATTTAAGTGATATCCAATGCTACAATACAACTTTCCATCGATTGGTGAATAGGTTATACTCTGTATCACTATTCTAGAAAGTGCATAGTTACTTCCCCTTAAATTTGCAATTGTTGCAATCGTTCCATTCTTGTCTATCAATTGCAACTTTGCCTGAGATGACCAGCCTCCATTTTGTGGGAATGTAACATAAGTGGCTCCCCATGTGTCAGTTGTACGGGTATTGAATAGGATTTGTGTCACTCCTGCTGGTATAGCACCCAATGAAGTGTACATCCATTCATTCACACCATTCATACCAGATGAACCTTCAGCAACGAACCTATCATCTCTTCTTCCATGTAGTGTTCCGATTTTACCATTCAACGTAGGCCAAGAATCATTTATGGACGCCGCTACCGACTTGGAGTTAAGGGCATCCACCGTGCCTTGTTTGGCATTAACTCCAGATTGCTTTACCTGGTCTATTTCCCATAAAATATTGCGACCATTACAATGTATAGCTCCAGCAGAAGCGTTTAACCAAATGTTAGTTTTGGCATTTACTAATGTGTCACCATGGTCTGACACAACCGCTATGTTATTAGGTGCGTTTGGGTCACCCGCCCCAACATAACCTTTTCTTTGATCGCCCACTAAGAATTGTTGGTATACATGAGTGCTGCCGATCAAATTTGCTGCTGGTCCGTCTGATCTAATATCTAGCCATTTACTGAGTCTTAGCACACCGTCAGAATCAAGCTTGGAGGTCGCTCGCCAAGGTTCCCATCCTCTACCCGTTGAATCCTCTGCTTTTGAGCGCGTAAAGGTGACATTATTTAAAACGCATGTATATGACTGAGCCACATAGGCGGTTGTCCCTAGCGTCTCTACACGCAAGATCCCCCAACTGAACCCGCCATCACTCGAAGGTGCATTGGTGTACTCAGATAGGCTCCCCACAAAGAACAGCCCCGGTTCTCGGTACGTGTTGAAATCCTTACTGGTACTCGTCTTAATACTTACGCTATTTTTTTGGAGTGTGTCCAAGTCCGCCTTTTTCGCAGCTCCGATTGCTTCCGGAGTAAGCGACTGCGAAATATTATTAATCGAGTCATGAGCCGCTTGAATACCATCTTCCATGTGATTCAATCGAGCAGATGTAATACGTGTACCTTCCTGCACTAGTTCCCATAAAGGGCGTCCTGTTTGAGGATCCACTTTCTGTTTTCCCGTGCTATCCAGAATGGGCTTGGATAAGTCAGGGATTTCATCTTTCCACTCCTGTTTTTTATACATTCACCTTCACCTCCAACTCAAAGCTTATCAAGAAGCCTTTGTTGCTCTTTGATATTTTCATAGATTGACTAATTAACTCGTTTCCGTCCTTATCTTTTAAGGAGGCTCCAAGAATCGTTTTTCCTATAGCATCAGAATCTTGCACAAAAACATATTTTCGTACAGTTTGACCGGATATGCTCGTGTTATGAATGGGATAACGCTCCATCTTCCCATCAACATTAACAATGGCATGGTCAAATTTATCACTCATATCCTTAATGATGTGATCTATTAAAGCTGGTTTAATAATTACTCCCAAGTTCTATCCCTCCTCACACCGTAGGCATTTCAAGTCCACATATAGGAAAGTCAAAAGTAAAATAATTAGCCTGACCACTTACAACGATCGTTTCTATTTCGGTTTGAACGGACGTAGTTGCTTTACGCACATGCACAGGACGGATATATTCAAAATCTTGATAGAACTTCTTCAGGTCGATGGGTTTCTCCGCTGAAAAATCAAAGCGAATCTCTTTAGCTAAGAAATCCTCTTCAACTCGTATTAATTTCCCATGCTGTTCCCCAATAGCCCGAAGAACTGGAAGTTTGAACGGCTTACTGGCTAATTTCTTTTTTCGAATTGCTTCACGCCGTTGAGCATCGGCACCTGATTGCATGGCTTGGAAGTAGATCCACTCCCAAACTAAAAGTGCCCATGTTGCATGCTGCAGCAAGAACTGATTGCCCAGGTCATCGATCGTTTTTTCTCGACCGTCCATTTCCTCCTCCATAACCGAAAAATGGCGGTCGGCCATGTCTATCTCATACCAGTATGGCGGCAGCGCCTGTCGGTATTTCAATGGAATCATGTGAGAATCACCTCAACCTGGAGGACTGATGTCGTAGGGATCTCGACATCCTTCTCATCACCGTTCAGCTTAAAATCGGAATAGTTTTCAACGCCTGGAACAAGAAGCAACGCAGCAATGTAGTTGTATATAAGTGAAGTTCGTCCATTCGCATAATCGAGCACTCGCTTCCGGATCTGCTCGGCCAATTTCGTGAGTTCTTCGATCGTGGCCAGACGTGCTTCGATTCGTAACGTAAATACTGGTGCCGGATGAACCTCCAAATCATGGCCAGCAATTCGCTTTTCCTCCCACATCATATTCTTAACCTTGGCCGCGAACTCCGGCGTAATCGGCTGACCAGCAAGATCCGTCAAATACAGGTCAATAGAATTATCGTGGCGTTCCTTTTCTCTCGCAATAGCACCACCAACACCCTCAATTTCTTTCGCCCACGTTTCGTAATCCTTCCGCCGACCGCTGCCCTCTTCAGCAAAAGACTGCTCAAGCATTCGCATGCGGAGGGCGTCATCATCTTCACCAGTTTTTCTGGCCACACCATTTGCCCATGCATGAGCATCCAGAAACTCCGAATCAGCCCATATCGGGAACGCTTGTATGAATCCATACGTCCATAGCTCTTGCTGCTCCGCGATTTCTTGCGCGAGGGGATACCAAAGATCATAAAAGTACTCTCCCTCGTCCGTTGGTGGAGGAGGCAGCCCCCTATCCTTAGCCATGTCAATCGCCCGGTTTACCCACCGACGATAGATTTCGTCTGGGGTTTCCTCCAAGATAGGCATAGGCGGAAGCTTCGGTAAGTCGGTCAATTTTATGCTCATCAGATTGTCTCCTCCATTACCGCGGTTCCAGATACTCCGGTCAGTTTAATTCGAAGGTGCATGTCCTGACTGTCTCGAGTCATAGATAGTACCTCTGCTTGCTGTATTTCTACATGGGCAGTTAGTGCTTCTTCGATATCCCGCTGAATCTCAATATCTTCCCATGCCGGCCATTCAGATTTCTGTACGCCGATATCCTCACCATATACGGTATATTGAAATCGCTCAGTATTGAGGATCTTCATGGTGGTCTGGATCAAATATTCTTCATAGGTTCTGGTCTTTCGCGGCAACCCTTCATCTGTAAGGATCGCACATCGATTTCGGTAGTCAATCATGTACGTCCATTTCGTCTCCGATGGCACGGTTTCCGTCAGTTCAACCTCATCGATATCTGATAGATCCATCTCAGGAAATAGTGTTCCTTCATCCACCACTGCCGCTCACATCCTTCCCATGCACATAGTACCGCTGCCCGGTCAATCGCGACACAATGACACGATCGCCCGACTTCAGAGGACTAGGAATGACGAAGCTGCCGGTCAACGTTGTTCCTGCTACTTCCTTCGGCCCCGTTTCAACCTCGATTTTTACTTTCTCGATACGGCGTTCAAGCAGATACTCCGCAAATACAAGCTTGCCAGCCTCGTAAGGCACTTCATCGCCGTCAACCTGCACCTTCGGATTAACTGGCCATGCCAGTAGTGTCCCCCGCTCTGCATCGCGTGCATCGATATGATCCGTTGTCTTCTGGCGCATCAGTTTCAAGGCCTCGCTCAGCACGTTCATTCCCTCCTTTCCAGTTCCATCTTGACCACATACATACCGTTTTTCACGCTTGTTTGGGCACTCTCCACGATCCATTTAGATACATGATCCGTTTTTAACATTACAAGCCATCCAGCCCGCAACTTCGCAAGGGAATGGTCTTCATGCCTTACGGTTATTTTTTTGAGTTGCTTTGGCTTCGATAGGCTTTTCAGACGCTGCTCTGCCACCGTGGCCGGCTTCTCGTCTTCGCCTACCTCTATTATTTCCTCCATGCGACCAAGGCTTTTAATAGCTCCGGGGTCGCTCTTTGTTGCAGCGACAGATACCTTGTCATCCTTCCACTTCTGAGCTGTTACCACCGTATATGTATCCTCGATCGTATATCCGGCAGAGCTGGATTCTATCTGTTCAGGCACGAAAATAGGTACGCGGGTATTCGTCCCCTCCCGCCCAACTTGAAAATAAAAGCTTTGATCAGTTCGAACAACATCTACGTAAAAATGATAGCCGGTACGTTCATATGCTTTTTGCAACACGTCGATTATTATGTCTGAGTGCGTCATCGTACCGTATCGTTCATCCAGATTAAACCCGAGTTTAGGACACCTGAAATCAACGCCTGCCGTCTTTATGTACCGTTGCAGCTCGCTGCCAGCTTCCCCCTTTAGGTAAGGCCGGGTGCCTTTGTTCTTTGTCAGGTACCACCCGACATCGCGAGCTTCAATCTCCCAATCGGTTGTAAACTCGTCCACCTCATACCGAATGATTGGGCCATGGAAAAACTGGTTCGCTGCATTCAATTTCAACTCAGCGCCTTGCTGCGCAAAGCACATCAACATTCCCGCTACCTTGATCTCAGATGCACCTCGGAGCCGCACGCTCATGCTCCGACATATCTCAGACCTATAGGAACTCCAAGAAAGCTCGGTTATCGCGTCTGTAAGGATTTGACGAGCCTTCTCCTTTCCATACAAAACCGCGATGCCCTTCATTCTATTTCCCGCCTTTCACGTTGTTGTTTTTGTCCGCTATTCTCTCTTTTTGTGCAATATAATCAAAGTCTCCCTTTGCGTTTGCATCCTTCTTCTTATCTTTGTCCTTCCCTTTACTGTCCTTCTTATTTTTCTTATCCTTTTTCCCTGTCGTATTCGGACGGCTTTTCGAAGCCTTCGTAATGATCGTACCGGGCTTAAGAAGCTGTTTAGAATTGCTGTACGAAACAATCTTAACCGGCTTATGCTCCACCAAAGAAATAGACACATGTAGGTTCCCTTGACCGTCTTTATATGTGCCCTCCATGCTCTCAAGCAGCATGGTCTGGGAAATGAGATTTTCAAAATTAAATACAACCGGCTTTCCTTTCCATTGTTCTAGCAGCTTCCACGTTATCTCTGGTGTTTTATATGTGACTGTTTGCTTCTTATCCTTTTCCCAGATGTTCTCCCACTTACGCGGGAGTATGGCAGAAAAAGAGACCCGCTTCACTTTGGAAACGGGTCTACCTGTGCGTTCTTCTCCAGTTATAACGCTGAATGCATCAACCGTATTCCCCGCTGAGACTGTTATTTCTGCGGGGGTGATAGGAAAGGTCATACGGATTTTACCTTGCGATAGTGCTAGCATGACCTAGCCCCCATTCTCAATCGCTTTGTACAACTCTTCGCCAAATACTTTTCTAACCAATGCCCGACCTTCTGAGCTGGTCAGCATTTTCGCAAATTCCGTGAAATTGGTGACGTTCTTAGCCATCTCACCGAAATCGAAGGTTACATTTTGAATCATCACTTGAGCTGCAGTAACTTTCCCTGCTCCTTGGCTAAGTGTATTTGCTGACGAAATGCCTGAAGTGCTGCCCGGCATGGTTTGCGTCATCGGCGGGCGCAGTGCCCCCGCGATCATATTTGCGCGATCGCGAATTGGACGAGCATCCAGTCCGTCGGCAAACATCGAAACGAAGTTGCCAGCCCATCGATCGGACTTACTGGCTGGCCCTTCTTTCGTAGGAGAATGGAAGCCAAGAAAGTTCTTAATTACTCCTGCTGCTTCACTGACCGCCGTAGTAAGGGATGGGAATTTGCTTCTGATACCTGAAGTCATCATCGAGATTAAGTTACTTCCCCAACTGCTGCTCTGGCTTACGACAGATTGGATAGAAGACAGATGTTGCTTTGTTTCGTCCGCTGCCGTCTTAGCCGATGCACCTACCCCTGCCATGCCTTGTTTAGCATTAGCTGTACCTTGAACGATGAGGTCTGTACTGCTCTTAGTTGTATTGCCGAGCTCCTTGGACTTGGCAGCAGACTGTTGCGCTGCTATGCCTACTTCATCGACGCCCTGCTTCGCCTTCTGGCTGTCCCCGCCCTTCCACATACTAGAGAAGGTCGTGGAAAGGTGCTTTCCAATGCTTTCAAATCCCTGAATTGTGTTTTTCACTTCTGGCTGATCCATCACACCAGAAAAAGCTTCTTTCCATCCTTTTTCTTTCAGCGTTGAAGTGAATTGAGAAGCTACTTCCTCGATTCTCTTTTTTGCATCTGGCGTTATATTACCGAAAGTAATCTCAGCTTTCGGTGGCGGTGGTGGAGGTTCCGGTGGTTTCGATTCCGTAATCCCGATCCAGTCCGTAAAATCTCCAAAAGCGCCCGAGATCGAATCAGCAGCACTGCTCGTCCAAGACACTACTGTATCCTTAACTGCAATCGCGCTGTCTACAACTTTCCGAGTCAGACCGCTAGAATCAGCCCAGCTGCCTAGCTTCTCGCCCACATAGTTACCGATGCTGGCACCTACCATCGATCCAACAGGGCCAGCAATTGAGCCTACAGCACCCAAGATTGCACCGCCTGCTATTCCACCCACGGCTGCTCCACCTTGCGTCGATGCAGCTTCTCTCCAACCGACATCCTTCGCGGTTTCATACATGTTGTATGCACCAATTCCAGCGCTAGTAACTGCACCTAGAATTCCTGCGCTTCTTGCAAGTCCTTTAGTAGACGTAAATAATCCAGAGTCTTTCATACGCCCTAAAAATCCACGTTTTGGAGGCGCTGGATCTAGAATCGGGTCAGGACGTGGCGCACGCTGCACGCGGATTGGTTCATTACTCCGAGAACCATTCCCTCCAAACGTTTCCCTCGATCCAGGGAATCTAGATCCACGACCGCCACCTCTCCCGCCGCCGCTTCCCCTTCCTCTCCGACCGCTGCCTCGGCCATCCACATCGCCAATACCGCCGCCGTTACCACCGAGCGGTCCGTTGACGAACACATGGGATGCCTGAATAGTCATTGAAGAGAACGAGCGCACGGAGTCAAAGACGTCAGTTGCTCTTGAGCCTCGCCTATTTTGAAATCTAGTAAGTTGCCTTCCTCTGAGACGATCTGCAGGTGTCGGAACGGGCGGTGGTGGTTCCGTTTTCCTGCGCACACGTTCCCATACTGAACGTCCACCAGAAGCAACTTGTCTACGGGCATTCATCCCAAAGTTACCGATGTCCTTAACGAATTTCCAAGTTCCCTTTGAGAAGTCCACACCTTTCTTCAACAGAAATCCGCCAGCAATAGTCCCCAGTATCCCGTTAATCAAATTAAAGTGTTCTTTATAAAATTTGGTCAATCCTGAGATAAAACCGGACACCTCTTTACCTAAGCTTTGAATATTATCTTTGTTTTCAGTTAGTAATGAATTGAACTCTTTTAACATCGGAAGCGCGGCAGTCGATATGTTCGAACCAATTTCCTGCATCTGAAGATCCATCTGCCGCCTAGTTTCGATCATATCCTGCATTGGATTCGCAGCCAGTTGAGTCTGAACCATTCTATCCGTGGTTCCGGCGATATCGCTAGGTGCTTTATCAAATGCGGTTCCAAAGTTCTTTATTGCAGCAATACCGTTGTCCTCAGCCGTTGCCGAACCGAGCATAACGAGTGATTGTTTCAAGTCATTCGGAGATTGGCTGGAAAGGTCTCCGAGCAGGGCCATGAGCGCCCCTTTCATTCGTTGGTCGTTCCCTGAGTTAATGTCCCCGGTAAACGCCTCCGCCTGACGCTCCGCTTCCGCTTTCCCTGAACCACGCTGTTCGAAGTACTTTGCCATGTCGCCGCTATCCAAGGCTTTAACCCCGAAAACTTCCTTGAAGAAGTCGGCGGGCTTGTCAAAGTTGAAGCTGCCTTCTTCAACACTGCGGACGAGGAAATTCGACATTTGAGCAGATGATGCCCCGGTATTTTTGAAATAACCCGAATACTCCCAAAAGGTATCGTAAAGATCCTGCTGACGGTCACCAACCCTCTTATAAGCGTACATCATGCTATCAGCAACTGACTGATAGCTTTCTTTGAACGTATCCGCCGATTGAGCCAACGCTCGGTGAATTTCTTCTGAGCTGGCGTCAGGCGTGATTGTCTGCATTTTTGCAGATTGAGTTACGAAATCGCTTATTTGGGACTTGTCCTTTACAAGCGGAGCTGCGTTGGCCAACTGGTTGGCACCCTCTGACCGAGATGAAATCATCCCTTTCTTATACAGCTCGTCCACTGCACCTAAACCCTGAGCACGTTCTGTAGGCGATAGGAGAGCTGCGCTTCGTGCTGCAGCAGTATGATAATCCATCACACCGCCGAACATCGCGTCATTTACCCCACTGCCTAAGATAAGTGTGCCAGCAGTAGCAGCAATAGCTCCTATTTTCGACGAGATTCCATCTAGTACTGGACTGACATCATCACGTGCGCGTAAATGGACACGAGCATCACTCATGCCTCTGATTTCGCCTTCTGCACGATTTACAGATGAACGCAAATCGTCGGCACCGCGCCGAGCCCTACGGAACAGGTCATCTACATGCGTATTGCCGAGGCGGCGCGTTTCATCCCGGACATCGTTTACCCGTCTGCCTAGGTCTTCTGCCGTCTCTCGTGCACGACGACCACCCGATACAAAATCATCGAACATATTCCCTGATGCTCGTCTGAAATCCCACAGATCATCTGTCGCACTCTGGATCATGCTGCGCATGTTACGTACAGCGCCGGATATAAGATCCTTGGCTTCAAATGGAACCGTCACTCGTGCTGTAGCTATAATATCCACCCCCTTCCCGCTCTATTTTCTTTGTTTCTCCCTTTCCTGCTCTGCGATCATGCTGGCCGCAAGGCAGAAATAATATTGTCGTTCCTTGTCAACGTCATAAGGCAAGACTTCTGCTGGCAGCCGCTTCTGATTAATCCAAAAAGATGCTACCCAGCTTGCTTCTCCGTCTTGCCGGATGAGTTTTTTGCTTCTTTCAACAGTGCATCCTTGGTATCCTGAAAGTTACGGACCGCTTTACTTAGTGCTGCATAATCGTCTGGATTATCCAGCAATCGCGGTGGCAGTTCAAATTTTTCTGTGCAATTGAAAGCCTTGAGCAATTCGAGATCGTTCCAGTTGAAGTCATGCTCCGTTGCCTTTACGATCATGACATCAATCTCGTTGTATGTGCCCTTTGAATCCCCGTGTTCATCGTAGGCTAATTCATATGACCGGCGAACATCAATTGTAGTCAGTCGTCTCACAGACCATTCCTCACCGTCGGCTGGAACATTGATAAAATCGCCTTTGTGGCCACTCTTACCTTTATCGAGATATCTCTGCAGTTTATCAGCCATATTATTCTCCTCCTTAGTAAATAAAAAAGAGACAACCGTAACCGGCTGTCCCATCATTATTAATTTATTTGATACTTCTGTTTAACTAAAAGAACTTCTTCAGCTATATCGTAGTACCTCTCTGAGGGCTTACCAAATTCCGATAGCTTGTCATCAAATATTTTTTTTATCAGACCCGCAATCTCTTCTTTTGTCTGATATCCAGGCATTTTTTCTATTAGAGGTTCTATTTCTGGCCTATACTCGTCTATCTCATCAGTTAAAGAGTATAGGCCACTTGGATCATGCTCATTAAAAACTTTACTTAACTCATCAAAAAGCTCTACTCTTCTTCTTTTATCGAATTCTAAATCGAATGAAACCCTTCCGCTTACATTTGGTTTATATAGAGCAACAAATTCCTTCGGAGACAGAATGGTAAAGGTTTTTTCGTTGTTGATTTCATAGAATTCCTCTACTAGCTCTCTTCGTGGTGAGAGAATATTACCATGGTGATCTTTTAACACCCAATCATCTTTCTTGTCAGCAGAAACAAATATAACTTCTCTACCTAAATGCAAGATATGCTTCCAGATTATAAAATCCCCAAAAGCGTTTTCCTTTTTCCCTGCATCCCCACCAGTTAGTGGAGGAATTTTTTTGTTTGCTTTTTCTTTTGCCTCTGAGTCTATATTTCTATAGACTTCCTCAGGCAAATCAAAAAAGCTGTCCTGTATAATTTCTTTCAACATGCTAAGAACAGGATCACTTTGAAGAAAGGACTTTACTCTGTTTGATAAATCGGAAGTTTTTTTTCTATATGAATCATATGCCTCTAAATAGGATCTCTCTGCGTGATAATAATCATCTGATCCTTCTAACATGTCTAAAAATGGGACTAGTGATTCTAACTTTGGAGGCTTATGAAGCCGTGAATGCAGATCCTTATCAATTCTTTGAATAATTTCAAGAATTTTTTTAGGTCTCTGATCAATAAATTCTTTAAACACATGAGAAGGTACTTTTAATCGCCCATCATTAGATAATTCTCTCATTACCTCCAAGACTTCTGTTAAAGTGACTTCCTTCCATTGATACGCCGAGAGCAGAACACTGGAATCTAGAACAACATACGCCGAGTCCTTTATATCCTCCACACGTTGAGGCTCGTAAAAATATTTGTCAAAGGAGAATTTATCCGCCACACTACTTCAACCTTTCTGGAATTACTTTCTTTTACAACCATTTTAACATAACAGTGTGAGGATAAAGCAGTGTTAAGCCATATAGTCTGGGAATTTCTCGACAAAATCAAAATCTGTCGCTGTCCCCGATAACGTAATATCAATTCCCTTATTCTCGTCGATTTTTGCAATCAGGATATCCATATCATCATGGATGTGAATACCCGTAATCAGTACCCGCTCCGTGTTCCCAGTCTGCATATCTTCGATGGAGCCGGTGATGCGATCAAGAAACATTGTCTTACCTGCCTTGAACTGCTCTAGCAAACGATACCGCAACCGGGATTCAAGCTTTGACATGACTAGCTTCACGGGGATCTCATACCCCACGATCTGCTTTGTTTTACTCATCCGTCTAGCACGTACAATGTCCAGTGTCTCTGGTTTGAGGGTGACCTCGATTTCCTTAATAGTCTGTACAGGATCACCGTGGTCATCCTGTACGGATAGATTCCGTCCAATCAACTCGCGTTCCATCTACTATGCCACCTCCCAGTCAATGTAGAATGCTTCAATTGCATCCAACGGCTTCGCTAGCAACGTGAAGAAGGCATAATCAAATTCACTCTTCTTAGTAGGGTGCTCCTCAAACACGAAGCCTTCAGCAATTGCCTTTTGTTGTGCTCGGATTTTAAGGTATTCGATAACCTCCGCAATGAACATAGCGCGGCCTTCCTTATCGTTGTTCAGCTTCGCCTTATTCCGTTTGCCAGCGGCATAAATGTCGTTCAACATCTGGTCAATCGTCATAGAGACTCGGATCTTCCCGAAATCCTCACGCTCCCCCGGAGCAAGAGTTGATAGAGTATTGACTGCCGATTCAATGATGTAGTCATAACCATCACGCGTCGCCATCAATGTTCCCTCCGATAGCCCCTTCAGGACTTCCGAGTGGCTCCAATCCACCTTAGCCAGCGTCATTGGAACTTTGGTGCCAGTGAACGACTGATTCGCTGGCGTACCGGCCACAAGTCCAGCTACCCACGCTGCCCATTCAACAGAGCTGTATGTCTTTCCGTTGATGTGTTTACCGGCTATAGAGCAGTTGATGATGTAGCGTGCATTCATAGCACGGCTGCGCTCGTTGTGCACCTCAATGTCATCATCCATCGCCGGGTCGCCAGCAACCACCAACTGTGCCAACTTTCGCGCCTTCGTTCTGCGATCAAGAAGCCATTGTTTCGCAGCTGCCTGTACAGCAGGATCAGTTGCGGGCAAATAGAATACATCAAAGGTCAGACCATCGACGCGTTTGAAAATACGGCTCCAGTCAGATGCAGTAATCGGCGCTGTTCCTGTCTTCCCGCCAGTCATCTTAGTGAATGCCACGTCAGCTAAATCCACCGCTCCAATCTCTTGGAATCGTACCATTGCGGATTTAATCAGCTTTACAGCAGCGTCAGCCTTGTCCACTACAATGTATGTTTCAGTGTCATACACGCCTTTAGTGTCGCGGATCACGATCTCCTTTTTCGACGGGTCGGCAAGCGCCGAGCGAATCATATATTCGAAATCGTTACCGCGTGATCCCTCATAGCGTGCTTCTATCGTATAGCTATCCGCTACCGTGACGTTGGCCGCTTTTTCATCGCCATTAGTTACCCTGTAACCAATCACGGTAGCGCCCTTTTCAGCAGCAAGTTCAACTACATCTACTAGCTTGCCTGTCTCAAGGAGTCGTTCCGAATCGTCGGCCATATCTACGGCTTGATTCGGTTGCCCCCACTCGGCCTGATACGGCACCAATACGCGCCCCATATTCGGGATTACGCGTGCCTTTGCCAATGCGTGCAGCTCCACATATGCGCCTGGTCTATTCCGTTGAATCGACATTCACTGTTTCCTCCTTCGTTCGTTTCGGTTTTCTGTCTGTAGACACCTGTTCTGGCACTGCAGCAGGAGTAGATACAGGACGCAAGAAAGCATCCAGTTTCCTAGCCACTTCTCCCTTTGTCAGCAGAGCGGCATCCGAACAATCAAAAAGGGCGCCTGCCACCTCGAAGCGTTCGTGCTTCAAGGCGGCTGCGCCCTCAATCCATTCATACTTATTTCGTTTGTTATATTCCGCCGTCATGCATTGATCTCCTTTCCTTCATGCTCAATGTAAAAGTGGTTAATCTTCTCACCCGTCTCCGAAACTCGATCCACATGCAACAGATACGAATATCTGCAGGTGAATTCCACCTGATCGGCTTTCGGCCTGAGCTGCGGCGGCTCAATAACCATCATGATACCGAATCGCTCAGACGCCACGCAGAAGCGCTTCTGGCGAAGGTAGGTGAAGAAGGGAGTCAAATCAAAGGCGATTGGTTCCCCTTCGTCTTCCTCAGCTACTCGCTCCTTGTCAAAGTGAAAGACAAGCCCCACATCCTCGATGATTCGGTCGGCTTGCGGCGTGTGAACCCGATCCGAAACAAGATCCGTCTCGATAAATACGGAAGGCCGCTCGAAATCGCCAGCCATCCATCGCGACCTATCACGCAGGATAGGAAGATCCGGATACACCCGCCGTACAATTTCAGCCCATGCTTTCAAGCCCACGTCCATCATGCAAACAGCCTCCCCAATTCAATCTCCAGCCGCTTCATGATTAGCTGGTTAATCCCACCCTCCAGCTCTTTTACAGCAATGTCAAAGTAGTGGCGGCCAATGAACGACCTGGGCTTTGCCATGAATCCGCCTTTTGCGCTTGGATCGTACACAAATGAGCCGCCGCTGTTCCAATAGCCCGGAACAAAGTGGGTTTTGTGAATGGTGTATCCCTCGTTAAGTAAGCGAGGGTATGGCCACTTCTCCGGATCGTTACGGTCGCCTCCTAGATTGCTCCCTACTTCCAGCGTGATAGCGTTACGGTCTACGTCCCATTCCCAGACGTTCCCCTCGCTGCCACGAGTAAAGGAGTTCCACATGGCACCGGTATCGATAAGATCCTGCCGATCGATTTCATCAATGATGAGGTTCAGCAGGGTTTCCCCGACTGATTCAGCAATGTTACGCAAAATTTTGTTCATCCCATCATCGCCCAGCCTTTTGAATCTCTTGGCGAGTCCATCGAAATCATGCACGCTCATGTCCCTTCACCTCACATGTCACAAGGAGTTCCCGCCAGTAACGGCGAGGAAGCGAATCAATAACGAGATAGCGACGACCGTGCAGCAGTACCTCATCGCTGAACCGAACGTCTGCTTTTTTCGGGATGCCTACCGTCTTCTTGATGACGTATACGACAGGTTTGCTGTCCATCTTTTCAGATGTCTCGTTTTTGATGACAAAGCATTTGAGATCCAATACCTTCCCTGATTTACGATCGTTGAACAAATCATCATCATCCCTCTTGCTGCCCACACGGTATACAGCAAGAGGTGTATTAAATCGATGGTTCATAACACATATGCCTTCACACTGCCATTTTGACGCTTTGATATCCACTGCGAGAGGATTGCATCTACGTCAACATTGCCAGTTGTCTTGCCATGTACTGATTGTCTTGTATATGTCCAAGCTCCATCACTCTCGGATGCATAGTTCCGAGCAACTGCAGCAAGATACTCCTCGCTATCCTGTAACGCAAGTGATTCGGCTAACTTCGTCCAGGCAAGCATAATATGCTTGTCCGGCTGCTCTGGGAAGGGGACTGGTAGGAATAATTCGATCCGCGTCTCGGCATCATCAATGTACTGTTCCAACCGCTCCTCCCCCGCGTCCTGAACGACACTGACCAGGCTCCGCTTTTTAAGGAGTGACGAAGTCAGCATCTTCTTCACCCTGTAGCGCCTGGATCAGTTCTGCCTTTTTCATGTCGGCAAAACCTTCAATTCCCGCTGCCTTTGCTTTATCCCGGAGTTGAACAACCGTTAGGTCTTCTAAAGGAATGTGGAATTCCTCTCTTACTTCAAAGTCTGCCCGCTCCATGAGCTTCTTGACGATGGATTCATCTACTTCAATCGGCTTTTTCGGTTCAAAACGAATACCGTGCAAAGTTAGGGAGGCGTTCTCCCCCTGATATGTCACGAATGGCATTAGAATTCCACTCCTTCCACGTAAGCTACTGCCTGCGGCTCTTCAAATACCGGGTCGAAGTCCGAATGGATAGCATAGAATCGCTTGTCCGCATAGATTGCCTCTTTCCCTTCTGTCGTCTTACGGATTTGCATGTCGTACGTATGAACCATGACGAAGTTTGGTTGATACGTAAACAAGAGAGCACCCTCAGGCATGCTCCAAACCTCTTCAACATCGTAGGAGTTCACCTTTTTCACGCCACCCATAATTTGAAGTTGAATGGATGTACTAGTATCCTGCTCGGCCAACTTCTGCAGTCGTTTACTATAGGTGTTCGGATGCATGAAGAATTTAAAAGTTCCACCTGAACGGAAACGAGTAGGGATTGCTCGTTCCAACTCGAATAGAACACCTTTCTTTTGCGGATCTTTAAGCGTTGACCAATCGATGTAGTTTGCTTTGGTACGTGCAAGCTTCAACCATCCGTCATTTATTTTCAGGAATTCATGATCTGGATCGGTGCTAGGTGTTGCTACATCACCATTAAACCCAATGTCTTGCATGTTTTCGCCGTAGTTACTTGTCATGGCACGCATGATAATATCTTCTGCATCTTGACCACGAACACGTTGTGTCTGGCGAATCAACTCTTCAGTAATTTCAAACGGCAATACTACCGGCTCTACCGCGTACGGCACTTGCGGGAATTCTGGTGTTGCCAAATTCCCTGCCATAACATTCTCTTTCTTGCTTCGCAGGTTTCTACCTCTTACCGTAATTTTGTCGATCGTCCCTTTTGCAGATGTACGCGTTTCATGACGGATACCTTTCAAGAAGCTATTCGATTCGTAGGCCATCTCAATAAACTTATCGACCTGCTGATAGTTCATTGCGGTACTGTCCATCGATGATACGATTGTTGATTTTTTAATAATCTGACCGTTTGTTCTCATACTGACTTCCCCCTTTTTAATTACAGCAAATTGCCGAAGCTTACTCCGGTATCCGCCTTGATAATGTTGTCTTGCCCGCCTTCTTGTAACGAACCACCACGACTGTTCTTAATCAATTGCACATCTTCCGCAAGCGTCTGAATTTGCCCTGTGATTGGCTCCAATGCCTTGGCAATGGTATCTTCCAACGCCGCTTGTTCTGGTGTTGCGGTTGCCTCACCAGCAGCGGCGGCAGCCTCTCCATTGACACCTTCATCCTTCTTCAATTGGGAAAGTTCAGCGGTCAGTGTTTCAACCTGTTTTGAAATTGGTGCCACAGCAGCGGCAACAGCTTTTGCAATATCTTCTGCTTTCATTTCTTCTTCCTCCTCGGTCTCCTCTATGGGAGCTGTCTTATTTTTGAGTTCTGTCAGCGCAGAAATTGCATCGTCCAGATGCTTCATGTTGTCATTGGAAATCTTCTTACCAGCCTTCGCAATCTGCTCTGGTGGCTGACCAATGGCCTTAACGATGTCATCTTGAATCAGGACATCTTGCGCAATCTCAACAAAATCCTGTAAAGCTTCACGAATTACTTCCGCATCCGTCTCCATGCCGCTTTCCCATACATCCCAACGAAAAAGAACCGAGTTCAAGGCATCTTGTGCAGCCCAGAATTCTCGGTTCTTTCGGTTCGCGTTATATTTGTTGGCTACGGCTCCTTTTTCAATCAAGCCGAGTGCTTTGGCTATCTTCCTCAAGATCCCCTTTGATACCTCCTCTTCTTCCATTTCCTCACGCTTACCAGCGCCAAACATCGAAAAGCCGGTAATCTCACCTTTTTCGATCTGCTCCCAAGTGTCATCATCCAACACCTTCACACCAGCCACCCAAGAGCCCTTCTTGATCTCTTGATCACCCAACTGCATATCAACCGGAGCGATGTATGACTCGACCACATAGCCCTTGTCAGCATCAAGGTCGTGCTGCTTATCAATGTTGTACGTGTTTTGACGCTCCATAAAGCCGTGAGCCGCCTTTTCAATTTCGTCAGCGGTCATCGTATCCTCGTGAGCATCTTCTACATCTGGTTCATACACCACACCGTAAACAATCTGTCGAGCCTTGTCCGCCTTTGTAATTCGAATATCCTTCTGCAGCGGTTCCTTCCCCTCTTCCTTGATAATGGCGAATGGGCGCCCATTCGCGCCTTTATCAACGAGCGACAGATGCGTGATTTTTGCATCAGTCAATTTATACGCCATTTTTCAAGTTCACCTCCTTAACATGGTCAATAAAAAAGACTCTGCGCCGTTTGGCGAGAGCCTAATTAATTAGTTTAGTGCTGCAGCTTCTTCATTTGATCCTGCCGCTTTTGAAAGAATATACACCATTAACTGATTGAGAGAAACGTCTTCACGCGCGGCCATCTGTTGAAGCTCAGCATGTAACGACTTAGGGAGCCGCAACGGGAACTTTCCCGAAGGAAGCCCAGTTGGTTCGGGTATAGAAGCGCCCATCTCCAACTTTACCTCTAAATAGTCACGCATAACCTGCTGCAGCTCCACAATAGCTTCCTCTGCTGTGGTACCGTCAGTGTGACATCCTTGAAGTTCTTCGATTTTCGCAAAGAAATACGCACCATCCTCATCCTCTACGCGGTTTACACGCTGCGTATAAGGAAGACTCATGTAATAGTTGATGTCCTTTTCCATATGAACACCTCCAATATGAATTACTACTTTCTTAAGCATCAATTGATCTATATTTTAAAGATGGGGAGGGGATGTTAATCCCCTACCAACCTTTCTAAAATTTCTGTTATGTACGATATCTTCAACGGGCTTTTGTCTTTAAGAACAAACACGTCACCGTCTTTATTACCGTACACCCTATGGGATGTTGCTGACTTGCGTTTAAGCTCGTAACCGTAATGGTTAAGGACTTTCACCGCTTCGTCGTAGCTGATCCCGCGGGGCTGGCGCCTCATTTTCTCTATTATCTTTTCTACTGACGCCACCTTATCGCCTCCCCTCACTTATTATAATATCATATATGATATCACATATCAACAATAATGATATTGGATATGATATCATTATTCGACGGTTCGGGGAAGAAACAGCCTGTGACCTCGCAGATTCTTATGGTATAATTCTCCTTGTACAACTGAACTTGGGTGGGAAAGTATCGCCTCCAGAATCGAGGTGATGCTTATGACATTTTCGTTTTCGGAAGTGATGATGCTCGGGATGTTTATCCTCGCGTTGCTCACATACCTGAATAAACGAAAATAACCCGCCCAGGTTAGCGCCAAGGGAACGGGTTATTCTCTGATCTTTTCTTGGAGGTTTCCCACCCAAGTGTTGTACGGGGGAGCTGGAGGCAACCAGCTCCTTTTTCTATTTATATCATATCATGCTGTTTTTCATACATCAATCCATTACAGACTGCATGGTACAACGGCAATTGACGATTTCTTTCGCTTCCCCGGAAGGATCTCCGGGATACATCAACTTGCTCTTCCCAACCTCAAACGGTTCATCTAAAGGCTTTACTTGTCCATTCGCTTTTCTATGTGTCTTACGGGTTCGACTCCCGCCAGCAGACCGCCATTTCTTCCCGGTTACAACCTCTGATTGCTTCCATCCCTCCACCTTTCCACCATTGGCAGCCGCTGTGCTCATAGTCCGAGCTACTCGAACTGCTCGCTGCATTGAAAACGGACCCTCTTCCCCAGTAGCAGCCTGTGCGCTGACCTCTTGCACAAGCAATGCCCGTTCCGCTGGTGTTTTTCCTTCCTTGATTGCTTTCTGGAAAGAGCGAAGCATAATTTCGGTAGATGTATCATTCATGTCTGGAACGAGATCCTGAAGTTTGCGGGCAAACCGACCGGCGGCCTTGCTTTGTACTGTCCATATTTTATCTGGATTGAGTACCGTCAATTCGGTCTCTCCAGCTAACTCGAACAGTGGCATGAACGCATCATATACAGCTTGCTCAAATTGGGTCGTAAAGAGTTCACCCGTCTGAAGCGAGACAATGACCTTCCCTAGCCCGTCTATGTCAATCAACGCATCCTCGGTAAGTTCTTGAATTGCTTCGTGCAACGCCTTACCTTGTAGCTCCAGTATCTCGATGATCTGCTCTTCGCCCTGATTGTACAATTCCTCGAGCACCGCACGTTCCGCGTTAGTCAAATCTAAACTATCCAGAAATTCAGTGTCGTCCGCTTTTGCGATTCGCTCCAAGCAAGCCTCACACATGTACCATCGCCTCCGCTGTACCTTGCCGGAGCAGCCGCTTCGCCACTGTTACAACATGCTCCTGAATGTCGTCGGTTTCCGAACTCATTTGGAAGGCTTCTGGCTGGCTAATAGCCAACTGAGCAATAGGCGTGTCCAGGTATTCATCACTGTATTTCTTCTCATCGATCGTAGTTCCGAGAACGTCTTCAGCAATCGGGATTAGGTGACGAACGAGCATAATACCCCGATCTGCCAAGAAGTCCAGCATTCCCTTGCGATCCTCTGGATCTATAATCTTCGGTCCACGCAAAATAGCCCGGACTCGGAAGATGCCCATGGCAGGAAATAAGCGCTTATTGAACAGCTCGTTCATGATCCATTTGCGGTAAGGCTCAAAGACCTGTTCCTCGGCGAATTGCAGCGCCGCCTGTGCTGTCGCTCGGTTATAATCCGAACTTTGGCCGACCAAGATCGGAGGAAGCCGGAAGGAGGACAAAATATCAGCCTTCTTCTCTTTGCCGTATTCGAGGAATAGGGCATCTTGCTGCAGCAGATCGTTCAGCTTGTCTAACTTAATGGCCACCTTCTCGACCTTCTCATCCATCGGGCCGCCAGTCTCTTCCCCCTTGGCCTCAAGGTAAAGGATACCGCCTTGGGACTGCGATCCCTTTACGTTCCGGAGTAATTCCATGGACTGCTGTGTCAATCGACCATTAGTAACTGTCAAGATCATAGAAAGCATACGCCCATTCGAAAAATAGGAAACGTTCAACTCTTCTGCTTCCCTAGATCCTACTACACCAGGTGCATTCCCAAACCATCGTGGCTCCCCATAAGCACCATCGTTGCCGACTCGAAGAGGAATTATTTGATTTTCATCACCTTCGGTACCGAACAGCCTGAACCATACGACTGATGTCCCGCGCTTCATAGCGTAGCGGCGAGCATATATTTCTTGTGTAAACTCTTCGACTTTCTTGGTTGAGCTAATTCGCCGTTTCCGTTTAATCGTTGTCCGGTTACTCTCTCGGGTATAGCGTACGTACTTTGGATCCATCCGAAATATCGTTGGGAACTCACTCCCTCTAGGCCAAGCGACCTCTAAATTGCCCATACCAGTGCTCTCCAGATCCTCAATCAGCTGGCTGACTATTTCGTCAGGCGTATCCTCCAAGTTGCATGTCTCAAGGAACCTTTCTGCTCGATCCCATTCATCCTTGGCCGTTTCGTCGCTCTCACCCGGTAAATACTCCAATGCGATACCGTGGCCAGCAATATTGTGCTTGTATGCTTCAATGCATTGCGGAATTATATTGCTGTTTTTGACAAGCTGCCTGCAGCTGGCTGGGTCATTGCCTGGTTCAAACGGCAACAGGCCGTGTTGATCATAAAGCTTGTCGAATACATCGGGCAGCTGGGCACTTGATGGGATATGCCGCTCCCCTTCTTCTTTGGCTATTGGGAACCACGCTGCACTACCTTCACTCATCTAAATCCACCCCGCTCCCTCGTTGTGTTCTTCACGCTTTGAATTCTCCCGTTGCTGTTTTTTCTTGAACCATTCAAACCATTTTTCAGCCACCTGCCGCACCTGCAGCGCGATAGAATAAGCCATGATCCTGTCATCATGGCAGCCGCTGTCGGCCTCAGCTTTGCCATTCTTGTCAATCAGCGTCATACATTCGCCGTACAGCTCTGGACAGTAGATTTTATACAACTGATCCCGAATCGCTTCCTTGAAATCACTGATCATGACGGGGCGCGTGGCCTGATTGGTGTTCCATCCAAGCGTCCCCTTCTTATGCATGAAGAGCAACGGATAGTGACAAGTATTGAACAACGTATTTAGCACTGATTCCCCGGTGTTGTTGTTCTCTACAGCCAGCAATGCTGTGTTGTAAAACAAACCAAGGGTATTCAGCTTCTTGCCGTATAAGTCGGTGTCCCACTTACCATGGAGAGCGGCACACATTTCACCTATACGCTCTTCAAGTACGTAAGCAGCATCATAGTCACCATCTTCTTTGCCTTTGGCCGTATCAGCAGCCAAAACGTATCGCTTTCCCGGCTCTGGCTTCCGGTAGATGACCAGTTCACCAGTCGAGGAAGGAATAACCTTGCCCTTAACAAAATCAATTTCATGCCGGATACCTGTGATCGTGATTGCATCACGTAGCCGCTTAATAAACTTGTTGTCAAAGATGCCCTCGCCGGACAAAAGAAACGCATCATCAGGTTCGGACGGATACTCCTGGTCAAACTGTCGCGGATCTCCACCGCAATCATTTCGAATTGTGTACCGGCGCCATTGCAGTTGCTCGTCATCCAATCCGTACTTGCCCTTTAGTTCCTGTTCCTCTTCAGTGAGCTCGAATCCTGGTGGAACTGGCTTACGATAATCCGGCATTTCGAACCACGCAAAAAAGAGCGGAGTAAAATCACTCTCGCCCTTCACGGCTGCATCCCATATTTTCTTAAACTCTTCCATGCCATTTGCAGTGGACTCAATCACTCCCAAACTGCCCGGCTCCTTGGACAATGCAGCCAGTAGCGACAAGAGGTGTCTCTTTTTCTTCTTGGCTGGCCAGAAGGCTAGCTCGGAAGCGTGCAGATAATGTATCGTATCTGAACGTGCAAGCACACGGCTCTCAGCCGTCTGTACGGTGATCTTCGATTTAAGACCCGGATTCTTTCGCCGGTCTGCCGGGCGGATCGCTGGATTTTCAAATGTGAGCTTCTTGGCATTATTTTTCCGAGTCATCGGCTGGATGATAGGTGGAACCTTTTCATAATAAAGCTGAAACATATCATATAGGTTGCTGGAAGCGTCAGAGGACTGAGCAACAATAAATCCGTTCTTCGCTTCTTGTAGCGATGTGAAATAGTAAATCAGTGCTTCCGTGACCGTAGAGAACCCCATCTGACGAGCCTTCAAGATTACAATACGGACGGGCTTCCCCGCTGCAATATCCTCAAACACACGGGAAGCATAACGCCGTTGGGCATCGTTAAGAACTAGTGGAACCATTTCACCTGATTTGTTCTTGATCTTCAGCATTCGAAAACAGAATTGCTCAAAATCGGACAGGATCTCTTTCAGTTCCTCCAGCTTCTCCGGTCTATTCCTCAGCTTCCGCTTAATGCGTCGTCGGTGCTCTTTGGCTAGAGAAATTACCATCCTAAATCATCCCCATCATCTTCATCATCGTCGTTATCCTCCTCCCCTTCGCCATAGCCCAACGCTTTGATTTTATCTAGTTCAAGGCGTTCACGGGCAATCGCCAGCTTCTCTTCCTCTTGCTTCAAGTGTGCAATCGAGTTTATTACACGGAGTTTCTTGTCCCTCGTCTTAACCAAGGCTTCTTCCTGTTTGAGGATCTTGTCCAATTTTGATGTGACAACGGTCGTGATTTCAGTGACCTTCAATCCTTCGGTTTGGATAGGAACCTGTATCTGTTTCCCACTCTTTGGGCTGACGTAAGGCACCATGTCCTTCCGCTGCATAAGTTCCTCTTTTACCTTGCGCTCTTCATCACTCAAACCTTCCTCCAGAAGCTTCACCCGCTTCATATGGCGGCGTTCCTGAAGCGTAAGCATGCGAAGTTGTTCCTCAAGCTGTACAAGTGGGGTTGTGTCAATCTGTTCAAGTAGCTCCTGTTCATCTGGTTCCAAGGCATCCATGAAAATCGTCTCGTACATACCATGCTTCAATGCTTTCTTATTTCGATAAGGGCCGCCCGCCCCGCCACGGTTCCCCTTCGCATTTTGATTCCCCTGAGGTGCCCCGCCACGGTTTCCAACGGCATTCTTGTTACCTTTGAGGGCTCCCCTTCGTTTGGTAACGTTACTATTCGAATCATCAGTAACGTTACTATTCAGAGCATCCACCCAACGGTCTACACTCTTCCATTTCCGGATCTGCGTCTCACCGAGTCCAAGAGCTGTAGCAATATCCTTCAGCTTCATTTTGCCGCCGCTGTCCAGCCACATTTTCATAGCTTCGTCGCGCTGCGGACTTCGCTCTCTAGCCACTACATATCACCACCACCACTTGCTGTAATTTTGAAAGAAATATATTGTAAAAACAGAGCTCGATATCTTTCGCATATCAAAGAGGAGGATTCCTGATGTTCAAATATTTAATATCCGTGTTACTCATCACCTTAATTATCGAAATCATCTCTTTCTATTTCTACAAAAAGAAGCTAAAAAAACCTTTTAGACGAATAGTTATTGATAAACAAGATATTATTCTTGAATGCAAAGATATTAGCGTTCTTTACTCTTCATATAAACGAATTCCACCTGAAATGTTTACTATCGTGAAATTAAACCTTAAATCAATGGATCCGAAATCCCTCATAAAGGAGATAGTAGATTTTGCTATAAAACTTGTGCTTACCTTAGGTGTTTCACTTATTGGATTAACAGCTACAATTTCTGGAATATTGCTAAATTACGCTCAAAAAAACAAAGAAGGAACCGAAAAGCAATTTTCTGATGCATGGTCAGATATTACATCAGATCTCATTCAATATATTAAGCTTATACCCGACACTGCTTGGAATGCACTAACCGTAAGTAGTTGTATATTCGCCTTAATTACTGCGAACATTTTCTTTACATACCTCAAAAAGGAAGAGTACGAAAAACATATGAATGTAATAGAGCAAATAGAGAAAGAAAGAAGCTAAATATCGTCCTTCTGCAACTCGATATCTATTTCAATCAGCTTCTTCAGGTCATCCACCGTCTTTATCTCAATGCGGCCATCTTGGAAGTCTTTCACCCATCGAGCAATGCCCGCTTTAATAATCTTGCGGTACTGCTCCTTGCTTTCCAGAATCCCTTCCATGACAGCCAACTCATGCTGCATCAATACATCGTGTTCATATTTTGTTCCCATTGTGTTCCCCTCAATTTTCCGTTAAAATTGGTGGCGAGATAGTGGCTTGCGATTCCGTGGCCACGGGTTTCCACTATCTCAGCCGGGGGAACCTGGTTGGGTAGGAGGGCGTTGATGCGCCCTCTTTTTTATTTACTAAACCATTGCTTGTAGATCTCGGATGCAATCCCCTTCATCATCAATGGAGGGACGCTCATGCCGCAGACATATTGGACATCTGCATCCATGAAATCATAGTCTCGTGGGAATGTCTGAATCCGAATAACGTCCGAATCACTAATTTGTTGTGGGGCATCAGTCCGTACAAACACAGACGAGCTCGCAATTGTATTCGGCACCTTTTGCTCCTTGACCAGTATTGTATTGAAATTACTGTTCTTGCCCTCTTCCCTCTCGGTCACATCACCCATGTTAAGATCCCTTGGACGTCGCTTCTGCCACCGTTGGAACGTCCTAGTGCTAGGGTTTAAAGGCGCCCCTTCCCCGTCACGAATGTCCCTATACAGAACTGGCGGCTCATTGAATTCGAGCTGCAACCGTGGGAAAGGTATATCATTCCGCGAAGCAATAAAGAAGATCCGCTCCCTTTTCTGCGGTACGCCCATCGTAGCCGAATTCAGAAGGAACAACTGTGGTCGGTAACCAAGTTCTCGGAACCGTGACAGAACCATGCTGACATAGCCCCGTGCCTTTCCTATGATCATCCCTTTGACGTTCTCAGCAACAATGACTTTAGGCCGAAGCTTTTCTGCTACGTCTAAAAAGTCGAAAAAGAGATCATCCAGACGCTGCACAGCTTGCCCCTCCCGAAATGCAAACTCACCGCCCCACTTCTTTTCTCTGGAACCTGCGGTGGAAAATACGCTGCATGGCGGCGAACCATCCAATATGTCCAAGTCGGACAATTCCGCCGGCAGCTCATCATTGGGCAGCGCCTTGAAATCCTGAATCGGCATCATAAACGGATACTTCGGATTATGATTCTGCCGATAAATTCGCATCATCTGGGGATCAATCTCCACATTCCCCAGCACCGTGTATCCTGCAAGCTTATAGCCCATCGTTGAGCCGCCGCCGCAGGAGAAGCAACTGAACACAGTATGGCCATGTTTCGGCACCTGCTCGATATCTTTCAAACTCCAATCCCATGCTGGCATGTCTATTCACCCTCAGAATCAAAAACGAATCCACAACGCGGGCATTTGCACCCGAATTGGGATTCGTCGAATTCTTCCGTATCCAGTTCTCGGTTTTCGAAGTCGCCGAGCTGATCCTCTTGCGGCTCTGTGAATTCTTCAATAAGGCTTTCTATTTCATCGACATCAAAACCTGTAAGACCAAGATCTGCTGCTTCTGCTTGGAGCTCTTCAAGAAGGTGTGCCAGCGCTTCATCATCCCATTGGCCTTCCACCTTGTTCAAGGTAAGGTTCAACAACCGCTCTTGTGTCTCGTCCAGGTCAACGACTGAAACCTCGACTTCCGTGCGCCCCAACTCGTTGACAAGGATCTTGTAACGCTGATGACCACCGACCATGTTTCCAGTACGTTCATTCCATACGATAGGGTCAATGTAACCAAACTCCTCAATACTGCGGCGCAGCTTCTCGTATTCTGGATCACCTGGCTGCAGGTCAATGCGAGGGTTATAGGCTGCTGCTTTAATTTTATTTATAGATACGGTTTGTATATTCAAATTAACCACCTTCTTAATAAAAATAGACCACCTGATAGATGGTCATATTAGTTGAGAACTTATTCTTTTATACCTTGCATCAAAACCAAACTGTTTTAAAAGCGCCAATACATGTTGGTCGGCTTCGAAAGCAGAGTATATAATATAGATTTCAACATCAGCAGAGTCCATATCCAACATCTTCCCAAGAACTTGCTTTTGCTCCGAATTCAAGTCAGAATTCGTTATATACTGCAATATATATATAAAGGAATTACAAAAATTATGAAATAACTGTTCATCTTTTGTTATTGGTTCATTTTTTTTAATTTTTGATCTTACTATCTCTACTAATGCCTGAATTCCTCTTGAAATATCTCCATTACTAGTTCGTACAATACGCTCAATCCTTTTATTTTTTGTCATTATTAACTCATTTATCGTTGTCATGGCTATTTGTAGGTTCATTAGGTTCCTTTGACTCTCAAGTTGATCTGCCGATCGAGCAGTTTCTTCTCTCTGCATCTTCAACTCTTGAGTTTGCATTTCTATAGCCTTTCGCTGTAGAGATAATTCCTCTGTTTGCATCTGAATTGCCTTCTGCTGCTCCTTTAGCTCTTGCCTCTGGATCGAAATTGTATAAATAATTCCGGCAAACGCCAAACCAGCAAATAAGGAGTTAACTGCACCAAACATGTCTCCTGCTGTACCGCGATAAGTTTCGTCAACAAAAAGCGTTATTATTACTGCAGATAATGCCCATATCGAAATGATGCCAATAACGACCCAAATTAAGTTCTTTCTTTTCATATAAAATCACCCCAACACATCATACATCGCTTTCCAATATCAGACAATGCATTTCATTAGTGATCAAAAATACACTCCATTGAGTTGAGTTGGTTTCCTATATATGCATTCATAACACGCTCGTAGAACGCTTCTGCGGTACCGCCATGGCGTTTTTTAATTTGCATCCTACATTCGGACTCATTAGAACATGCGTTCCTTAAATCAGCTTGTATATCAAATTTTCAGACAAAAAAAGAACGCTCCTTCAAGCGCTCTCAATCAAAGTTACAAAATACCTATTATCTTTTTTTATAACTAGTCCCTCATCTATTAGACTACCAAGCATTGTGATAACAAAAATATAATTACTATTTGTACGTAGCGCTATGTCCTGTGGAGATAGCCCTTTATTCCCCGCACCCTTAAGAACTGACAGAATCTCTTTTTTAAGATTGATTACATTGTTCATTTTGTGTATTACTTTTAAATTTATATCTTCATCGTTATTAGTCTGTTTAGCATTTTCAACTTGACTCTGAATTAAATTGAGCTTCTTCGACAACTCTGTAATTTGTGCAAAGTATGTATTCTCAGGTGTAGATTCTGCCAACTGTTTTTTTGCTTCTTCAATAGTTTCTATTAGTTTTTTAGCCTCTTCGATTTCGCTTGTCGCTCCGTTTAATTCATTATTGATTTGGTTACTACGGTTCTTTAAAATGCCGATAAAATTACTTTCATCTGTAAAATCACTTGGGGCATATAAAACACCATGTTTAAACAATAGCACAATAAAAAATAAACCTACTAATACAAATGGAAACAACATAACAAACCACACAAAAGTTTTTTGGATCTCAAGAGGTAAGCCCAACAAAACTGCAGTGCCAGCTATTTCAGCAATACCTGCAAATATAGCTATTATCGTTAGTGGATTTTGTACCTTGTTTTTATTATTCACTTGTTTCACCCCGCAACCATAATAACCCAATCGCCATAATGAGACAATAAATATTAGTAATATGCTACTTAATTAATTCAACACTATTATTGTTATGTACATCTAAAAAATAGCCCTAGCAGGGACTCCCGAATGAGGATACAATCTCAAACCTTTGTTCCAACTTTCCCTCTTCAAGCTCTCTTAATAAATCGTGCACTTCTCCTGAAATCTTACTTTTATATATCCCATCCTGATCTATAAAGAATAAACCTACATCACAAATTGAGCTAACATATGGTGAATTATCAGAAATCTCTTTAAACACTTCAAACATTTGCTTGAGTACTACAATTATATCCCCATTAATTTGATCATGTAAGCCATGCCGTTCTTCAAGATCTTTAACTAATTCTAAATTCTCTAAGTAATCTGATGGGTAAACAATAAAAATCTCTTCACTAGGTGCGAGTGCGATATTCTTCCCATAATGAGCATTTGATAGTATCCCCATTCTAAAGAACATTTCTGTATAATCTGTGGAAGCTCCAAACCATGAGACTACAGCAACACTTTGATCAATCTGCTGTTCGAAACTACTGGGATTTATCTCCTTTGCATTAACTACCGCGTCGTCGTAAATTTTTAATACATCATCAGTACTTCTTACTTCTTTTTCTGCCAAGCTTCCTTTAAACGAATCTAAAAAATCTGCCAATCCAGCACCGCTTACCCATCCCATCTCTGGCAGATTAATTAACTTAATACGATTGTCTGTGTAACCTAGTTCCTGTTTAGATCCATAATTAATTCTTCGATCAGTAAGCATGATGTTTAACATTTTAGTTGAATAACAAATAATAGCTGTCATTCACAATTCACCTCCACTGCCATACTTCGACGACAGGAAGGTATTTCCTCCTACAACTTTCGACTTACTTTTACACATGGCCGCCTACCGCAGTATTGCTTCGTACCCGTCCAATCGCCCCATACACATCCTTTGCAACGGGCTGGCTGCTTCGGCGGATCTCTAAATCGCTTCTTTTTCTTCTTCACAGTGCATTCCTCCAATAAAAAAAAGCCGCCCAATAATGAGCGACTTCGGTTTATATATAAAGTTAATTCAATCAAAAAGTTATGTTCGAGAAATTGCGTCCGTAAACGGCCGCTGCAAAATTGCTGCGCTCTTTGCTATTAAAAGCATACGTACTTTGTAACTAGAGAGGAAGAACCAAGACCATTTTACAAACGTCTCATTTTCCACGTCAAAATGATATTCTCTCAAAAACCCCATTTAACTCCCCTAATGCTTAAGCACATAAAAACTTACTCACTAATTTCATATAGCCTGTCACAAAGATAAGCAGCTCTCTATATTCATTCATGAAAAGACAAATTGGGAATCGGTTCGCAATTTTTTAGTCGCTCAATCCGACTCCTAGGATGTGAAGGTATGAAAGGAGGGAGTCTAACATGTATTTAGCAATAGTTGTTGTTTTTGTTATTTTGGCTATAACCGCTATCTTAGCAATACGTGATATTTGCATAGCAAAATATGATCGTGATAAGAAAGCGATAAGAGCTATTAGTAAGAAGTAATGCAAAAGGGACAAGCCGTGTTGGTTTGTCCCCCTCTTAATATACGAGAAGAAGTACGCCCCGGTTCGAATGCTGCCTATATGCAGCCGTGCGTGTCATTCTCGCCTTTTTCTATGGTTACATACTATCACGGAAAAACGGTCAGACGTTGTTCAACTTCAGTCCAGCTTACGGTCATAACGCATTCATTTTACAGTCATATTACTGTTAAACCTTCATCCACTACCCAACACCCTCGTATTTACTATACATCAGATCGACATGCGGTCTTAACTAGAGTTACTAAAAGCCCACATTTGGAGGCTTTCAAATGTACTATCAACAATTAATTGTTTCGTTGGTTTATTGTTTTGGATGTTGTTAAATAAGCGACTAAGGCGGTTATGATTGCAGTAAGAATAGTAGTGATGATTGTTGATATATTGTTCTGAGCCCACTGAGTCGGATTTTGGAAAAGAGAATTGTTATTAATAGAAAGTTTATTTACGGTTCCGCTTGCTTTAAATGGGCCACCTTCTTTAGACTTTTTATCTACTGTCAAATAAGATGTAATTTGATTGTAAGGAAAATCCTTTGCATGAGCCGATATTATTGCTCCAGGTACTTCATATTTTTGAGGTTCACCCGACTTAATTACAGTTAGTACTGCATCGTCATTTCCAACAATTTTGATATCACTAGAATATCCATAGTAATTAATGGTTTGACTCTTTTCAGGAAGCACTTTAAGTATAAAAGCTTCGTCTGTTAAGAATTCCAGCTCTAAGTATTTACTACTTTTCGTTGAATTACTTTCAACGGGTATTAATTCTAACAGTTGATCAAAAGTTATCTTTTTGTTTTTTAGATAAATCTCTACATTACCTTTAAAATTAAATGATATTTCCCTGTCGGAAGATACACTCCAAACTGTTTTGCTTCTTTTAGAATAACTTTCAACATTTTGCTTTCTAATCAATTCGAAGGATTTACCAGTACCAACGTTAACACGAAAACCGTTGAGAAAACTAAACTCCGGTTTAAATTCTGCGTCCTTGTAATAATTGTTAGTTATCTCTAATGAGTCAAGTTCATTTGCGCCTTTAGACTCTATCAACACATTTTTGTCTAACAGAACATTTGGAGGTGATATATCAATAACATCGCTAGTACTTGCTTTGTCAAACACAATTCGTAGTTCTCTAGGTGCTAAAGTTTGAACTTTACCTTCTACCTTTACAGATAGAGATGAATTGTTTGTCATTTTTCCACTAATAATATGTAAACTATCTGTTGTGACCTTCAAGTTTGTACCTAGCATAACTTTATTAAAGGAAATATTATTAGCAGTTGTCTTATAGGTAACCCATGCATCCTTTGGAGTGAAAATAAATAATAAGATAATTACCCCTAATATAAAAAGTACTGGCATGATGTATGGCAGCATCCTCACTACGAATAATTTCTTCTTGTGTTTCGGCTTCTGGAGATAATCATCTATAAGATCACGATTCATAATTTAACCCCACCAAGATCGTTTTCTAAAAATTAGATTCATACTACCATAATATTGAACAAAAAAATATTACCAATTCATGATATGTAGTACAACAAGGTCGACACGATTCAAACCACATTTCAATAATCTGGAGATCCCAGTAAGTTTCAATCCCTGCCGGGGAAACGATAGCTAAACGTCAGAGGAGCAGTTTGCAAATAGCAACTGCTCCGATTTTAATAAATTGATTTTGTCTGCTAAAATAGTTCTCCTTGTTTATACGGAACCTAGATAGCAACACTCCCCTTAAAACCCAACACTATCCTGTTCAAAGAACCCCATCAACTTCAATGTGTTGGCCATGCTTTCGATCCCTTCTGTAATTTTCCGACGGATTGTACTGTCCGATAAACTATATCTGAAAAACAAAAGCGTCTCCTTATAGGAGTACCCTTTCATATACCTATAATCGACCGCCTTTTTTGCTTCATCATCCCGAATTAACATAAATGCTCTCCACAATTGTTGTGTATATAAACTATACTGCTGGTACACCCAACGCTGTTTCTCAATCAGGATGGTGGCATTCGCCGTCTTGTCTGCGTGCAGATCTTCTTGATCAATCCGTCGAGCAACTTCGCCATCAATGGCTACTTGCTTCAGGTCGGCTTCGAATTTTTCAAAATCCTTCATTAAGGAAATCATATTTATGTATTTTCCAAGAAGGAATTTTGTCCGCTGGATCTCCGATTCGCTTGCTTTTGGAAACAGCTCACATTGTCCCCACGCCATCGCCATTCCCCTCAATCCCCTCGTTATGGTATATTGGTTATGGCTTGTGATAAACGCCCCCGCAGCCTGGCCAAGGAACAGCGGAGGGCGTTTTATTATTTACTTAGGTCGACCACCTACCACTCCCCACCTTTCCGGGCATACTTTCCATTGCCCAACTTTTGTGAGGCGGTAACCACTGTCTGTCCTTTATAGTCTCGAGGTTTTAATGCCTCGAGTCGTTGACGTTCTGCTTGCAGCTGCTCCTCAGTTAGAAAGTATGAATCGATTTTTTTATAATCAACCACATTATTCATCAGCCGTACCTCCTAACGTGATACAGAATGAAAAAGGCCCCAAGTAAAATGCATGCTTTCGTTTTCCACTCCAACTGCTTCCAAGCATCCAGTACCCAATGAACCACCTTCGGAGGTTTATATCTATCTCCACTTTCATTCCCTTTACCTCTCTGTCCAATTTTATTTGTGAAAATATTTCCATCTGTGATAGAATAGAAACCGTATTACCGTACTATCCATCCCACACGTAAAGGAGGGATGGCCATATGAATCTAAGAAAAATCAAAATCATTTTTGACCTCATCATAGTCTCCGTAGAGTTCACATTTGGTCAAAAACCGAAAAACGGTTCATAACGGCCGGATTGAAGGGATTGAGTGGATATGCTTTATCCTCTCAATCTGGCCTAAGCGTTACATATATGAAATGAATTTATTAATTTGTCTGTTATTCTTCTAGCTGAGACCATTTACACATTTAAAATGAACGCCGCAATCGTTCCGTAAGCAAGCAACGAAAGCGACATTGCCACGAATGATGCTGCAATAACTGCAATGAAAAGCTTGAATCTTACTTTGTTCATAAATCCTCCTTCCCCCACTTCATAACAGTTTCCACATTAATCACTCCATCACTGGATTAGCCCCAATAGCCTAAATGCAATTAGAAGTTTTTCAAATGCTGATTGTCTGATGTTTGAATATGTCACCGCACATACAGGCGGAGTAATTATCTGAGAGTACACCTCCAGGTCCGATACCCGCGTCCTTTTCATGTAGCGTTCATTCACTAAGCATCTTTCTATCGGATCTAAGTGTTCGACTACAGCGTCAATTGATTTACAAATCTGCGCTTCCTTCGGAAGCGCTGGCAAATTCAATCGATTCAGAAAACTGAAACTCCTATATGCCTCGAATATTCTTTCAATCGTCATCTTGATTTCTCTTTGAGTCACAGCCTCACCCGCACATATGTTCTGTTTGACGGCCGCAAAGGGCCGCAAAGGGCCGCCAAACGCCTTCAAACCTTTGGATTGTTGGAACGCCTTAAGCCGCTCCTCCGTCTTTCATTTGCTCTGCTACACGCTTCTTATATGCGCTCCAACGAGAACTAAGCTGTCCACTTGTCATACCTGTTTCTTTTGCAATTTCCAACCATGTTTTATCCTGCTGAAGCCGTTTCTCAAGCAGCGCAGGGAAATCAATCGGGAGGTCATCGTATGCTGGTCGTTTCTCAAGAATATACTTCTCTAGCTCCTCCTTGCTGATATCGGAAGATACGCTTTTTGAAGCAGTCCCTTCTTCACCTTGGCCTTCCTGCTCATTTTGTGACTGTTCCACTTCTTCGCCAGCAGTCTCTTCCTGTTCTGGCTCAAACTCTACTGAATCAGTGTCCGTTGTGCCTGCCCCAGCTTCGCCTGTTTCTTTTGGATCCGGATTAGTGACTTCCTCAACATCACCCTCTTTGTTTGCTGCAGGTTCAGATTGAACATTGCCCTTTCTCCACTCGTCCCATTTGATCGCCAGCGGTGCAACCCGTGTCCGATAATCTTCGATGATTTCAGCAACCCGTCCGCTGCTCACGTCGAGCTCATTAGCAATCTTCATGTACGTTTCCCCGCTACGAATGCGCTGAACGTAGGCCGCGAAGTCATAAGGCAAATCCTCGTATGTCGGTGCCAGCCCAGAAACGATGAAGTCATCAATGATGGTCTTATCTGATTCCTTCGCTTCGTGCTTAACTGGTACTTCCTCTTTCGGAACGCCTTCCAGCTCCATCTCTACCTGTTCGCCTTCTGGCTTAACCTCAGATACAACACCCTTTTCATCCACTCGATAGTTTTTGATCGGTTTTTCCGTTCGCGCATCGAGAGCGACGTTATATTGCACGACCTGACTCTCCAAAGAGAATCGAATGTTTTTTTCAATCATTTTGCGAAGGTGGTAGTAATCTTCTCGGCTGTCCAAATCTTGTGTAACTTCGATCTGCAGAACCATCTTCCCGCCCTTCTTCATGTTTGCTCCCAGCAATGTTCCTTCTGACTCGATGTAACCCATGTTATGCAGCTCCTTTTTTAAGTTTTTGATGGAAGGCCCAGCAGAGCGCAATGGCGTCTGACGGGTCGAATAAACGATCTCTAATGTCGCCTTTTTTGAATTTCCCTTTCGGGTCGTCCCGTTGGTACAACACAGGGACCGCAATTTCGTCATAATCCAAATCGAATAGCATTTGCATTTCTATTGCTACAGTCTCCTTGTCTGCATTCCCTTTGCCCGTCTCCCGTTTCAATTCTGTCGGTCTGACTTCTGCAATTTTGATGCCCTGATGGAGCGCTGCCAGCGTCACCATAGAGTAAGCTCCTACAAGAGCCAAGACACTGTTCGCATTCTTGAAGTGAACCGGACGTTCTAGAATGACTATTTCCGGACGGTGTTGTCCAATGAGTTGGTAAGTATCCTGGTATATTGCATCAAGGACATACGGCATTTTAATTTCACTATAATCACGGAGACCAAAATCAATTGGCTTGCCGTTGCTCATGGTTGCCCATCCTGCGTAATTGGTTCCGTGGTCGATCCCCATCGTTTTCATTCATCGTTCTTCCCTTCTGTCGTGGCAGCAGGCTACGATCGATTACAAACACTTCCCCGATCGTATATCCGTCTTCCCCTATCACTGAGTAATAAATGCTTTGTTGATACAAAGGGTCGAGCGGCTTACGACACATGCGCACCACATACTCTCGATTCAAATTCTTGAATCCCCTCTTCGATTTCATCTGATTCGATAGACGCAAACTCTTTCTCAAGCTCCTGCAGAGAGGGTACTTCATATGTCCGTTCAAAACGCTGTTTCATGTACTCGTAGACACTCCATCTATTCCAAGTTCCCTCGGCCATAGTTCCCTCCTATGCAATCTGTTGAAAATCTTTATTGAACTGCATTTTTACAAGTCCAGTTGGGCCATTTCTTTGTTTCGAAAGATTTACTTCTAGAACACCCTTGTCTGAAGTGTCCGGATTGTAATACTCATCCCGATAAAGAAGGATGATATCGTCTGCTACAGCGCTTATTGCTGCACTACCAGATAGATCAGATATTAGTGGCCGCTTGTTCTGACGCTCTTCCACGCTTTGTTTAACTTGAGAAAGCCCAATAAGAGCACAGTCGCAGTCTTTAGCAGCTTTCCGTAACTTCTGGCAGACCCTGTGTAGCCCTGAGCCGCTATTATCGTTCCGCTCAGCTGGCTCGACTACCTCTTGCAGATAGTCGACAACAACGAGATCAAGCCCATCTTGGCGTTTAATACGCCGCATCTCCGAGCAGATATATTCGGCAGTTACACCACGACTATCATCAATGTGCATTCTTCGGAGCATATCCATCTTCGAAGATATCTTTTCAAGCTGTTGAGGGGTTAAATTACCCGAACGTAACGCTTGTAGTGGTATGTTGCACATGTTAGCAATCATTCGGTTATATATTTGCCCTTTTGACATCTCCAGGCTAAAATCAGCTACTTTGTGCCCTCGCCTTGTTGCACGCATTTTTATCTCATTTGCAAAAGCTGATTTCCCCATACTAGTTCGTGCTCCAACCACGATGAGATTGGTTCTTTGAAATCCAAGCGTCATCCGATCAAGTGCTTCCCATCCGGTCATAATGCCGAGCGCTCGTGTTGGATCCTGTGATTTGAGAACAAGATCTTCATACCAACCGATAATGTCATCAACAGTCGTATCTACTTGCAGAGCCTTTGGACGAATATCCAGCGTACGTTGTTCAAACTCGTCCAGTATCTCTTCAAAACCACCTGCAGCTGGATCTGCAAATCTAGCATAGTACTCTTTGGTCAGTGCCATTGCTTTACGACGAGCGTCTGATTCTATGAGTTGGCGAACATTTTCCTCAAGCTTTGCTGTAGTTGATGTGGAGCTGATAAGATGCGAAATGTAGGAGATCCCGCCCACTTTACCAATATGTTTCTCAAATACCGTCGCGATTGTGGTTAAGGATAGCTCCTGCTGCCGTCTATACAATTCCTGAATCATTTTCAGCAAATTACGGTGCTGCGGCTGAGCGAATACCTCTGGTTGTATGGTTACAGCGACTTCCCCAACAAGTGAAGGATCCAGGAAGAATGCTCCGAGAATTTCTGCTTCAAGAAGCTCCGTATTCAGCAAGTCTCTTCTCATCTGCCTTTCTCATCAAAATTGTGATAGGATCATCGTCCTGAACCACTGTCTCTGACTGCTCTATGCTATGCAGGTTCGCTTGTGGCCCACCCCTTTTTTTGTAGCCTTCAAGGATGCCCCTGACGTAAGCCAGTGTCATTTTCTTATGTCTGGCAGCCTCACGCATTGCCTTTAGCAACCACTCACCCCCGTAATCGTCGAAAAGATATCCAAGCTCTTCGACTTCGAACTGAGTGACATTCCCCTTGTCGGTGAAATTATTTTCGTAGGCACGGTATATGTATCCGAACGTAAATTCAGGATTGTTGCCGTTGCCGGATATCTCTGTTTCTAGTTCAGTAGAAGTATCTTTATTACTACTACTTTTAATTATTGTTTTAATAATTGCTTTCGACGCCCCGTAAGCCTTGATACTACGCGGAAAATCGCGTTTTTCGTTTCCCGATTTGGGAAATGAGAACTTCCCGATTTGGGAAATGGCCGTTTCCCTTTTTGGGAACTCATTTCCTGATTCGGGAACTAAGTTCCCTTTTTGGGAATCAATTTTCGTTTCCCGATTCGGGAAGTCATTTCCCTTTTCAGGAACTTTTTTCGCCAAATTCGGAGAGCGATTTTCGATATTTAACTTGATTAATTCTTTCATTCTTTTGGAATCAAAATTTCCGACTGGATCGATTGTCCACTGGTCATAATGCTTATTAATTTGGAAGAGGTTCAAACTCTTCTCCCATAGAATCACATTGCTTTCAACCAATGTTTCTAGTGCAAGTTTTATATGATTACTCCCAACTCCACATAATCCAAAATCCTTTAATTGAGGTATGTTCGCCGATGGCTTCCCGCACCCCCAACTCAGTGTCATGATGAAATTGATAATGTCGTACTGACGCTGGTTAAACTTCCGGCGGATCATCTCTCGGTGTATTTCATGCGCAATTCGGATATGTGGGTCGTCTGGTTGGGGATTTACGCTGGAATCCACCGACTCTCACCCCCTGCTAGGAGAAGTTAAATAGCCCGCTCCTGCTTCGTTTTCATTTGCCATGCCTTATCCCATTTACATTCCTTAGCCGATATTTCATAATGCCTTCGGCCCAGCACGAACGATACAAATCGATCCGTGCTTCGTTCGTAATACATTCCGTTCAAATGCGGCTCCCTTTCAAAATCTGAAAACAAATTCATCTGAACCACACTCAATTCAAGCTCCTCCTATCATCCCTGAGATAGATGAATGGGTACTTTGCACGGACGACTGTCCAGCCAGGATATCCCCGTTCAAAGTAGATCCGTACCTCACGCTTGAAGGCCTCTGGATCTGAATCTTTCAACTTCCATATCCTCTGGCCAATCATGCTCTTCATATGGGTTCCAGTCAGTTCATTCATGCGAATCACCTACCGTTTAGCAATCATGACCTGTTTGCCTGTCAAAGCTTGAATCTCTCTCTTAAATAGTTCCTCGTCGCTGTTGTTGTCACTCAGATGCAATAGCCATATTTCCTGCACGCGCTGCAAGTCATTCGCTCGCAGGAACTCCTTCACATTCTCAAGGCTGAAATGCGACCTAAGCAGTCTGTTTTTCATGACTGCCGGCACACGGCCAGCAGTGATATTCTCACGCAAGATCGACATCGAGTAATTGCACTCGACCATAATATGAGTCAAGCCTGTGAACCTGTAGCGAATGTAATAGGTATCAGTCGCGAACAGTAGCTTGTCCCCTGATCGATTGGCTAGGATAAATCCTAGCGGCTCTGCAGCGTCGTGTTCGACCTGAAACGGGAGAATAGTCCAAGTACCGATGGTAAACTGCTGTCGAGCTACCACAGGCCGCAAGCGGTGCCCTGAGATCCCCAGAATGTCCGCTGTGCCCTGTCCTGTATAAACATTGATTCCTGCCTTCATCAGATCCTTGATAGACTTGCTATGGTCGCCGTGATCATGCGAGATCAGGCAACCAGCAATATCCGACAGCCTAAACTCCAGCGCTCGTTGAATATCTTTGAACCGGATTCCAGCTTCCAACAGGAGGGACGTGTGCCCATCGGTTACCCGATAGGCGTTGCCCGCACTGCTAGAACCAAGAGGAAGTATGTCGATCATTAGAAACCAGGCCCTTCTTCAAAGCTGATGACACCCTGTTCCCGTTCTTCTGTCTCGATCTCTGTTCTATTCTCATCGTGTTGTTCTCCCATCGTGGGCTCCTCAGGAACCTTAACAGGGTCAACGTCAATAACTTCGCCATTAGCACGCTCCGCAATCTCTTGCTGAACAGCGGTATAGGACTCATCCGCTGTATCTGAATATGCCATCTCAACGAGCGCATTCCCGAAGTCTTTCGGGATTTTTTTAACTATGTTGTTTCGCATTTTACGAACAATCATAGATTCCCTGCTCTGTGGCTCTGTCCATGCTGGACTAATATATTGTTGCAGTTCTGGGTCATCCAGAGCTCCAAGACCAAGCTGCTTCGCTTTGTTCAGTACCTCCGCTTTCTTTGCAGCGATTTGCTTCTTCTGCTCTGCATTTGCACTGAATCGATCTTTACAGATACCAAATGTTTCGTTCATCAAGTTATTATTCATGTGGGCAATCAAATTTCTGGCCACATCGTCACGCTCTGCAATGTAAAATTCGACCGTCCCATCTTTTTTCATGATGGGGTATACAACCCTCACAACATCACCTTTTCCTTTTGGGGTCCATGTTGGAGGAATTACATCAAAACCAGTGTACTGAGGGTAAGTAAATTCATCGCCTTCACGTACAAGCCAGAACTGTCCGACCTTCTTAACATCACGACCGTACCGGGCGAGAATGGCATCATTACCGTCACCCTCAATGCCCATTTCAATCTGTTTCTTCCAAACTTCTTTTCCATCCGCGCCTTTACTTTTCACATTCCGTACTTGGAAAAAAACTTCACGCGGGCTCGCCGCTGCATTGAGCTTCAGCGATGCAACCGAGAGCAACGTTTGAGTGACATTACTCTTATCGAGCTGCGTATCACTCCAATCGATCCCCTTTGAATCCAGTGCTGTGTTAATCGACGATATGGCCGACATGACGCACTGCTTAGAATACTGATCCATGTTAATTCCGTGCCCTGTGAGCTGAGATTCAATCATGGGAAGAAAGATGTCGTTTACCTTGGTTAAAGCTGTTGAGAATGGTGCGCTCAATTAAATCGCCTCCTGCATGTTGTTGTGTTGTGTCCCCACTCGAAGTTGTTTGTCCGCTTCAGACACGACCAGTCGGATTACCTGCGCGTCCGTGTCAATCAGTTTCGTAACGGCTTCTGCGTTATCGACGAAGATCGGTGCAGTGAAACCGTAATGCTGACCTAATGTGTTGATGATGTCTAAACCGACATTGATTCGCGCCGCGTTGTTCAATCCACCGTCATATGGCACACCTTTGAAGGTGGTCACGCAAACCTCTTTCAGGCCGCCGTTGATCTGCTGGTCGAATAATTTGAACCGAGCATGATGGAACTTAGAATTGATTTTCGTCTCCAGCATACTGACCTTAGTCCGGATGAACTCCTCCGTGAGGAAAAGCTCTTGTTCAAGTTGCTCGAACTCAACCGCCAGTGATTTCTCTTGCTTCTCTAGTTCAATAATGCGTTGATCGATTGCTCTTGCTTGGCCAATCTTGGCTTTCTCTGCCTCGAGTGATTCGAGTTCCTTTCGAAGCCCAGCAAGTTGTTCACGAACGGCACCCGCTGCAGCAACGGTCGATGAACGAAGCTCCTCAATTTCCTGTCGTAAGTTCCCCGCCTCAGACTTCAACTGCTGATATCGCAAATCAGCTGCCGGATCTTGCATGCTGGCACGTAGGGCAGTTGATTCTTCTTCAGCAGCGGCGAGCGCTTCTTGCTTTGCTGATAACGCCTGATGGTTCTCTTCAACTGCAACAGTGAACCGATCTACTTCATCCTGCAGACGCTTGACTGCAGCAGCTCCTGCTTTACCTTCGGTTGAGATTTGTTCCAGGCGTCGTGCTTTAGCAACATTGAAATCAGTCAATTCCTTATCTCTAGCCGCTTGAACCTGATCTTCCGGAAGTGATTGACCGCAAGTTGGGCAGTTATCATTATGATGATGATCAATCAACTGTTGACTATTCACTTCAGACCACTTCTCACGTAGGCGTTTCGCTTCTTCCTCATGTCCCTGTGCTCTTCGTTTATTACTTTCTATGTGGTGCTGAGCGTCATCGATGTGGCGGCGAATTTGATCAACTTCTCGATGGAGTAAATCAACTTCTTCCCGCTTGCGTGAAAGGCGCCCTAATGTCTCTTGCTGCAGCTCGTTCTTGATTCCAATCATGTCGGTTTCAATTTCTCGTAGCCGCTTCTCCTTAACCGCGATTTCGCCACCCGATTGAATACGGGACAATTCTTCTTCTTTGGCTGTAATGCGGTTACGAACAGTTTGGATGTCCTCTCGAAGTAGTTCCTCATCAAGCTCCGTGATGTCTGGTGCACTACGACGAGCCTCGTCGATGCGGACGGGGATTTTCTCCAGCTCCTGATTTATGTCTGCCCGTCGTGCGGCAATCACCTTGCGGTGATCCTCAATGCTACGACCATTCAGGATATCGGGCAGCCGTTCCAGTGCTTTGTTGCTGTGAATGACCTCCGCATCCGTGATGTCTCCACAGACTTCTAAGAGGATTCGGCGACGTTGCTCCCATTTCAACTGTTCGTTGAAGAATTGCGGATTGGTCAGAAGCTTGAAAACATCCTCTTTGATAACCGTATCAACCGCTGTGGTGTACTCTCCTTGCTTCACTGGCACGCCATCGACAAAGTACGAAGTTGTATGTCCTGTGAACTCCGCCAGAGCAGCACCGCGTTTCTTAGTCCATTTCTCAGCGAACACACGCCGGAAGGTTTTCCGTCGGCCGTCGAGACTGAGAACCACTTCTACTTCATGGTTAAGGCCGTGCTGACGGACGTTACCAGCCTCGTCAAGCTCCTTGATTTCGAAATCGGTACGGTTAGTGCTGTCCTTTCCGAATAAGCCCCACATGAAAGCATCAAAAATCGTCGTTTTACCTGTACCGTTGTCGCCAAATGCATCAACATTCCCACCGTCGGCTACTAATGCAAAGTCGCGGAAACCCTTGAAGTTACGAGCAGTCAATCGCTCCAATTTAATCTGTTTCATGCAATCTCCTCCTTGCGGTTATTTTTCCGATACTCACGAATGGCAAGTTCGATTTCTTCCAGTTGCTCATCGTCGGCATGCAGTTCAACCGTTCCTGATTGCCCCCTGATTGATAATGTCGTAGGCGAATATCTGAGCTTCGGCTGGATCACAACCTCGATCCGTTCCCGTGTGATATCCAATGACATTGCCGCTCCCATAGTCATCCTCCTTGTGCATGTCAGGCCACCCGTGGTAGAATGGCCGTAATATTTGATTTTCAATGAACCGAAATGACCCGTGGCTGCGGGTCATTTCTTCTTTTTTTCTGGTTTGCTGGACTTAGTTCTCTTTACGGTTGGTACTGTTGGGATTAAGTCACCTGTTTTAGGTGGATCAAAAGATACCCCTACAATTACGCCGTTATCATTTCGGCGCACCCAGAGCAATTCTTGCATCCAAGGTCTCAATCTATCACCTGCTCTCATATGTATTGATGCGACTCAGCCACATCTCTCGACGCCAGACAGAGGTAAGAGAAAATACTGTCCGACGCCGAGAGACAAAGCCGAAGCTTTGTCATTTCTATTCAGATTTAAGAAGTTCGCACTCTTTGAGGAAAGCTTGTTTTATATCGAGTGGAAGCTCACTTATAACCTCATTGAACAAAAGCCACTTAGCGTAAGCTGTTTCGGCCTGAACACGAGCTGACTGAAACTTCTCCATAGGCGTTGTGGTCACATCCATGTTGATAAAATACCGAGCACTCAATGAATACTCTTCCTTAACTTGCAAATAGCGTACAGCCAATGCAGCCGTGAATTGTTTGATATCCTCTTCGTTCACGCTGCTCCCTCCTTGCGTTTCTGTTTTTCAGAGGTTACAATAGACAGCACGAGACACTTCAACCAAGTTCTCAACGACGTCCGGCCTGCCCGCCGGGCGTTTTTTATTTCTTCTTCTGCGAAATTAATCATCATGTTCAGATATGCCTCAGCGTTCTCCATCTTCCCTGGGCGAATCTTTTCTGGATTCTCCTGAATTACCTTCAGATTGTGCTTCGCAGCTCGTCCAGCAGCTAACGCTTCTGCCGCAAGAATCTTTCTATCCATGAAAATACCTCCTTTAAAATGCCGTCATAATGTTTTGAAGAATTGTGATTCCGTCCATACCGTAGAGTATAGATACAGCAACTTCGGGGGCGTTCGTAGCTTGAATCATTCGCATGAGTGTTGGAACATCGAGTGTTTGCTGGTCGTTTTCCAGCTTTGATATTGCGCTGCGGGACATGTGAACCTTGTCGGCTAATTCCTCTTGGCTCCAGCCCTTTCGCGTCCGCAGCGCCTTGATAATGACACCAAATTTCACAGCCTCTCACCTCCCGTTCGAGATTCGAACAGAAATAGTGGGCGATAAGTTGTAATATGAATTTAAGCAATTCCCCATCTATTCCCTCACCCGCTGGCGCTGGATCCGCACCGGCGGTTTTCTTCTATCTTCAGCAGAGCTTTCCTGACATCTCGATTCAACGAACGCAATTCCCTTTGAGAGATTGATTCAGGGTTCTTGGCGTGGCCTTTATGTAAGGTGAAATCTAAAGCTGCTTCAACGTCCATTCCTCGAATCTTCACTCGTGCTACCGTCATCGTAATGCAAGCTGCTCGGGACGACTTTCGAAGCCAACGGAACCTCATGAGACATCCCGTTCTTTCAGCCACTGAACAAATTCGCTCCAGATAACTCGTCTCTGTTTAGGCCCACCTAGGGTAAAAACAGGGCAGCCAGGTTCATCCAAAATGTCGTACATTGACTCTTTCCCGATCTTTAAGCGATTCATAAGCTGAGGAATCGTCAGAACCTCTTCGACTGGCTTCTCATCTTGTACCCTTTCTATTACTGGCTGATGTTTTGAAAGAGTATCAATAAAGCTAAGTGCTTTAGCAAATGTCTCCTTCATGCTTTCTAGCTCATAGGCTGGAATGCTCATCGATTTAAAACCTCCTCCTTCTCCCGTACTTCCTACTTCGCATGAGTTATGTTCAAATTAGCCTGCTTCTTGATCCTTATGTTCCGATTTAGTTAACTCATCGGGCAAAAAAATATCATCTGGTGTTAAACCAAATACAGCTGCTATTTTTACAGCCATGTCATAATAAAGGCCACGTTTACCATTCTCAATTTGCCAATAATGTGGCTTGGTAATTCCAATCGAATCCGCTACTTCTTGATGGGTTTTCCCTGAACTCTCGCGGATAATCTTAAGCTTAGCCCTGATCATTCCCTCACCTCACTTTGCTGAATCTTGTTGTTAACCTGTTGTTAACTATATAATAATTAACTATTAGTTAACTGTCAACATAAAAGTTCCTATTTAGTTAACTTAATTTACGTTAACTAACTGTTAACTTATACTTACAATAAAGTACCTTATAAAGAAGGTGTATCTTGTGTCTTTCCCCTCCCGATTAAAACAATTGAGAACGCAAAATAAGATGACTCAAGAAGAGTTGGGCAAAAAAATAAATGTGACTAAGGTTTCTATTTCCGGGTATGAAAACGGTAATCGTTCTCCTGATACTGACACATTGCAACGTATAGCCGAAGTTTTTAATGTTTCTATGGATTACTTGTTTGGCCGTACAGATGCCCCCTCTCCTCTAGAAAAAGAGAAAGAGTCCGATGAAATTGAATTTGAAAAATTCATAAGCAATCCAGAACACGGCATCTTTTTTAAAGAATACTTAGAAGCTCCTGAGGAAAGAAAAAAAGAACTAATGATGCTGTGGAAGATGATTAAAGACGCTGAGAAGGGCCGCAAGCTTGGAGATCGTCAGGGCGAGTAATATGACTCCATTAAAAATAGGCAGATATCGATAATACAAGAAAGAGGAATTACATTGTTCCGATCAGATAGACTTGTCAAATGGAGAAAGAGGAAAAAGCTAACGCAAGAACAGCTTGCTATCAAAGTAAACATTACCAAGGCGAGCATTAGTAATTACGAAAACGGTCACAGTGCACCTCCTCATGAGACTTTGGTGGCTCTAGCTGACTTTTTTGGAATTACAACTGACTATCTGCTAGGCCGTACCAATGCTACCTTTCCACAAGTAAAAGGAAAAAGTAATCATTTCGTGTTAGGAATAGGAGAACGTATTAAAAAACTAAGGGAACAAACTGGATTGAACCAACTTGAACTATCGAAAAAAATCGGTATGAATAATAGCGTGTTATCGAGAATTGAGTCAGGAAAACGCCCTGTTGAACACGATGAAATTAATCAGTTTGCGGATTTCTTTATGGTTACAGGAGATTATTTACTCGGACGTACTGACCCAGATATGGATAATAATCTATTGAACTCAGAATACGTAAAACTTATAAAAAATCCAGAAGAAACCCTCTTCTTCAGAGAATACCTAGAATCATCAGAAGAATGCAAAAAGGAGCTGAGGCATTTTTGGAAGATCATCAAAGATGCTGAGAAGGGTCGCAAGCTTGAAGACCGCCAAGGAGAATAATCTATACATCATGTTTTAGCAAATCCCCCAGCCGATGGGGAATGAACTGGAGATATCCACATGAGTAGCAAGAAGTATCAAAATCATAATGTAGCCGACGAGGTTCCTCTTCATAAACATGTTACAAAAGGGATTATTGAAGCAGAACGCTACGGTTCTGGCGCAGGCTTAGCGTTTCTTGAAATATTAATAATTTCCTTAGCTCTGGGATTTTCTTATTCGTCATGGTGGCTTTTTGGAGGGGCTTTAGTAGGGTTATTAGTATTAATGCAATTTAAAAAAGCAAGAGCTGCGCTTCTTATAGTTTTCGTAGCAGCTTGGGTTTTTATTGCTTGGAAAATCGGACAAATCATGTTCAATAATTTAGGAGCTTCAGTTGTTCTATCTGCTATCGCGTTAATTATCTCTGGAGCACTCCATGCTCGAGCATATGAAGAATGGAATGAGGACGAGTATTTCGGAGTTGATAAACCTAAAGAAAAAAACAAAAAGAAGAAGAATCAGATTATGAGAAATTCATCAACAAAAGAATTTCCTCCAGAATTACAAAAGAAATGGGCAAACTTTGCAAAAAAAGAGAAAAGTGAACTTTAAGATACTCCAAGCCCGGTGGGGCTTTTATTTTCACTCTAAATACGAACATACATTCTATATCGGGGGCATTCAGCATGATAGAACACTATAAAATGACACGTATTGAAGAGTTTACAGAGAGACTATACGAAAAGATCAATATCAAAAATACATATCAGCTCACGATCGAGGAGATAGCAAACCGACTGAATATCTGGATCTACTACACTCCTATGAGAAGCAAAGCGCTCGAAGTGCGTCCAGGGATGTTCTCCTTGAACATTGATTCAAGATTACAGCCTCGTGAACAGTGGATTGAGTTCTTGCATGAGTTGTGCCACCTTTTACGGCATGCCGGTAATCAAACCATAATGCCCGAAGAGTTTACTCAAGCCCAAGAAGCTGAAGCCGATGCCTTCGCTATTTATGCCGCAATGCCTATTTCAATGATTAAGACTATGGCTCTTCCAGAACGTTGTTGCGATGCAACAACTTACCTAGCAGATGAATTCAAAGTACCGATTGATATGGCAGAACAGCGCCTTGAACAAATTCGGAGACGTGTTTATGCCGGTAGATTCTTTGCATCCGTAGAGAAACAGCTTGAGTCGAAAGGTGGCATTCAGCATGCGTATTAGTGCCTACTACGATTACTACACGGATCAGATCCGGCCATTACAATTAGTACTCCGCCCGGATCCCGAAGAACTTGATTGGACTCAAACTCTCTACATACCTGTGGATGGGCCATTCGAACGGCTGGAACCTGAGGATTATGGGGATATGTTGTGTGTATCTGTATTACTATCCGATCTGACATTGGGGATAAGTAGCGGACAGATTGGGGTCAGTTTGCCGTCAATCGCTGCTCGTCATAGTACAGATGCAGAAATCTTTATTCTTCTTATGGATGATGTAGAAGAAGTATTGCAAATGAGTCTATAGAAAGGAAACAAGTGACCAATGAGAGGACATGTAGCGAAAAAAGGTAACAAATATTATATTGTCGTAGACTCGGAGAAAGACGAAGTAACTGGTAAGAGGAAACAAAAGTGGTTGTCAGGATACGACAAAAAAAGAGAGGCTGAAAGAGCTCTCCCTACTATTCTGGCTCAACTCATGAACGGTACTTATGTAGAACCAACTAAGAAAACTTTCGGTGAAATAATGGAGAAACGTCTTCAGGAGAAGAAGACGACTGTAAAACATGGTACGTGGAAATCTTATAAATGGCTCGTGGACGATCATATCGTTCCGAATTTAGGGCGTATTCAACTAATTAAGCTTAAACCCGAGCATCTTCATAAGTTCTATCATGAAACCCTTTTGAAAAAAGCAAAACTGTCGGTTGGGAGCATTAAGAAGGCACACGTCTTAATTATGGACGCTTTAGATCGTGCTGTAGCCTGGGGCGAGCTTAGTCGTAATGTTGCTGAAACCGTTGAATTACCACAAGGCAAAAAGACTAAGTTTGAGGTATGGAATGAGCAGCAATTAAGTATATTTCTTGAGCATGCTAAAGAAGACCAATATTACATGGCCTTCGAGCTTGCAGTTTCTACTGGTATGCGTCAAAGTGAAATACTTGCATTGCGTCGAGTAGACGTTGATTTGCGAACAAAAACAGCATCTATCCGTCAGGCCTATACTGTTGCTGAAGAAGGACACGACTTCGATGATACCAAGAGTGACAGTAGTGAGCGATCAATTGCACTCTTTGCTAATACAGTTAGACTACTTGAGGAGCATTTAAGTAAACAAGAACGAGAACGTAATAGAAGCAAGCTATACAAGGATACAGGATTGGTGATCCAGACGAGTGTTGGCACCCCGCTAAGCCCGAGAAATTTGATGAGGCACTATTATCGACTCATTAAAGAGATTCAGACCAAACATCCCGAATTCCCAAAAATTCGATTTCATGATCTTCGGCATACTCATGCCACACTATTACTCAAGGCAGGAATACATCCGAAAATTGTTCAGGAACGACTTGGCCATTCTTCAATCAATGTTACCTTGGACACATACTCGCATGTACTACCAAACCTTCAAGAAGCCGTACTTAAAAATATTGGTGATTCTATTTTAGGCAATGCTTATCAACCTATAGAAAAGAGTGAAAATTTCACTTTACTAGACTAAAGGTTAGAAAAATGTTAGAAGTCAGCCCTAAAAAAGGGAAAAGCGCGGCCTCCGATTGCTCGGAAACCGCGCCGTTATCGACATTACATGGTGCTGGAGAAGGGAATTGAACCCCCGACCCACGCATTACGAATGCGTTGCTCTACCCCTGAGCTACACCAGCAAATGTTGTTGACACCAAATATTATAGAGAAGTCAAATTATTGTTTCAACACTAAAATAAATTTACCTATATTTACTATATGATGCTGCAGAAGTGTTCTAGAACGATGTTCCTTCCCTTCATGCAGCACCATCTTCTATTTTCCGCGTACAATCGAACTGTCTACAATTGGCTCTCTGCTAAAAGCGCACTGACCAGCTTCTCCAACGCTTCTTGATCCTGTTCATTGAAGCGATCCGTAATCGGGCTATCGATATCCAGTACCCCGATGAGCTTGCCTTCCTTTATCAGTGGGACAACAATTTCGGAGCGTGACGCTGCATCACAGGCAATATGTCCGGGAAATGCATGAACATCCGGCACAATCACTGTACGCTGCTCCTTCGCCGCCGTTCCGCACACGCCGCGGTCAAGCGGAATTCTTACACATGCAAGCAGTCCTTGGAACGGCCCGAGCACAAGCTCCCCTTTCTCCTCATCCATCAAGTAAAATCCAGCCCAGTTAATGTCCTTAAGCCCATGCCACAATAGCGCAGCTGCATTGGACAAATTCGCAATGAAATTCGGCTCACCTGCGATTAATGCGGACAGCTGTCCATTGATAATCGGATAATCCTTGGCTCTATCGCCAGTATATAGTGTCGGTGTGAACATCTGTACCGCCTCCCTCAGTCCTATTTGAATGTATCATACCATAGTGGAATGAATTCCGTGTATGATGCAGTTAGAAAATAACGTAGCTTTCGTTTCAAAGCTCTCGATATAATGTAAGAAAAGGGTAACGGAACAAATGCCGATGAGGAGGCAATCTGATGAGAACGAACACCTTTCAATTTATAGATGAAGAACAAGTACGAATTCATGTCTATCACTGGATGCCCGAGGACACAGTTGAGGTTCGAGGCGTGGTACAAATCGCTCATGGGATGACCGAAACAGCGATTCGCTATGAGCGCTTTGCCGAAGAGCTTACGGCTGCCGGTTATATCGTATACGCCAATGATCATCGCGGTCATGGCCTTACAGCAGCAACAGAGCAAGACTTGGGCTATGTTGGCGAGGACGGATTCACGTGGATGGTGCGCAATATGGCGCAGCTCACCAAGATGATTCGAGAGCAGAATGGCGATATTCCACTGTTTCTGTTCGCTCATAGCATGGGCTCTTTCCTCGCTCAGCAATATATAACAGAACATGCGAGCCTGATAGACGGCGTCATCCTATGCGGAAGCAATGGCCCTCGCGGGTCTGAGCTGCTAGCAGGTGTCGGTGTTACGAAGTTGATCGCTTCCATGAAGGGATCTCGCCATCGGAGTACCTTCATCGATAAGATGGCGTTCGGCAGCTTCAATCGCAAATTCAAGCCAGCACGCACACAGGTAGACTGGTTAAGCCGCGATCCGAAGGAAGTCGATAAGTATGTTGCAGATCCTTACTGTGGATTTCTAAGCACGGTCGGATTCTATCGCGACTTCTTCAAGCTGCTTCGCAATATCCATCGTCCCGAGGTCATGAACCGCATTCCGAAGCAGCTGCCTGTGCTGCTTATTGCAGGCGATAAAGATCCGGTAGGCAACTACGGCAAGGGTGTCCGCAAGCTGGCGGATCTATATGGACAACTTGGTCTGGAACAAGTCGAATGCAAGCTCTATGCGGGTGCGCGCCATGAGCTGCTCAATGAAACGAACCGCGACGAGATCACCGCGGATTGCCTGACATGGCTAACGAAGCAAACAAAGCAAGCCTCTAAGCTTGTCAATAAATAAAGGTTCAACAGTCCGTCATTTGTGCCTGCTGTCTGGACGGGCGTATAATAGTCATGAGTGAATGATCAATGATCTAGTTCCAATGGAGATGGAGGGATACTTACACATGTCTCGCTTGTTTGAACCGATAACGATCGGAGGAGTTACAATCCCGAACCGGATTGCTATGTCTCCGATGTGCATGTATGCATGTGATGATGAAGATGGCAAAGTAACGGAATGGCACTTGATCCATTATGCCTCTCGTGCAGTTGGGCAAGTCGGGCTTATTATCGTGGAAGCGACTGCCGTCACACCAGAAGGTCGTATCAGTGCTCGTGATTTAGGAATTTGGAGCGACGATCAGATTGCTGGTCTGCGCAAGCTTACTGATCTGGTGCATTCCCATGGCAGCAAGATCGCAATCCAGCTTGCCCATGCAGGCCGCAAGGCTACCGTTCCAGGCGCAATTGCTCCATCGGCAATTGCATTTAGTGAGGATTACGCAGTGCCGGAAGAAATGTCGCAGGAGCAGATTCGCCGGACGGTGAAGGCATTCGCAGAAGCCGCTCGTAGAGCAAAGGAAGCAGGCTTCGATATCGTAGAAATCCATGGTGCTCATGGCTACCTGATCAATGAATTCCTCTCCCCGCTTACGAACCAGCGCATGGACATGTATGGTGGAAGCACAGAAGGAAGATACCGCTTCTTAAGCGATGTAATCGATGCAGTGCGCCTTAATTGGGAAGGCCCCATGTTCGTGCGTATTTCGGCCAATGAGTATGCAGATGGAGGCAACTCTCTGGAAGCTTATATCGACTATGCACGCCGCATGAAGGATCAAGGCGTCAGCCTCGTTGATTGCAGTTCCGGCGCGGTTGTACCGCATCCAATCGATGTATTCCCTGGCTACCAAGTGCCTTATGCGCATGCCATTCGTCAGTCGGCTGGCATAGCTACGGGAGCAGTCGGCCTTATTACCGAGCCAGCACTTGCAGAAGAGATCGTCCGTAATGACCGTGCGGATCTCGTCCTTCTCGGGCGCGAGCTGCTGCGCGATCCATACTGGCCGCTGCGGGCTGCACGAGCACTTCGTGCTGAACTGCCTAAGCCGAAATCTTACGAACGCGCTTGGTAAGCTGCAAGATAGATAGTGCCCCGATATACATGAGGTGGCATTTTCTAACTCAGTCTGCTGCCTTCTTCATGAAGCAAGCATAAGCAATCGTTGTTACTATGGATAGAAAATATACTCAGTTACGAAGAGGGCATTCTTCATGGATGCTCTCTTTATTTATCTTCAGATACAACAGCGAAACCGACATGTTCAACATTTTGTGATACCGATAACTTTTTTTCGCCGAAAATCACGTTTTCCTATTGAATATCCGATTATATCCATCTAGTATAAGGATAAGTTTTATCTGTATTGCCATATTTACGTATTTGTGTGTTCTCCAACACCCACCACATGCATTCATCTAGAGGAGGATGGAAGATGGACAGAAGCGGCGTTCCTGAACCGAATATCGTGTTCGAGCCAAAGCATTACATTTGCCACCGCGCAGCAGACTCGTTACAGCTTGATGGACGATTGGACAAGCCTTTTTGGGCGGATGCCCCGTGGACAGACGACTTTGTCGATATTGAGGGAGATTTGAAGCCACGGCCGTTCAAGCGCACACGGGTTAAAATGCTATGGGATGACGAGTATTTATACTTCGGAGCCGAAATGGAAGAAGATCAAATATGGGCAACATTGACGGAGCGAGATTCTGTCATTTTCTATGATAATGATTTCGAGATTTTCATTGATCCCGACGGCGACACGCATAACTACTATGAGTTCGAAATAAACGCCTTCAACACGATATGGGACTTGCTGCTTCCGAAGCCATATCGTGATGGCGGTCCGCCTATTAATTCCTGGGATATTCGCGGCATTTGCACTGCCGTTCATATTGATGGCGAAGTGAACAATCCGAATGCAGACAACAAGGGTTGGAGCATTGAAGTGGCCATGCCTTGGAGCGCGCTGAAGGAATGTGCGCCAGAGGGACGCTTGCCGCGTCATGAGGAGTATTGGCGAATTAACTTCTCCCGTGTCGAGTGGCGTGCTGAAGTGCAGAACGGAAAGTACGTGAAGACAATCAATCCGGATACGAACGACCCTTATCCAGAGTATAACTGGGTATGGAGCCCGCAAGGCATTATTAATATGCATTATCCAGAGCTATGGGGCTTCGTCGTCTTCGCCGAGGCGAATCAGCCAGAACCCATCTTCCAACTTACGCAAAATGAGCTGATCAAGTGGGAGCTGCGCAAGCTCTATTACCGCCAGCGTCAGCATTATGCAGCGCATGGACATTATGCCTCCACCTTGTCAGCGTTAACGAACGAAGAGGTGTGCAGCATTGAACCTGTCATTGAGACAACAAGCGGAACCTTCCTCATGTCTGCCAAGTCACAGGACGGACTGCAGTGGATTCGCATTCAGGAAGATGGGAAGGTGTGGCGCGAATAGGTTTGCTGCTGCAGCATGCATGCTCCAAGCCTTCGGTACATCCGTTCTCTGCATTTCTTGTAGTTATCGATAAACCAGTAACCAGTAACCGATGTTCCAATGACCAAGTTCGACCGGACTAACAATCATACATGAACCATCACTGCATCACAGACATTCCACACACGGAGCTGATGAACAAGATGACGAGTACAACTGGCTACGCAGATAGCACATTCCTTCAACAGATCGAAGATAAGTTTCATTATAAACAAGAATTAGCCAAGCACCGTTCAGAAGAGCTATTCGGTGTATTCAATCAAGAACTGACCGGCGAAGAACGTTTACTCTTGAAATACTTGTACGCCTACATGCCAATTCACGACTTGGCTGACTATAACGGGAATTTCTTCTTAGCTCATGTACGCCGCACTCTAGCAACACGTCAGGCGCTTCCTTGGGGAAAAGACATTCCAGATTACATCTTCATGAACTTTGTCCTTCCCTACCGGGTCAACAATGAGAATATCGACGACAACCGCGAAGTGATTTATCACGAGCTTGTTGATCGTGTGAAGGATAAATCCATGGTCGATGCGATTTTGGAAACGAACTATTGGTGTCATGAGAAAGCAACCTATGTCGGCACAGATCAACGTACCGTATCGCCATTAACCCTGATGCGTACGGCTCTAGGCCGCTGCGGGGAACAATCGACACTAGCCGTCGCCGCACTGCGCAGTGTCGGCATTCCGGCGCGCCAATGCTACACGCCGCGCTGGGCGCATTGCGATTCGAACCACGCATGGGTGGAAGCCTGGGCTGATGGCACATGGTACTTCCTCGGTGCATGTGAGCCGGAGGGACGCCTGAACGAAGGCTGGTTCAAGGCTCCTTCACGCCGCGCCATGCTTGTGCATACGCGCGTTCCTGCTGATTATAACGGGCCCGAGGAAACCTGTTCCAGCCACCCTTGGTATACCGAGATCAACCTGCTCGGCAATTATGCGCCGCGCAAGACCATTACAATACAAGTCGTGAATGAGCAAGGAGAAGCAACACCGGCCGAAGTCCATTTCCAAATGTACAATTTCGCTGAATTCTACTCTGTTACGACATTGCCAACCGATGCATACGGACAAGTAGCATTCACAACTGGATATGGAGACTTGCTCATCCACGTACGCAACGAGCAAGTCTACGGCTTCCGCCATATTTCGGTCGGAGATGCGGATACATTCACCGTAACGCTCCAGTCTGAGCCATCGGAGCACGAAGTATTCGAATTCAATATGGTGCCGCCGCCAGAGATTCCAGACAAGAGTGAAGATCGGATGACAGACGAGGAACGTCAGGCGAACGATAACCGTGTCCAGCACGGTACAGCAACACGTGCCGCATACGAAGCTACATTTATGAATGAAGAACAGGCTGGGGAATTGGCGCGCAAGCTCTCCCTGCCTGCAGATCGTGTATGGACGGTACTACGTCATGCACGTGGGAACAGTCATGAAATAGCGTCTTTCCTCGAATCCTGCACACCGGAACATGGCGAATGGCCGCTCCGACTGCTCGAATCGCTGCACGAGAAAGATACACAAGACACGATGATTGAGACACTGCGCGATCATTTGGAGGGTGCTCTTCCCTATTTGCATCAGGTGAAGGATGAGGAACTATTCGCAACCTATGTGCTCTGTCCGCGTGCCTATTATGAAATGATCAAGCCTTATCGCGCATTCTTCCAAGCCAATCTAACGGCTGAGGAGAAGGCAGCCTATACAGCCAATCCGCAGCAGCTGGCTGACCGCTTGGCCAATGACATTACACTTGAAGGCCGTATCGATCGCTACAATGGCATGATTACGCCAGTCGGCGCATTCCAATTGAAGCTGGCTGACCGTGTAAGCCGGTATGTATGCTTCGTGGCGATCGCGCGCAGCATCGGAATCCCAGCGCGACTTGAGCCGCTGAATACACGTCCGCAATTCTGGATGGATGGCGCGTGGCAAGATGCTCTGTTCCATCAGGATGCCGTCGAGACGCCTGTGGAAGCTGACGCTACTGGTTCTGTCGTATTTACACGAGGAGAAGGAGATCAAGAAGCTGCCTATTACTTGAATTTCACCATTTCTCGATTCGAGAAGGGTAGTTACCGTACCTTGACCTTCCCATATGGAGAAAAAGATATGTACGACAAGCCTTACGAGGTGCTGAGCGGCGACTATCGAATGACAACGGGAACTCGCCTTAGCGACGGAACGGTGCTAGTTCGCCAAACCTTCTTCTCGGTGCAAGAAGGCACATCAACATCGGTGCCTATCGTGTTCCGCAAGGAAGAGATTCATGTTCCGGTACTCGGTACAGTGACGGCAAATCAGTGGGAACTCATGACCGCGAAGGCGGATCTCAATATTCCCGAGCAAGGAATCGTCCTTGCATGGCTCGATCCAGAACGGGAGCCATCCAAGCACCTCGCACGAGAATTGCGCGAGCTCAAGGCAGAGCTCGATCAATGGGGAGGCCGGATTGCGCTTATGGTAGAAACTCTGCGCAATCGCGGCGAATTCAAGCTGGAGGGCATGCCGGAGCATACAACATACAGCGTGGATGAAGATGGAGGGGCTCTGCAAGCTCTGCTTCCTTCCTTACCGGAATGGAACGGGCAAGAATACCCGCTCGTTGTTGTCGTGGATCATCAGCACCGCATCCGTTACCAGCTCCAAGGCTACAAGCTTGGCACGGGATCGGATATCGTGAAGACCGTAAACAATATGCAGTAACGGTACCGAGTTAGACGAAGTGACGGAGGCGCTATCACGTACATGGTTAGCTAGCGTTAGCTCTGTTACTTTGATAGCCTCCCTTGTAGAAATCGTAGATGGTATGATGTCAGATCGAGTTCGAGCATTGAAGCTGCTGAACTCGATCTGTTTGCTTTTATCGAAAAGGATAGCAAGGTTCGAGATTGAATCGATAATTGAATTGCAGCCAGTTCTTACAGTCAATCCTTACATTCTCGATCCTTACAGCCAGTCGTTGAAGCGACGGATATACCATTTCTTGACGGACTGCGTCAAAATGCAGTAACCGAGCAGAATAGCAGCCAGCCAAGGGAAATACGACAATGGTAGCGGCACTAGGCCAATCCCTTCTCCGAATTCGGAGAACGGAATCATAATGCCTGCCAGCATAATGAGCCCCGTCAGCAACATGACAGGAAGGCTCGCCCGACTCTGGATAAACGGCACCTTCTCCGTACGGATCATATGCACGATCAAGGTCTGCGACAGCAGCCCCTCAATGAACCAACCGGAATGGAATAGGGCTTGATCTGCAGGTGAATTCGCAGCGAAGATGAACATCATCAATCCATAAGTGAGGAAGTCGAAGATTGAACTTGTTGGCCCGATGAACAGCATGAAGCGGCCAATCGACTTCGCGTCCCACGTACGCGGCTTCTTCAAGAACTCTTTATCCATGTTGTCCCACGGAATCGACAGCTGCGACACATCATAGAACAGGTTCTGCACGAGCAGATGCAGCGGCAGCATCGGCAGAAACGGCAGGAACAAGCTCGCGCCGAGTACACTGAACACGTTGCCGAAGTTCGAGCTGGCCGTCATCTTGATGTATTTGATCATGTTGCCGAACGTGCGGCGACCTTCGATGATCCCCTTCTCCAGCACCATAAGAGACTTTTCGAGCAGAATAATATCTGCCGACTCCTTCGCAATATCCACCGCAGTATCAACCGATATGCCAATATCCGCTTCCTTCAAAGAGATTGCATCGTTAATGCCGTCCCCCATAAATCCGACCGTATGCCCCTTCGCCTGCAGGGCACGAACGATTCGCGCCTTCTGCATCGGATTCAGCTTCGCGAATACCGTCGTCTTGTCAGCCAGCTCCGCAAGCGCCGTATCGCTCAACTCATCAATTTCCTTGCCTAGCACAATACGACCTGTATCGATGCCAACATCACGGCACACCTTGCGCGTCACCGCATCGTTATCTCCAGTCAGCACCTTCACCGCTACCCCATTCTCAAGCAGTGCTGCAATTGCAGGGGCCGCACTATCCTTCGGCGGATCCAGGAATCCGATATAGCCAACGAATACAAGCCCTTGCTCATCGGCAGCACTGTAGGATTCACGGGAACTTCCATCGTGCAGAACCTTAATCGCTACACCAATGACGCGAAGCCCATCTTCGTTCATTTCATTCGCTTTGCGCAGCAACTGCTGCTTCATATCCTGCTCCAAGCCAACGACCTGTTTGCCATCAAGCATGAATTCACTGATCGAGAGCATCTCCTCCATTGCGCCTTTGCAGATCAGAACATGTTCCCCTTGCTTTCTAGACAAGACCACAGACATCCGTCTGCGATTGAAGTCAAATGGAATCTCGTCAAGCTTCGTATAATCCAGATCCAGACCCGCAAGGCCATGCTCTTCTGCCCGCTCTACGACCGCATGGTCGAGCAGATTGCGGAGCCCTGTCTGATAACGGCTGTTCAAGTACGCGTACCGCAGCACTTGCTCGCTTTCTTCCCCATGGATGTTCAAATGCTTCTCCAGTATAATTTTGTCCTGCGTCAAGGTTCCTGTCTTATCCGTACACAGCACATTCATCGCGCCTAAGTTCTGAATCGCATTGAGCCGCTTCACGACTACCTTCTGACGCGACATCGCCATCGCACCCTTCGCCAGATTCGACGTCACAATGACGGGCAGCATTTCCGGCGTTAACCCTACTGCGACTGACAATCCGAAGAACAGCGCATCCCACCAGTCGCCCTTCGAGAATCCGTTGATGAAAAAGATAATCGGCACCATCACCAGCATGAAGCGAATAAGCACGAAGCTGACACTGTTGATGCCGCGCTCGAAGCTCGTCATGGGCCGTGCTCCGACCAAGCTATGCGCCATCGCGCCAAAGTACGTATGCGAGCCTGTCGCAATGACAACTGCCGTCGCGGATCCGCTGACAACCGTCGTCCCCATGTACGCCATATTATCTAGCTCCAACGCCTGCTTAGCTGTCTTAATCGCCTTAATGCGGCGCTGTTCAGGCAAGACCCCAATATCCCGCTTCTCTACCGGCATCGCTTCTCCCGTCAGCGCCGACTCCATAACAAGCAAGTCCTTGGCAGACAGAAGGCGGATATCTGCAGGAATTAGATCGCCTGCCGCAAGCCTTATCATATCTCCAGGTACGAGCTGCTCCATATCAATCTCACGGCTCTGCCCGCCGCGAATAACTGCGGCTGTCGTCTTCACCATCGCCTTTAGCTTCTCCGCTGTGCGCAAAGACCGGAATTCCTGCGTGAACGTAATGATAATGCTGATCGTAACCATTGTCGAAATAATAATAACGGCCTCTGTATCATCCGTAAGCGCCGAGAATACGTCCAGACCGAGCAGAACGAGAATGAACGGATTCTTGAAGCATCGTAGCAGCTGAATGTACCAAGCAGGCGGCTTCTCATACGCAACCTGATTAGGGCCGTACTCCTCCAAACGGCGCATCGCCTCCATCTCGTCCAAGCCGTACGGCTTCGTCTTCAACTCTTCCAGTACATCATCGATATGAGACTCCGATGCCTCGATGAGACGCTGTTCCAGCCTCGCATTTTCCTTATCTGCATCTCTGCGCGACACATATTTAGGCCATTTACGTTTAGTTTGATTAACCTTTATTTCCATAGTGAATTCCTCCTTCTCATGCACCAAAGTACGCAAAAAGACCTCCCTGCCTACAGGGAGGTCTGCATGACCCGAACCTTCAATTCCTTGCTGTCTGCATGCGCATACTTCTTCCGCACAAGAGGGGAAATCCCTCATCTTCTCACGGATGTCACTCGCTTGTGGATATGGTTCATACCAGCAGACCTCGACTATCCAAAGTCTGAATACTCCATGTACAAACGCACATACGAGTACCCTGCTGCCGATATGACATGATCTTCGATCACCAATCGAAGCTGTCATTCTCCACAAGTATACAGCCGTTACTGTCGGGTTGAACGAATTTCATCGCGGAGCAACGGAAGTGCAGTACTTCTGACGGCACTTCCATTTCCTCACATGACGAAATAAGCCATCCCATGTATCGGTGTCGGCAAGTGAATAACGCATAGGAAAGCAAGGAGAATCAAGGTTCTCCCGTTCCAAGGTTTCACAAAGCTATGCAATTGTGTCTTCGGACTCGGGCTTCCGTCCATGCGTAATCACCGCCTTTTCCTGTCTAATTGATTCATCATACGAAAAAAACCCTTCGGCTCGCCGAAGGGTTACGCATGCGCAAATAAAGAACTGGGATATTGCCTATCCCGTTCCAGCCCTCCTCGTCGAGCTTCAGCACTATACAACGTAAAGGGATTCATTCCCTTAGCCACCTTAAGAAGAGCCTTAATCCGACAATTCCTGTTCTACCCATGGGCATCTCTCGATATTTCTGGGCAGTGGCCTCTGTTCGTATAGGAGCCTCACCTAACAAAGCTTAGATTGTTTTTCCTCATACAATGTATTACGGCACCTCTCGTTTGTCAACCGCATAACTCAAAAAAATTTTTACACTCATGCTGTAGGATTCCGTCATTTTCAGTTGTTTTTCCATTACGCTGTATGCTATACCGCATCGGAATACATAGATCGGCGAAAGGAGGAGGCCCATGATACATTTCCATCAAATCAATAAGCATTACGGCAGCTTTCATGTGCTTAAGGACATTAATTTATCGATCAAGCAAGGGGAAGTCGTTGTCGTCATCGGCCCAAGCGGTTCGGGGAAAAGCACAATGGTTCGCTGCATTAACCGGCTCGAAACGATTACCGACGGCGAGCTCTTTGTCGACGGGATACGCGTAAACGACAAGTCTACTGACATTAATCGACTGCGGCGCAATATCGGCATGGTCTTCCAGCACTTCAACCTGTATCCGCATAAAACGGTGCTGCAAAATATTACACTCGCCCCGATAAAGGTAGCAGGCATGTCCAAGCAAGAAGCAGAGGAAGCAGCAAGACTGTATTTGGACAAAGTTGGCATTGCTGATAAGGCGAACGCCTACCCTTCTCAGCTGTCTGGTGGTCAGCAGCAGCGTGTTGCAATTGCGCGAGGACTCGCGATGAAGCCCAAAATTATGCTGTTTGATGAGCCTACATCGGCACTCGATCCCGAGACTATCGGAGAAGTGCTCGATGTCATGAGGGCGCTTGCGAAGGAAGGCATGACGATGGTCGTCGTTACCCATGAGATGGGCTTCGCCAAGGAAGTAGCAGACCGCATCGTGTTCATGGATCAGGGAAGGATTGTCGAAGAAGCAGAGCCTGTTTCCTTTTTTACAAAACCGCGCGAAGAGCGTGCCCAGCTATTCCTCAGCCGGATACTGAATCACTAATTGATAAGCGATGAAAAGGAGTGTATATCCCATGAAACGTTGGATGAAATTGATGAGCATGACAATCGTAGCCGCCTTTATTGTAAGCGCTTTATCTGCTTGCGGAAGTCAAGCCTCTGAAGGAGAAAACGCCCTTGCAAAAATCAAAAATCGGGGCAAAATTATTGCCGGCGTGAAGTATGACCTGAACCTATTTGGACTGAAAGACCCTGCCACCGGAAAAGTGCAAGGCTTGGACATTGATATTGCGAAACAAATTGCCAAAAAGGTGCTGGGCAATGAGGATGCGATCGAGTTCATGGAGGTGACATCGAAGACACGGATTCCGATGCTCAAAAATGGCGACATAGACTTCATTATCGCAACCATGACGATAACTGACGAGCGTAAAAAAGAGATTGATTTCTCGGATGTATATTTTACAGCCGGCCAGTCCCTGCTTGTCCCTGCTGACAGCCCCATTAACTCTATTAAGGATTTGACCAATGATTCCAAGGTGCTCACAGCCAAGGGCTCTACATCCGCCAAAAACATTCGCGAATCCGCACCTGACGCGCAAATTCTGGAGTTCGAAAATTATGCCGAGGCATTTACAGCCTTGAAGGCTAAGCAGGGCAATGCGTTGACGACTGACAACGCGCTGCTGTATGGAATGGCTAAGCAGGACAGCAACTTCCGTGTCTTGGATGAGACATTTACAGAAGAGCCTTATGGCATCGGCATTCGCAAGGGAGAAGCAGAACTTGTTAAAGCCGTGAACGACACCTTGAAAGAGCTGAAGGAGAACGGTGAATACGACAAAATATACGAGAAATGGATCGGCAAAAAGCCAAACTAGCAGACCGTCATATCCGTACGGATTCCGGTGAGGGGATAAGCGCTGGCCGCTCATCCCCTCTTTCGGGTTCATCCAGCCTACCAACAAGGGAGGAACATTGATGTTTATCAACTTTTCGATTCTGAGCGAGCATCTGGATCGCTACTTGATCGGGCTGGGAGGCACGCTGGCTGCCAGCCTGATTTCACTCGTGGCAAGCTTTATTCTAGGTGCAACCATCGCGGTATTTCGCATCACACCCGTCAAGCCGCTTCAATGGCTTGGTACGATCTATGTTGAATTTATTCGCAACATCCCACTGATGCTCATTGCTTTTTTTACGCTGGTCGGGCTTCCGCTCGTAATTGGCACCGTCCTTATCCCATTTGTGGCGGGTCTTACCGCCTTGACCGTGTATACTTCTGCCTTTATCGCGGAAGTGATTCGTGCTGGAATTCAAGCAATCCCTAAAGGACAGATGGAGGCTGCCCGATCTTCTGGACTGACCTATACGCAAGCAATGTGGCATGTCATCCTGCCGCAGGCCGTCAAGTTGGTTATTCCGCCACTCGGCAACCAATTTTTGAACTTGGTCAAAAACTCGTCCATCTTCACTGTTCTATCCGCTACAGACATCATGTATCAAGCTGATTTAATCAATTCCGATACATTCGACACGTTTAGCACCTATATTTTTGCCGCGATGTTTTATTTGGTGCTGACGATTCCACTCAGCTTCGGTATTCGTTATTTGGAACTTAAATATCAAGGTGTGAAGGGAGTCGAAGCATAATGGATTTCATTGGAGCGTTGTCCCTTGTTAATATGCAGTTTTTGCTACAAGGCGCCCTTATCACCTTAGAAGTCGCCATAGTGTCCATTATCATTAGCTTTATCATCAGCGTCATAGTCGGAACCGTTCGATATGCCCAAGTCCCCATTCTAGGCAAGCTATTTGCCATCGTGGTGGAGATCATTCGTAACCTGCCCCTATTGCTGATCATCTTCTTTACGTATTTTGCCCTGCCGCAGATCGGTATTAAGCTTGATAAATTCACAGCAGCCATAGTCGCGCTTGTTATTTTTGAATCGGCCATGATTTCTGAAATCGTACGGGGTGGATTGAACTCAGTTGAAAAAGGACTCCTCGAAGCAGGACGCTCATCCGGGCTGACAATGACTCAAACGCTAAGGCATATTGTTCTTCCCATCGCGCTTCGGCGAATGGTTCCGCCTATCGTCAGCCAATTTATCTCGCTATTGAAGGATACCTCACTCGCCGTCGTCATTGCCCTGCCGGAATTGATGAACCATGTGCAGATCATTAATGGGCAAAATATCAATTACGTCATTCCAACATTCTTGTTTGCTGCCCTGCTCTATTGCATAGTCAATTACTTGTTATCCCTCGCCTCACGCAGGCTGGAGCATAAACATTCCTGAATATGGATAATTCTACAAGACAACACACCCTCTTTTCCGGTACGATAAGAAGAGGCGCCGAAGGCAGGTGCAGTGTCGGAGCTTGCGGAAAGGAGTGTTCATATTCGATTGCGTGACCAGAGGCTGCTTATTTGGAGCATCATTTTATTGTCTACAGGGCTGCTCGGTGAGATGAAAATCACCCCGTTTGGCGGTGATTTTCGCTTTTCGCTCGGCATCATGGCCTTCTTTTTCGGGCTGCTGTGGTTCTCGGTTCCCGTGCTTGCCACGGGTATCTCAGTAGGGGCATTCGTTGTAGTATTCCGGATCGCGCTTGGATTGCTGCTCTATGATATCCCCATTCCTCTTGGATTTGCACAGCACATGCCTGTGTTTTTTTACTACGTCACCTTCGCCGCCATCATCTCCCTGCTCAAATTGAAAGCGAATGTGGAATATCATGTGAAGGTCGCGATATACGGCGCACTTGCCGATATGGCATCCAATGGCGTGGAGCTGCTCGTTCGCATTGCCTCGGGCACTCCGTCCAACATGAGCTATCAGGAATACCTGCTCATCATTCTCGTTGGCCTGCTGCGCAGCTTCTTCGCCGTAGGTCTGTGCAATATGCTGGCCATTCGACAAGTTCGGGCACAGGCAGAACAGCGTCGTCTGGAATTGGAACGTCTTATGATGATCAATTCCGATCTGTTCGAAGAAGCGTTCTATTTACGCAAGTCCATGTCCCATATTGAAGAAATTACGCGCGAAAGCTATCGGCTGTATCAATCACTCAAGCAGCGGCTCTATGTAGATGCAGCACAAGCATTGCAGATTGCCAAGCATGTACATGAGCTGAAGAAAGACTCCGAGCGCATTCTGTCTGGCCTATTCAAAATCATTCATCAGGAACGCATGCTCTCCAAACGCATTCAGATTGCTGAATTATGCGCCATGGTCGTAAGGGCGAATACCAACTACGGCCTGCTGCTCGGGAAGCAGATCCATTTACATTTCAGCTGCAACATGAATCTCTCTACCACCGAGATCTATCCGCTTCTCTCTGTGTTGAACAACATTGCATCCAATGCTGTTGAAGCGATACCACAGGAAGGTCGAATCGATTTGCAGGTTGATTTGCATGACGGGCTCCTCTTGTTCTCTATCATCGATGACGGGCCTGGCATCTCGGCAGATGATCTTGAATTGATCTTCCATCCCGGATATACAACTAAATTTGATGCTGAGGGTAACTCTTCAACAGGCATTGGCTTATCGCATGCCACTGACATCGTCCAGCTATTCAAGGGCGACATTGACGTAACCAGTACTCCCGGACATACATGTTTTCAAATTCGGATTCCTGTAGAGCATTTAACTTGAGAGGAGGGTGTTCACTTGTTAAAATTCTATCTTGTCGAGGACGACCCTGCTATTCGTAAAATGCTTATGCGGATCGTTAGCGAAAGTGGTCTTGGCGAAGTCGTTGGCGAAGCCGGTGACGGCTCCTATGTATCGGCAGAGGTTGTCAGCCATGCAGACATTGTCATCATTGACTTGCTTATGCCGGGCCGCGATGGAATTGAGACGGTAAAGTCACTGCGCAAACATGATTACAACGGCCGCTTCATCATGATCTCCCAAGTCGAAAACAAAGAAATGATCGGCGAGGCCTACCAACAAGGGGTGGACACATTCATCCAAAAGCCTATCAATCGCTTGGAGGTGTTGTCTGTTCTTCGGCGCGTATCCGACCATTTGCGATTGGAGAAATCCATGCAATCTATCCGAAATTCACTTCGCGTCTTCGAAGTATCTGGAACGGAAGCCCTGCATGCATGGCAGGGGCAAGCACCTGTGCAACAGGAGAAGAGTATAGAACAGCAAGCCAGATCACTGCTCCTGCAACTAGGGGTTGTCGGGGATGCTGGTGCTCCTGATATGATTCGGATTGTAAAATGGCTGAAAGCACAAGAACAGGAACAACGACTGCTTCAAGATTTGCCGCCACTTAAAATGATCTACGAACAAGTAACATCGCACGGTCAAGCTGCAGGAGATCATCTCAAGCGCGATGTCCGTGCAACAGAACAGCGAATTAGACGGTTAACTTTGCAAGCGCTTACTAACTTGTCCTCTATCGGATTGAGCGATTACGGCAACCCCACCTTTGAATACTTCGCGGCGCGTTTGTTCGATTTTCAAGAAGTACGCCTGCGCATGCGAGAGCTGGAGGAATCCCGCAAGTCCACTTCCTGCAAACTAAATCTAAGAAAATTTCTATATGTATTTTATATCGAATGCGCCTCTACTCCGTGATCGATTCAGTGGCAAAAAGGGAGTACAGTTCCACCCCTCTTCCCATACATACGTGCGACCAGTACATCGATAATGCATACAAATGCAATGTCACACAAACTCTGGATGCCGCCCTTTTTCCCTCTTTATTCGACATCAACCGGCAACCTGTTTGTCCACTGTACGCGGACAAACAGGTTTTATTCCATATGCTACCACAACATCTCCCTTCATCCTTCCCTCAGCAAGAAATCGCAGTAAAAAAATATTTTTTGCCCCCCGCTTACATCCCTCGGACAAGCCTGCTGGCAAGGAATATTGCCAATGTAACACTCCAAAACCAGTGACATTTATCACCTTGCGCCTATTTACTTACCCTATATGTTGTAGTATATTTACAAAATAATATCTACATGTTGTGATTGTTAAGAAATTACTACTACCAATACGCATAAAGTGCAAATGACCTTGAGAACAGCAACAACGGATAACCCTTACGCTGTATTCGAGGTTCGTTTTTGGGGCTTGTTAACAATCGCTAGGTAGATGACAACTTGTATAAGCCATATCGGAATGTCGAGAATGATGAAGGTGTGCGTCCATGTATGGCGCACGCGCTGTTCTTATGCGCTTAGACAGAAGAGTGCTTCATTCAGGCCTATTATCAGCCCTTTATCTTGGATACATAACCAGCACTCAACTTGAAGTTTTATTTCTTCTGAACGACTCCGACATAGATAGCTAAGCTCCATCTCAATTCGATATTCGAGGAGGAATACTCACGAATGCAGACGACTACACCTATCGTCCACACCGTTCACAAGCCTAACAATCGCTCCCTTGCCTTCGATGCGGAACGCATAAAGCGCTACGGAGAGCGAATGATGGCTCCCTACCCTCAGCTTGATCGTGAACGCTGGTACCGCAGTTTGCTGTCGAAGCTGCGCAGCAGCAGCGTACAGGCTGCAGATATTACTCAAGCCAGCATGATGACTGCGTTGGAATTGGTGACGAAGGAAGAACCGGATTGGAAGTTCGTTGCCGCACATTCCTTATTAACGAAGCTATATAAGGAGGCCGCCCTCCATCGCAACTATAAGGCATATCCGGATAAGCCTTACGGAGATTTCTACAAGCTTATCTCTCGTCTATGCGATCTAGGTATTTACCGTCAAGAATTGCTGGAAGCTTACACACCTGAACAAATTCGAGAACTTGGACAATCCATTCAAGCGGAGCACGATCTTATCTTCGACTACATTGGACTTCTGACATTAGCAGAGCGGTATCTCGCCACTGACTTCGAAGGCCGCACGATGGAGCTGCCGCAGGAACGTTATATGATCATTGCTATGTACTTGATGCACAAGGAGCCGGCAGAGCGCCGAGTAGAGCTGGCTAAGGAAGCATACTGGGCAATGGCTAATCTATACATGACCGCTGCTACACCGACGATGGCGAATGCAGGCAAGAAGGTGGCCGGACAATTATCCAGCTGCTTCATCGACACGGTAGACGACTCGCTGGAAGGCATCTTCGAGTCCAACACCGATGTAGCCCGCCTCAGCAAGATGGGCGGCGGTATCGGCGTATACCTCGGCAAGATCAGGGCACGCGGCTCCGATATTCGCGGACATAAAAATACAAGCTCAGGTGTTATCCCTTGGATTCGCCAGCTTAACAATACAGCCGTCAGCGTCGACCAATTAGGCACACGCAAGGGCGCGATCGCCGTGTACTTGGACGTGTTCCACAAGGATATTCTGTCCTTCCTCGACTTGAAGCTGAACAACGGGGATGAGCGCATGCGGGCGCATGATATTTTCCATGGGGTGAGCTTGCCGGATCTATTCATGGAGGCGGTGGAGAACCGGGAGGATTGGCATCTGTTCTGCCCTCACGAAGTGAAGAAGATCATGGGCTGGAAGGATAACCACGGACGCCCTCTTGGACTTGAGGATTTCTACGACGAGCAGCGTGGTCAAGGCCAGTTCCGCGATAAATATGCCGAGGCGGTTGCGAATTCAAGCTTGCCGCGCATTACACTGCCTGCGATTGACATCATGAAGCGTATCTTGAAGTCGCAGTTAGAGACAGGAACACCGTACATGTTCTATAAGGATGCCGCGAACCGCGCGAATCCGAACAAGGCGCATGGCATGATCTACAGTTCCAACCTTTGTACGGAAATTATGCAGAACATGTCGCCTACCCTCGTTGAGCAAGAGGAGCTGACCACTCAGGATGGACAGTCTCGCATTATTATTAGCAAGATCCCTGGTGATTTTGTCGTATGCAATCTGAACTCAGTCCATCTAGCGCGTGCTGTGCGTGCCGATATTCTGGAGCGGCTCATTCCGATTCAGGTTCGCATGCTCGACAATGTTATCGACATTAATCGCATTGAGGTGCTTCAGGCGCAGCATACGAACCGCCGCTATCGCGCAATTGGACTTGGAACCTTCGGCCTGCATCACCTGCTTGCCCTAGAAGGCATCGCGTGGGAGTCCGAAGAAGCCGTGCAATATAATGACGCGCTCTATGAGAAGATCAACTACCTGGCGATTCAGGCCAGCATGGAGCTTGCTAAGGAAAAAGGAGCATATCCGCTCTTCGCTCAATCGGAATGGGAGAACGGCCGCTATTTCTCCGATCGAGAATATACAACAGGCACCCGCCAAGGCAAATTCGTGACGACCGAACAGTGGCAAGAACTTGCGGATAAGGTACAGGCGAACGGCATGCGCAATGCATGGCTGATGGCGGTAGCCCCGAACGGTTCTACTTCCATTATTGCGGGCTCAACGGCAAGCATTGATCCAGTCTATGACCTGCTTAGCTATGAGGAGAAGACGACGTACAAGATTGCCAATCCTGCTCCGGATCTGTCGGAGAAGACGATATGGTATTACAAGACAGCCTTCCGTCTCGACCAGAACTGGTCCATTCGTATGGCGGCTGCACGTCAGCGCCATATCGATCAAGCACAGAGCTTCAACTTATATGTACGTCCTGATATTCGCGCTGTAGACTTTCTTTCTCTCCATCTTCATGCATGGAAGGCTGGGCTGAAGTCAACGTATTATGTGCGCAGTCAAGCATTAACCGTAGAAGAATGTGAAGCGTGCAGCTCGTAATGCACCCATCGTCCAGCGACGGACTCGAATCACTGTTAGAGGTTGTTCAAAAAGTCCGCTTTTGATCACGAAGTAAATCATGAAGTGGACTCGGCATCGAATCTTGAATTCAGCCGGGCCTAAGCAGATGCTTACGAAGTATGTTTCCTGCGGAAACATCTCAGGTGCTCATGTACCCAAAACGTACACTCCGCTCCTCAGGCCCTAGCTTCATCCAATTGAGGCGTTTTGAAAAAACGCACATCGGAAGCATAAGCTTCGGTGCTGAAAACCGGCCTTTTTGAACACGCACTGTTACGGAAATCCGTTCATAAAATCGGGAAGGGCTACTGAACGTTACATACAGCAGCACAGCCCTTCCTACTGGTTGACTTTGACAGCAACCAATTTGTGCATGATTGTGCACGGGGAATAAGGTGTATAGAGAGGAAGAGTTCTATGACATTGTTAGATCGTGAGCTGAATCGGCAGCTCATCTTCAATACAGAAGCACCGAATCAATCGACACGAATTATTCTAGGCGAATGCTCCGGCATATTGAATTGGAACGACATTCGTATGCCGCATATGTATAAATTGTACAAAGTTCTCCTTCAAAACCATTGGATTGCGGATGAAATTCCGATGGCGAAAGATGCACAGCAATTCCCGCTGTTAGACGAAGAAGAGAAGCATGCATTTAAAATCAATATCTCGCTGCTTGCTGTGCTCGATTCCATGCAGACGATGTTCGTCGGTGATGTGAAGAACTACTTCACTGACTCATCGCTAGAAGCCATATCGGCTATCATTGCGCAGCAGGAAGTCGTGCATAACCAATCGTATTCCTATGTACTGTCCTCTCTTGTATCCGAGCAAGAGCAGAAGGATATCTTCGAATATTGGAAGCATGATCGTGTGCTGCTTGAACGGAACCGATTCATTGCGGACATTTATCAGACATTCCGCGATAATTCAACACCTCAGACGTTCTTTGAAGCACTCGTAGCGGATCTGATATTGGAAGGGATCTTCTTCTATAGTACGTTCGCTTTCTTCTACAATTTAGCCCGGGATCAGAAGATGATGGCGACGAGCCAAATGATCTCATACATTCAGCGTGATGAGAACCAGCATTGCTACTTCTTCGGTGAGGTGTTCAAACAGCTGCTTGTGGACTTCCCAGAGTTGAATACCGAGGCTAACCGCCAATTTGTGTACGATACGATTGACCGTGCTGTACAATTGGAGACCAACTGGGCCCATTATACGCTCAAGCAGGTACGCGGCATCGATCTGCGTGAATTGTCGGATTACATTAAGCACATTGCCAATCGCCGGTTAAGCCTTATCGGTATGGAGAAGCTGTATGAAGGCGTTGACGTAAACTGCATGCCGTGGATTAAGCCTTTCTCGGACGAAGCCTTGAATGCAACGAAGACCGACTTCTTCGAAGCGAAGTCCCGCACTTACGGCAAGGTCGGCGATGACAACGGCTTCGACGAGCTGTAGGCAGCTGTAGGCTGGTGACTGTTTGCTGCTTGAGTGTCTGTTAGAAACCAGCGTATGTGTTGGATTAGAAATGTAGTCTTGAATTCTGATTAGGAAATACAGATGCGAGCGAGCGGCATATCTGAATCGCCGGATGTTTATACTTTGTATATTACAGTCACCCTTGTCTGCCATGAGATAAGGGTGTTTTTTATCTAATTTACAATCTCTTAAGTTCTAGTTAACAATCTCCCAACCCCCGTGTCCTACGATACATATATCACTCATATCTATTACATATACATTTCAAATATGAAGCAAGCTTGGAGGTCCGTTTATGAACAAGAAAAAGCTAGGTACTGCCGCAGTTCTGACAACATTGATTAGTACTCTATTCGCCGGATCATTATTTGCAGCTCCTGTGAATCCAATTAACCACCTGGAATGGATGCAATCGAAAAGCTACATAACCGGATATAATGATGGCCTGGCGCTTGATCGCCCAGTCACACTTGCGGAAGCAGTGGCGATGATTGCCCGCGTACAAGACAAGGAAAAAGAAGTGAAGGCCATTGATCCTTCCATCCAAGGCTGGGCAGCCAAAGCACTCACTTGGGCGAAGCAGAACAACATCGTGGATGCAGCGCAATGGAAAGAGCTCCATCATCCGGTTCCTGCTGCGACACTGCAAGCTGTAGCCAAGAAGGCAGGGCTTGATGTAGCAGTGACAGGAGATACGGTGACACGCGAGCAGTTCTTCACAGCACTCGGCGATGCCATTACGACACATATTACGCTCGGACATACGAACGATACGCATGGACATATGTTAGAAGACGAGAAAGCGAAGGAAATGGGCTACGCTAAACTCGCTACGTTAATGAAGGAGCTTCGTGCAGAGAACCCGAATTCCATGGTGCTGGATGCAGGCGACATGATTCAAGGTACAATTTATGTGAACCTGTCCAAAGGGGAAAACGCAACAAAGCTGGCTAACGCACTTGGTTATGACTTCATGGCGTCCGGCAACCACGAGTACGACTTCGGTTACGAGCAGCTTACGAAACTGACGAAAATGTTCAAATTCCCTGTACTCGCTGCGAACGTATTCGACGCACAAGGGAAGAACCTGCTGCAGCCGTATGTCATGAAGCAGTTCGGCGACAAGAAATTCGCTATTCTTGGATTGGTCACAGCAGATACACCAATCGTTACGCATCCTGACAACGTCAAGGGCTTAACGTTCGAGGATCCAATCGAAGTCGCGAAGGAATGGGTACCGAAGCTGCGCGAGGAAGCTGACCACGTCATCGTCCTCTGCCACACAGGAATATCCTATGACCGTGAAATGGCCAAGCAGGTTCCAGGCATCGACATCATTGTAGGCGGACATACGCATACACCAGTGGATCAGCCTGAACTCGTCAACGGTACGTACATTGTGCAGGACTGGGAATATGCGAAGTCGCTTGGCCGTGTTGATCTGTACTACCACGGCAAGGATTTGGTTCATTTCTCTGGTGGACTGATCAAGTACGATGAAGCAACGAAGCCAGACCCAGAAGTAGCTGCCATTGTTGAATCTCTGAAGAAAGAAACCGACTCCCTATTGAACGAGAAAATTGCTACTGCAAGCGTAGATCTAGACGGTGATCGTGCAAGAGTGCGGAAGCAGGAGACGATTATGGGCAACTTAGTAGCAGATGCCATGCTGGCGCGCACGCGTACAATGCCTGGATTCGAAGCCGATCTGGCCATTACGAACTCAGGCGGTATTCGCACAACCATCATGAAGGGCGATATTACGAAGCGCAACTTGTATGATGTGCTTCCATTCCCGAATACACTTGCTGTTGTTGAGGCGAAGGGCAGTGATTTGACAGCAGCCTTGGAAAATGGCGTTAGCGAGATCGAAGCTGGTTCCGGCCGCTTCCCTCAAGTTGCTGGTATTACATTCTCCTTCGACATCAAAAAGCCAAAAGGAAGTCGTGTATCGGATGTGAAGGTTGGCGGTAAAGCGGTGGAAGCCGACAAAACGTACCGCGTAGCTGTAAATGACTTCTTAATCGCCGGTGGCGACGGTTATGCCATGTTTAAGGATAAAAAATCACTTGATACAGGAGTGACCCTATACGAAGTCGTGGAGCAATACATGAAAGAAAAGAAAGACATTACAGCGAAGATCGAACAACGTATCAAGCAATAACGAAATAACGAATTCCTTATGTCATGAGGAATCCCCCTTCTGAACATATAGACACGCGTGGCGCATCCCTCTTTCCGCCTCGCGTGTCTACTTTTTTAGGAACGGATCGACCCGGAACCGTAAACACCAATCCACATATTCTTCCTACTTCACTCAATACTAGCACTCAATCTACCAACAATAGCAATCAGATTCTATGGGAAGCGATCTGTTTCTTTCCTATACTTATTGGGGTAAGTAATAATTGGAAAATATTGCGAAGGAGCTGATCGAGTGTCACCCTCACCGAATATGGAGAAGAACGCCGAGCTCGTTATTATTGGTGGAAGTGTAGGAGGCTGTGCAGCTGCTCTCTCCGCTTGTCGATTGGGCAAGACAGTGGTACTGACGGAGGAGACCGCCCGTATCGGCGGACAATTGACAAGCCAACTGGTTCCGCCAGACGAGCATCCGTGGATCGAACAATTCGGCTGCACGCAGACATACAGGCAATTCCGCAATGAAATACGCCGCTACTATCGCGAGCATCTCCCATTGGCCATGAATGCTCGCTCGAACCCGGAGCTGAACCCTGGGAGCGGCCTTGTAAGCCGTCTCTGCCATGATCCACGCGTAGCTCTGTCTGTGCTGGAGTCGATGCTATTCCCCTACGTGCACAGCGGACAGCTTACCATTCTGACACAATGCCGCGCCACCAATGCTGAGGTTGATGGCGACCGCATCCATGCGGTAACCGCTCAGGATGCAGCGGGCAACGAATATGTCCTAACGGGAGCATACTTCCTCGACGCAACCGAATGCGGGGACTTGCTTGCCCTCTCGGGAACAGAGTATGTCACAGGTGCAGAATCGCAGCGTGATACCGGCGAACCGCACGCCGTGCCGGGCGACCCTGAACCGCAGAGTATGCAGGGCTTCACTTACTGCTACGCCGTTGATTACGACAAGGACGGAGATTATACGATTCCGAAGCCTGCACGCTATGACTTCTGGAGCCAATATCAGCCTTCGTTCTGGCCGGATCGTCTTCTAAGCTGGACGGCAGTCAAGCCAACGACGCTGGAACCCATCACCTACTCCCTCTTCTGGGAGACAGGGAAGTTCCCACTGTTCCATTATCGGCAAATTACGAACCCTTCGCTGTATGATCAATCGTCAGGAGTACTCCCTACTCCGGTGTCGGTCGTCAATTGGCCGCAGAATGACTACTGGCTTGGTTCGATTATCGATGTAAGCGAAGAAGAGAAGCAGCGGAGCCTATTCGATGCCAAGCAGCTCAGCCTATCGCTCTTGTACTGGCTGCAGACAGAAGCACCGCGTCCTGACGGAGGCATCGGCTACCCGGGTCTGCGATTGCGGCCGGATGTTGCTGGCACAGAAGACGGATTCGCCATGTATCCTTATGTACGGGAATCAAGACGGATTCAAGCGGAATTCACTGTGCTCGAGCAGCACATTGCCACCGACTGTCGTCCTGGTCAGCCTGCTGAGACATTTGCTGATTCCGTCGGCATCGGATGCTATCGGATTGACCTTCATCCGTCGACCGGAGGCAAAAACTATATTGACATCTCCTCTTTGCCGTTCCAAATCCCGTTAGGAAGCTTGCTTCCGGTTCGCATGGACAATCTGATTCCCGCCTGCAAAAATATCGGAACGACACATATTACCAACGGCTGTTACCGCGTGCATCCAGCAGAATGGAACATTGGCGAATCAGCTGGCGCACTGGCTGCATATGCACTGAATCAAGGTATTGTGCCGCGCGCTGTGCGCAGTGACGAGAAGCATCTTAGCGCCTTTCAGAAGCAGCTGCAGCAGCTCGGCATTGTACTGCAATGGCCTTCTACAAGGCCAGTATAAGCAGCCAAGGAAGCATCGCATCGATTCTTCCCGCAGCATGATTCCCTTCATCACGAGTTTCTTAGTAAGTTATTTATCATAAGTTTCTTATTATAAGTTTCTTTATCAACTCGTAAGAATACAGTATCATGCCTCGCCAAACATCCAAAAGGGGATGGCCCTTGAATCTCGGGCCATCCCCTTTTGCTTGTGTTCACATCTCGCAGACGAATATTTGCATTTCAGCATGCCACCTAGTTATTCGATCTCGCCTCTTATTCTGAATACTTATTTAACTAGTTGCCGGAATGTTTATTGACTTACTCATCTAAATCATCTAATTCGTCTATTCATGCTTAACGCTTCGCATACCAATCATTCGCTGCCTTCACCATATCCGCCCCACCCTGTGCATGCCATTCCGCGAGGAACTGGTCATAATTGTCGAGCGATTCCGTTCCGCTAATATAGTTAATGAACGTGTCCTCTTGATACTTGTTCAACCGCTGCACGTTCTTCGAGATATCCGGCATTGGAGGCGCTGAACCGAGTGGATCAGCGATTAACAGGCCCTCCGCATTTTTCTGGAATGTGTTGAAGTAGTTCTCTACGATTGGGTTTTTCTTCAATCTCGCCTGCCAGTAGATCGGATAGTTCTTCTCGTCCACACCCGTCAAGAATGAGCTTGCATTTGTACGCTCATCTGCGAACTTCGGCAGAATCGGCGAGTAGGCTCCATTTTCAAACTTGTGATGTACGCCTTCTTCACCGATAGCGATCCCCTTGAAAATATCCTTATCAAACTTCATGTCGAGCCACTTCACCGCTTCTTCCTTGTTCTTCGCGAACTTCGGAATTGCAATGTAATAATTAATCGTATTGCCCGGCGTGCCTACACGCGCTTTCCCCGATTTGTCCTTCAATACCGGCACAATCGCAAGCTTCGCATCTGGGAAATTCTTCGCAAGTGCATTTTCCAAGTTCGGAGCAATCCACCACCCTGGACTATACATGGCAGCCTTGCCGCTTGCCATCTTCTCAATCGATTTATCCGCCGTATTAATGCCCCACTCGGAGTCGATTAGTCCCTCTTTGTACAGCGTATTCATGAACTTCAAGTATTCCTTCATCTCTGGAGCTTCAACCGCGTGAATGATCTTGCCGTCCCGCTCCAACCAAGCCGTCGTTAAGCCGAACACACTGGCGATATCCGGATGTACAGGGATCTTGCCTCCCGTCAGCGGAATTACATTCTTCTTCTCCTTGAATGTCTTCAGCACCGTCACCAGCTCATCCAGGTTCGTCGGCATCTTCAAACCCAGTTCATCAAGCCAATCTTGGCGGACGACGAGCGCATTCGATGAGGTTCCGCCTCCGCCCGTTTCTGGAATAGCGTAAATTTTGCCGTCATAACGGGCACCATTCCAAGAATCTGGGCCGATAACCTGTTTCATATTCGTTCCATACTTCTCAATCAGATCATCCAGCGGCTCCAGCGCACCAGACGATACAAGCTGATAGTATTGGGCTGAAGCGAGCTTCATAATATCATAAGACTCCTTGTTCGCCATGAGCAGGTTCAGCTTCTCGTCGGCATTTTCCGCAGGAAGCATCTCATACTTCACGGAATATCCCGTCTTCTCCTTCAAGTACACGGCTACCGGATCGCTATTCGGCTCGAAGCGATCGAACTGCATCAGCTGACGGAGCTGCTTGCCGCCTTCTCCTCCTGACGCACCCTGCCCTGAACCGGCGCTGTTGCAGCCGAGAAGTGACAAGACCATCACAATCGAAATCAATGATATCCATACCTGTTTACGTTGCATGAACATACCTCCGCTCTTTTGGATGTCCCCCGAAATATCTTCACCGCATTACCCTTTTACGGAACCAATCAGCACCCCTTTCACGAAGTATTTTTGCAGGAACGGATATACCAGCAATATGGGCAAGGTTGCAACAAGAATCGAAGCGGCCTGTATAGCCTGAGGCGTCGTGTTCATGACCGCATCAATATTCGTTACATGCCCGCCATCCTGATATGTGATATTGGAATGCGCAAGCAGTTCCTTCAAGTACAATTGCAGCGGCTTCAACTCTGCCGTATTGATATAGATCATCGAGGCAAAGTAATCATTCCAGAAGCCTACCGCAAAGAAGAGTGCAATGGTAGCGAACACCGGCAGCGACAATGGAACCGTAATGCGGAACAAGATTGTCAGATTCGATGCTCCGTCCATCTTGGCCGATTCCTCCAGCTCATCGGGCAGAGACTCGAAGTAGTTTTTAATAATCAGCATATTAAACACGCTAACCATGCTCGGCAGAAAGAGCACCCACAGTGTATCGATCAGATTCAATCGGTGCATGAGCAAATACGTAGGAATAAGACCACCGCTGAACAGCATGGTGAACACATACATCAAGATGAATATTTTGCGTCCGCGCAGACGCGGCTTGGATAAGGGATATGCGGCTAATGCGGTCATGAACAGACCGAGAGCCGTTCCCGCCACGGTAATTGTGACCGATACGAGGAAAGCATTCATGAATTGAGAGTCGCGCAGCACATATAAGTACGTTCCGAACTGAATATCAACCGGGAACAAGGACACGCTCCCTGACATAACCGCTTCCTCACTGCTGAGCGACTTCGCAATCAAATTGAGAAATGGGAACAATGTCGTCCACGACACAAGGGCAAAAAACAGATAGTTCAACACATGGAAGATGCGCTCCCCTACCGACATTCGAATGGCCGTTCTTGTTCTCCGCGAAGCAGTCAATTGGTGTCTCATGTTATGCCAGACCTCCTTCCTTCTTACGTTCAGGTTCCAAATAAGCGGCGACTTGCGACATCAAGAGAGCTGTATGCTGAACTTCTCTCATTACCAGATCCCCCGATTCAAATAGCGCCGGCTGAGAGCGTTTCCACCAATAATGAGCACGAAGCCTACGATGGATTCGAACAGCCCCACAGCAGCTGAGAAGCTGTAATTCTGCTCGCCTAGACCCGTACGATATACATACGTGCCGATAACATCCGACACATTGTAGACGACGGGATTGTACATGACGAGAATTTGCTCCGTCCCAGCCTCCAGCATATTCCCGAGCCGCAGGATGAACATAAGGAGAATGACGGGAACAAGCCCTGGTAGTGTAATATGCAGAATTTGTCTGAACTTATTTGCCCCATCGATCTTGGCTGCTTCATACAGCTGTGGATCGATAGAGCTTAAGGCGGCCAAGTATACGATTGTCCCCCAGCCTGCTTCCTTCCAGCCCGCCGTGCCGACGAGCAGCCAGCGAAAGACACTGTTGTCGAGGAAGAATTTGATCGGCTCTCCGCCGAACCACTCAATGATTCGATTCACAAGCCCCCCATTGATGGAGAGCAGATCCATAAAGAGTCCGCTAACGATAACCCATGACAGGAAATGAGGCATGTAAATGATCGTTTGTACCGGACGCTTGAACCACATTTTCGTAAGCTCATTCAACAGAATTGCCAGCAGAATTGGCAGTGGGAAGAGAAGGACAATTTTCAGAACCGAAATGATAATCGTATTCCAAAACACTTGAACGAACTTCGGCGATTGAAATAGTCGTTCGAAGTGCGAGAACCCTACCCAAGGACTGTCCTCTATTCCGCTGAAAATGTTGAAATCTTGAAACGCAATCACGACCCCATACATCGGCGTATACTTGAACAGGAGAAGAAAGGCGATCCCTGGCAAAAGTGCAATGTATAAGTCCCAGTCCTTCCGAATGTCGCTCCACAACTTTCGCCCGTATGATCGTGAAGACAAACGTGGAGCATTGTCCAATTCCAGCTTATCCATAGCTCCCATCCTTTCCGTGGCATGAGCACTTGGCATTCATTGTTTGCTGCATCTGCTACTAGCCTACGGCATCTGGCTGCAATCGAACACGGGAGAGCCATGACTTCTTCTGGTAAAATGATTTCCATCGTGAGGTCAGGTTCAACTGAGCCTATGCAGCCCGTTAACCCCGCTTCCAGTCACTCGGCGTAACCCCCCAATATTTGCGGAATACCTTCGTGAAGTAGCTGACATCGCGGAATCCCGCCGCCTGTGCTGCCTCATATACCCGCTCCCCTTGAAAGAGTGCCTCCTTGGCTCGCTCCATGCGGCGCATAAGGAGATAAGACGAGAAGGGCTGATCCATCTCCTGCTTGAACAGCCTGCTCAAGTACGAGGCATTAATAAACAGCCGATCCGCCACCTCCTGCAGGGTTAGCTCTGTATGAAGTTCACTCTCGATTAGCTCCTTCACTTCCGATACCAAGCGATTGCCGCCGCGACGACGCACCATGCCTGCTTCCGCGCCAATGCGCCGCATGACACTTCGCATCCACTCACTCCACTCCTGTTTCGTTCGCAGTTCGGCGGTGTGACGGAACCATCTTGCATCCTCTCCCATTACCTCCGCCATCGACCACCCCTGCCTGCGCAGCCACATAATGATCCACGATTGCAGAAACATCATCTGCTCCTTAAATGCCTCTGCCTCTGGAATCGCACATACTGCGCGAATCCAAGCTTCGGCCAGTTCCGCTGCCTGCTGCTCTTCGGCAGTGTTCCAGGCAATGTCCAGTTCCCGTTCCCACTGCTCCGTATGTATCGTTACAGCCGAAACATCTTCAGCCGCTCTCAGTCCGTGATTGCGGTACGGAATGACAATATCGCCACCATGAACGAGCCGCTGACGGAGCGCGAAGTCCGCTTCCTTATACAGCCGCGGCACGTCAGCCAGCCGCCCGCACCCCGAGCAGATGCCCGCACTCGCCGTAAGCTTCAATGAAGTCTTGATATACTCCAGCATCTTGCCTGCCAGTGCATGAATGCCAATCATCAGTTCTCCATCCGATCTCTCGCAATGACTTTCTGCTGCTTGAGATGCTTCTACCCTTCTATGCTCCTCTGCCATGCCCCTAGAGAGCGCAGCGGGTGGATAGCGAAATAGGATGGCGAGCGGACCGTCTGCTTCGCGGCATAATAGCATTGAGCCGTATTCCATCCCTGTCATCGTTTCCTCCACGACTTGGCCGACCGCGAAGTGCATTAGACCCTGATCGCCTCCAAATGCCTGCACCCGCTCCTGCGGGTAAGGATCAGGATCGATTACCATCACTGCGTAGCGCTCGTCTTCCTGCAAGTCGATACCGAGTTCTGTCATTCTCCTTAGCAGCGAGGCCGTCGACAAGCTGCCATCCAGCCCTTGGCGCAAGATGCGCTGACGCAGTATCGGCAAGTAGTTGTGCCATTGCTTACGCAGCATATCGGCATCATGCCGCCGCTGAATGTCTTGGCGGCGCTCCGAGACTGCAGCGGCAACTGCTTGCAGGATGGCATCCTGTCCCGCCGGCTTCAATAGATACTGCTTCACCCCCATGGATAGCGCCTCTTGAGCATAAGGGAAGTGATCATGACCGCTGAGCACCACCGCCTTCACCTCAACATTCCACTCCGACGCTTGCCTCACGAGGGATAAGCCATCTCCGTCCGGCAGCTGAATGTCTACAAGCAGAATGTCCGGACGCTTCAACTGCAGCCACCGCTTCCCTTCTTCTAGGGTAGCGGCTGCCGTTACTTCCGTAATCCCTGCCCTCTCCCAAGGCATAAGCTCAGTTAAGCTTTGACGGAGCCGCAGCTCATCCTCCACAATCAATAGGTTCATCTTATCTCCTCCTCGGTGACGATTCGAAATGAAGGCATTCTTTGCTTCATCAACTAGCGAAAACTGAAGGCTGCCTAGCAGCATTAGGCATCAAGCATTAAGCATTAACCTGCCGTCCTCGACCGATCTTCAATTTGTCTCCCCACGTATGGCTCGGACAAGGGAAGCACGAGCGTTACCGTTGTCCCCCCACCCCATACACTATCAATATGAATGTTTGCATTCTGACCGTAATTCAAGCGGATTCGTGCCGCGACATTTCGAAGTCCATAACCAGCACCTGTGTGGTCGCTCGCCACCACACCATGCTCTGTCGGCTGCCGCAATACAGCAGACAGTTCAGCTTGCAATTGGGCGCACATTTCCTCCGTCATACCCGTTCCAGAATCGATAACCCTAATTGTAAGTCTTCTCCCTTCTGTGTCCTCCTCTACTCGGACTACAATGCGCAGCAACATCTCTGCTTGCTGCGAGGACTTCTCCAAGCCATGTATGATGGCATTCTCGACAATGGGCTGCACCAGCAGCTTCACGAGCGGAAGTTCCTCTGAGCGCGGTTCAATATCGTACTCCATATGGAATAGGTCTAAGAACCGGATTTGCTGGATTCGTATGTAAGCGTGCAAATGCTCCAGACAGTCCTTCACGGTAATTACATCCTTGCCCTTACTTAGACTTAGCCTGAAGAATCGGGATAAGTGAAGTACCATCTCGGAAATATCCTCAGCTTCAGCATGCTGGGCCATCCAATAGATCGAATCTAGGGTGTTATATAAGAAGTGGGGATGGATCTGGGATTGGAGCAGCTTCAGCTCTGTATTGGCAAGCCGCAAGCTCTGTTCATAGTGATCGTGAATGAGGTGCTGCTGCTGCGATGCCATGTGGTTAAATAGGTGGGTCACGATACCGAATTCGTCCTGCCGCGTCGAATTCAGCCTCACATCTAAGTTGCCGCTCGTCATCGCCCTCATGCCCCGAGCTAACTTCCGCATAGGAGCAGCAATGCTCGTGTAGATGCTATAAGCCATAACGAGGGCAATGACAATGCTCAGCGCAATCATAAACACCGCGTAATACTCCAGCTGGTAGGACTGGGCGAACAGCTCCCTCTTCGGCTGAGCCAGTGTCAATGTCCAGCCGTAATAAGGCGAGGCGGCTTGAATTAACACCTGATCATTCGCTTCTGCACGTGCCAAGTAATCCTGATAGGATTCAGGCTGCTTAGCCGTTCCTGTGACCCATTTCCCATCTGCCGTATATAGATGCAGCTCTGCCTGTGGCGATGGCGTAACAGAACGGATATATTGCTGCAAGCGCCCCATGTTCAGGCTAATAATAAGCGCATGACGTTCTCGATTCGGGTTGTAAATATCCATCGCCCGAACGACTGCCAGACTATCCGCTCCAAACGCTTGACCGAACGGCTTCCCTGCCCCAATTCGTTCGTCCGGCTGAATGAATACAATGCCAGTCCCCAGTCCATTAAGCAGCTGTCGAAGCCAAATGCGTTCATCCGCACGATCAACCGGAAGCACGCCATGAAGCGTAGAAATCACGGAGTTGGAATGATCGTGATATACAGCAATTTGCGAGAACATCGGATGAATCGATAGAAAGTTGGCCAGCTTATGCTTCAGATCGGCGAATGCCATGACATCCTTCGGCTCCAGCTTCCGCTTCGCATGTGCAAGCGCATCGTTCATCTCCATATCGGTTGACAGCACCGCGGACAGCTCTTCCACGTTCTGAAGCACGAGCTCAATATTGTCCATGAGGGCATGCATTGCACTTTCGGTACGAGCGGTCGTCTCTGACAGAAGCAGCTCCTGAGAGCGCTTGTTGGAGAACCAGCCGGTCAACAGCAGAGGGATCAGAATAAGTACAAAATAGATGGTTAATCGCCACTGAATCCGTTGGCGAATTTGGTCACGTATCATTTTCAGCATATTAGGACTCACCCTCCGTGCTTAGAACTGCGTTCAGACTGAATGGGCGGTGGCTCACTTCCAATCTGGTTGCGACTGAAGTGATACCAGTCATTGGCCTCCTTCGTCATATCACGCCCGCCTTCATTCATCCATTCCGACACGTATCTGTCGAAGTCCTCAAGTGGTCGATTGCCAAGAATAATGTCGATGAGCATATCATTCTTCTTCAACAATAACGGTGCATATCTTGTCATCGCCGGTGTCGGCAGCGAACGGAAAGCGCTCGGACGTGCATGCATGGATGTAAATCGAAGATTATCGTACAACTGGTATTGAATTCCTAACGAATCCAGCCGGGATCGAGTGTAATCCTCATCAGGCATATCTGCCAAATTAGCATAAAGTCCGCGATAATGATCATGATTATGGCGCTCCATATTGGTCACCCTCTTCCCCTCCTTCCAAGCCCACACGTCTCCCTCGAATCCAAGCTTGAGGGTATCCCTCCCCTCCTCGTCGATATAGGTAAGCAGCTTCAGCACCTCCACCGCGTGAGAGCTGGTAGCAGGGATTACTTGATAGCTTCGTACTTGAGGCAGCGCAAAGGTTCCACTTCCTCCAGGCCCCTTCGGAAAAGGTAGGGTGATCCATTCTGCACGCGGATCCCGCGCCTTGCTCCTCTCCAGCACACCGCGGGTATCGTACCATGTTCCCGTGAACAGACCCAGCTTCCCATCCACAACCTGCCTCTCCAGTCCACGCTGTGTTTGAATCGGGAACAATGGATCTACGAGCCCCTCCTGAACCATCGTGCGCATGAAGGCAAGGGCCTCCTTCATCTCTGGCTGCACATTGGAATATACGAGCTGGCCATCCCGTTCCATCCATTGATTGAGCTGCACACCATATGCACCGAACCACGGTGAGGTGCGGCCCAACTCTTCAATGAAGCTGGTACCATAAATATCGTGCAACCCATTGTCGTCCGAACGGAGCGAAGTAAAGGCACGCATCACATTTACCATCTCCGCAAGAGTAGCTGGTGGTTCAAGTCCGAGCTGTTCCAGCCAATCCTTGCGAATATACATCATCTCCTGCCCCCTTCCCTCATGCAGGCTCGGAATCGCATATATTTGGCCGTTAAAGGACACCTGCTCCCACACTTCAGGAGGAATCCGTTCCTTCAGCTTTGGTGCGTATCGGGCAAGCAGGTGGTCGAGCGGTGTTAGCATCTGCTTCCGTGCGTAAAAGGAGACCCAATTCGCATCCGTAATGCTGATCAGGTCTGGTATATGGTTCGACATCATCATGACACCGACGCGATCCTCATACCGATGTGATGGGGGGATGATCACTTCTAATTGAAGACCCGTCTTCACCTCGATGTCGGTTACATACGGATTGTCGTTCTCCGTCAACGGTTCTGGGAACCCTATGCCAAGACTATTCAATACAACCGTAACCTTAGGCAGCAAGGAACGCTGTTCCGCCACCTTCGACTGCCCTACCTGCCCACTGCATCCAATCAGCAGCAATAAGCATACAGCTCCTGCCATCATCCCGCCTTTCTTGTACACAAGAATCGGTCGCAGCACAACAGCTAACCCACTCGTTGTAAGCGTATACATTTTGAACATCATGACTCTAATCCTGCTCGCCTCTCCCCGATGCTTCATCCACATACTTGCATTCCCCTCTCCATACCTGACCTCCATCAATCTGGGCGGAAGATTATACCTGCCTGCTTTCCCTTAATCATACAGAAAGGGCCTATCAGATTGTACTCTCTGATAGGCCCTTTTTTTATCTATTTATTCTTCTTCGGACAGACGCTTCAAATCACTGACATGCTTGTCTAATCGGCTGTATCCATCAACAAGCGCCTGAATATCCATATGCTGCTGCTCCATATTCGCCAGCACCTCTTCCACAGAGGCCATATGCTCCTCCGTGCTGTTCGTAATCGTCACAACACCTTGTGCCATATTGGAGTACTGTGTCTGAAGGTCGCGAACGGCTTCATGCATCGCTTCCGACTGACGGTTCACCTGGTCGGTGTTATCCGTAATCGTACGCATAATCTGCTCCACTTGCCCCGTAGCCTCTACACTGGATACGACGGCAGATTGTCCACGCTGTACCTGCTCAGCTGCGGCACTGATCTGAGTTCGTATCGTTTCCAATATAGTTGCAATATCCTCAGTCGCTTTCTTCGCATGGTCAGCCAGCTTGCGAACCTCTCCCGACACCACTGCGAAGCCCTTGCCATGCTCGCCTGCTCGCGCAGCTTCAATCGCCGCATTCAAGGACAGCAAGTTCGTCTGTGCGGAAATATCACTAATGGTACTGACAATATCGCCGACCTGCTCCGTCTGCGCATTCAATGCGTCCATCACTTGCACAGTCTGTTCCACCGTACGCTTCACACGGTCAATCTCACCGACAAGGGTGTCAATCTGACCACTGCCCTGCTCGGCCAATTGCAGTGTAGTTGATGCAACCTGCTCCAATTGATTCGTCCCGTTCGCAACGTGACTTACGGAGCGCTCCACGGATTCCACAGAGCTTCCGATATGCTGCAGGCTAATCGTCTGCTGTTCGAAACCTGTCGATATTTGCGCGAATGTCTCTGTAACTTCACGCGAGATCGTCCCTGTCGATTCTGCACGCAGCTTCTGCTCATGACTGAATTCATTAAGCAGCGTAACCGAAGATTGAATTTGTCCAAGCAATTCTATCGCCTGCTCCTTCGATTTCAGCGCTTCCGTTCCCCGTTCCGCCACTTGCCGCTGCAAGTTCTGACTGAACACCGCCGAAGCACTGAGTGCAATCGTCACGAATAGCAGATACATAAGCAAATAGAGGAGCGGCTCTCGCGTGAACAACTTCTCATTCAGGAATGGATCATAGAATACGTACACCGTCATTATCATACTGACTACGCCGGTAAAGACGATAGGACGATAATTCTGATATAAAGTCATCAAGCTGATTACGACATAGAATAACAAATACGTGCTGAAGATCGGATTCGGATCCGACTTCATCAGCAGCAGGACAAGCGAACACAGAAACACCGGAATTAAGTACATCACATACTTTACGCCAATGCGCTTATAGGTTAAGAACGTCGCTAATCCACAAGCCACCGCGCCAAAACCAATCAGCACATACAGCATGGTCCCGACAATACCTGCAGCCAAATCCCCGATGATTCCAATCGCAAGCATTGTCCATATGATCTTGACAAACAGGCGGTTGCGCCTGTCAAGAATCGTTAGTTCATTCACGTCATCTACCAACTTTCTATGTATCGAGTGATCGTCGTTAACAGCTTGTCTAGTCAGTTCGTTAACCATTCCTTAACATTTCTGCATTTCCGTTAACTTCAACACCTTATTATATCGGCTAACAGGTGATAGGAATTGAGTGAACTTCCACTTGTTCCTGTTCTGGGATTAACCAGTCGAACTTGGCTGGATTCTGCCAGATTGCACCGACATGAATAAGAGTAGGAATGACATCGTCCCCCTTATAGAACATCTTCTTTCCAACCTTGCGCATTGGTACATGGAATGATACGCGCAGCGCACGCGCGAATACCGGTTCCAGCAGACAAGCGCATTGCAAGATCCCATGCTTGCGCGAGTAATGAACGATTGAAGATAGCAGCCGATCGATATTATGACCACGATGTTCCTTCAGCAAAGCTACCTTGTCCACTTCAGCCACTTGCTCTGGGGCGTTCATCACCTCCGGCTGTTCCGCGAACGGAGCGACCTCGTTCAACATACGCGCACTCTCACTGTACAGCTTCAGTTCGAATGTTCCTACAGCAACCCCTGCCTCGTTGAATACGATGACCTGTTCCAATGGATGTGCAGCGGATTCCAGTTCAAAGCCCATCTCCTTCCAGACTGTTGTCCAAATGGATCGATACAGCTGCACCTGTTGTTCGCTTTTCACCGAAATATGCATTTCCCTGTAACTCCTTTATGTAAATATTTATATAATTTGTTATCGGTCACAGGTAAAGGAATGATTACACAAATCTTTTTTCAAAAAACCTTGAAAACAGAGAGTTATTTTCTGAAATCACACTTCTCTGTCTCATTGTAAAAACGATCGCATGTAATGCCAACTCCCTATTTCAAAATTCATTCCAACGACCCAATTATATATGAATATATACTCATATTATGTCGGTTTGGTTGCAGTCTATGCCGCTATCCAATCATCCTCACAGATGCAACTTTACATTTGTCATAAATGTAAACCTCCTATATACTTGTAACAACGTTAATTTAGACACAATCCATTTGTAATCGGAGCGATTTATAGATGTCACAATCCAAAGTAACTCAACAACATATTGCCGACGCGCTGAACTTGTCCCGCAATACCGTATCGAAGGCGTTGAACAACGATCCTGACATGCGCGATGACACGAAACGCCGCATCATGAAGAAGGCCGTCGAGCTCGGCTATACCAAATTCCATCAACTCGAAGCTGCGGAAGGAATCATCTCGACCAATCGTATCGTGTCCCTGCTTACTCATTCTGACTATATGGGCAACCACTATTGGTCTAGCTTCATCAAAGGGCTGAATACAACCTTGAAAGAAGCTGGCTACTCCCTGGCGATGACGATTGTTGACATGGAAGAAGAGCGCGAACAGAAGCTGCCTTCTCTATTCGTGCAGCAGCGGCCTGCTGGCGTTATTATGATCGGCCCCTTCTTGAGGGAGTACTATGAGCTAATCGAACGTTCAGGCATTGCCTCGATGTTCATCGATACGTATGCGGACTTCAACTTCGGCATGCTGGGAAGCGATATTATGCTCGTAGACAATACCCATAGCGTATATGCCCTAACGCAACAACTAATTGCACGTGGACATAAGAAGATCGGCTTTGTAGGCGATATCGGCTCCTGCCTCAGCTACCGCGAACGGTGGGAAGGCTTCAATCGTGCGCTATCTGAAGCAAGGCTCAGTGTCAATGAATCTTGGTGCATCATCAACTCCATGAAGCGTCATTATTTTAATGAAGAGGAACTGTCTGCAGCCTATTCCCGGATGGAGGATAAGCCAACGGCCTTCGTATGTGTGAATGACAATATTGCTGTCGATTTCATGCAAATTGTGAAGGCAAGCGGCATGCGCGTACCTGAGGATATCTCCATTACCGGATTCGACAACATCGCCGAATCGGTGCTTGTTCATCCCGCCATCACGACCGTGCATGTACCGAAGGAAGAGCTCGGCATGCGCGCCGGAGAACAGATCGTATGGCGTATTGACCACCCGCATCGTCCGAAGGAGCTTATTCGCATCGGCGTGGAGGTAGAATGGCGCGATTCAGTACACAGTCTGATATAGTTTACATTTGCACATCTACATTCGATATATAACACGTTTTTGCACATTATTTGCACGGTAAATGCACAATATTTACTTGACATTGTAACCTTGGTGTTTTACTCTTTAGTTATTCGGAAACGCTGTCATTGCGTTTCGAGAGACAATTGACACATGCTGTGTTACAAGTTCAGTTGACATTGCACACGACATCAATAAAGAACAAGGCTCTCACCTATTCTTTTGGTCTCAACATCTGTCACCTGCACTTGAACAGCACAGGTTTCATACTTACTACGCAAAGCGAGGTTTGCATCATGAGCCAAATTAAGATCATCGGTCCAGATATTCCGAACATGCCTTGGGAAGAACGTCCTGAAGGACATCGCGACGTATTGTGGCGCTACAGCCAGAACCCAGTAATTCCACGCGATTTGCTGCCTAACTCGAACAGTATCTTCAATAGTGCTGTTGTTCCGTTCGAAGGCGGATTCGCTGGCGTATTCCGCTGCGACGATCGCAATCGCTACATGCGCTTGCATGCTGGCTTCAGTAAAGACGGCATTAACTGGGACATCAACCATGAGCCGCTTACATTTGAATGTGACGATCCGGAAATCGGCAATTTCATCGAAGGCTACGACCCACGCGTATGCTGGATCGAAGACCGCTACTATGTAACTTGGTGCAACATCTACCACGGCCCAACAATCGGCGTGGCATACACATATGATTTCAAGACATTCCATCAGCTCGAAAATGCATTCTTGCCTTACAACCGCAACGGAGTTATGTTCCCGCGCAAAATTAACGGCAATTATGCAATGGTGAGCCGTCCGTCCGATACAGGCCATACACCGTTCGGCGACATCTTCTACAGTGAGAGTCCTGATATGGAATTCTGGGGTCGTCACCGTCACGTAATGGCTCCAATGGGCGGCTGGCAGAGCAAGAAAGTTGGCGCAGGTCCAATTCCAATCGAAACAAGCGAAGGCTGGCTCATGATCTATCATGGCGTCCTGAACTCCTGTAACGGATTCGTATACGCATTCGGCGCAGCGATCCTCGACCTGGATGAGCCTTGGAAAGTAAAATACCGCAGCGAACCATACTTGCTGCAGCCTTCCACATTGTACGAGTGCGTAGGCGACGTGCCTAACGTTGCATTCCCTTGTGCATCGCTTGTGGACGCAGCAACAGGACGCATCGCGATTTACTATGGCGCAGCTGACACGGTTACTGCTCTTGCATTCGGTTATGTTGATGAGATTATTGAATTCGTGAAGAATAATTCTCGCGTGAAGTAAGATATACTGTAAGCAAAGACTGCTGGGAGCAGCACCGACTTACAGGGCTCTTCCTTTCTTTGCAACCCCTATACCTATGATCAAAACCCCCTTGCATCTGATCGCAATAAGCGACCAGCGCGAGGGGGTTTTGTGCAATAAGGTTCAATAAGGAAGTCTACGATTATTTAGAATGTATAGTCTTACACCATCGCATTGCGCAATTGCTGCACGTAGCGCCATCGAATGACGAAGAAGTAAATGATTTGAACTACTGTGAAGCTAACGAGCACTTTGATTGTACTTTCCCCCACAGAGAAGTGAACCAACTGCTGCAGCGCTGCAAATGCAACCCCACTATGCAAGATTGCGATGAGAAGCGGCAAAAAGAACATAACCAGCAGCTGTCGTGTCACGACGCGATTCAGTTCCTTGCGAGTCAACCCCATCTTGGACAGCATTTCGGTCTGCTGCTGATCCCGACTGCGATCCGTATATAATCGGAAGTATAAGAAGCTTGCGGCAAAGGTGAAGAACACCACACCAATGAGTACGCTCACGAGCAGCAGTAATCCATTTGCCTGCTTGGCCGCAACCCACTGCGGATACAGCGCCCTGAACTGAAACTTCATGGATTCGCTCTGTTCTCCTTCTTGATCTGCGTTCAGTTGCTTCATTAGCTGTTCTGTTGTATCCCCAAGCTTACTCCAATGCTCTACCGCAAATCCATATACCGTATAGGATTCCTGGCCTGACTCATCCCGATCAGGTATCTGCTCATAAGCATCATCCGTTACCACAACAAGCCGAATGATCCCATAATCCTGCGGCAGCACTTGATGAGGTACAGCTTTCATAATTTGAAAGGCATATCGAGTAGTGTCTTCTATCAGTTGGACAACTTCTTCGAATCCTTCTTTACTATATACTCGTTCCCCTATGACTGAAGTCGGTACAAGGAACGCTTCATTATCAGCGGTAATCGCTTCTTGCTCATATCCAAGGGCTGTCGCCAGCTTGTTATAATCGGACAACTTCATGACCGTGACATCATTACCTGCAAATTTCAAAGTAGCTGCGCCAACTCGATAAGGCAATTGTGATTGTTCCAATTTTTGTTTAATCAGACTTACATGATCCTGTTCCTGCTTATTCCCTTGATACGAATAATACGTAAATGCATACGGGTTCGTCATCTCCGCTAACCCTTGATTGCCGATTGCCGTACACGTACCAATCGCAGTAAATGCAACCGCCGAGATTACAGCAACGATAAAGAACAAGCGTGAATTATCCTTCAACCGATATCCCAGTTCAGAGAGCGTCAAGAGATTCGTCTTCTTGAAATACAGCCGATCGCTCCGCTTCAACATTCGCAGTGCAAATACCGCGAATTGCGTGAACAGAAAATACGTCCCGACTACAGTCAGCACCACCCCTGACAGGAGTACAAGGAACGAATACGTGATGCCTGTTGCAAAGAAAAACACCGTCGCATAGCCCGCTCCGACGAGCAAGACGGCTAGCACCGACAGTCCTATCGACGCCTTAGGTTCAGGCTTCGGCTTGTCCGATCCCTTGAGAAGATTAATGAGTTGATGCACCCTTACCATCCGAGTAGTCACGATCGATATCAGCAGGAAGAGGATCAAGAATGCGATAAACGTTGTCCCTATCGCCTTCAATGGTACATAAAACGTTAAGCCTTTATCAATCGCCAGAAGTTCAGATATCCCGGAGAGGATCAATTTCGAGAAAATGACACCCAACAATACGCCTGCCACAATGGAGGCGCAGCCAATCAGCATATTTTCCATGAACACCAGCTTGCGGAACTGCTTAGGAGACATTCCATGTATGATGAGAATGCCGAATTCCTTGTTCCGTGTCTTAAGAAACGAGCCTACCGAATATAAGATGAAGAAGAAAGAAAACACGATCAGCAGAACCTGCGACACACGCAGTCCCATCATCCCGAGTTCGCTTAGTGTCTCACTGGAAGATCGAATCTTGCCGTTCAAATCGGGATGGAACAAGAGCAAAGAATAGGTGAAGAACATCAGTACCGAGAAGGTACTGCTCCAGAAATGAGCAGCGTACATGCGCTTGTTGCGAGCAATATTATGAATAGCTAGTTGTGAGAACGTCATTCGGATTGCCTCCCATCACGGACAGCACGTCCATTATGCTGCGCATAAACATGGTCTGACTGCCTCTGCGAGTAATTTCATGATGCAGCTGACCATCCTTAATGAAGACAACGCGATCACAATAGCTTGCCGCCATCGCATCATGCGTAACAAGCAGCATCGTCGTCCCCTCCTCCTTGTTCAGCTGATACATCGTATCCATCACAGCTCGCGATGACTTCGAATCCAGGTTTCCAGTCGGCTCATCCGCCAGCAGCAGCTTCGGCTGGTGAATAATCGCACGCGCGATAGCTGCGCGCTGTGCTTGCCCTCCGGAAATCTCGTAAATTCGCTTGTTCAGCAATGCAGTAATGCCAAGCCTCTCTGCCAGCGCATTTGCCTTGCGGTGCAATTTTTCCACTTCTACCCCGTCCAGTGTTAAGGGAAGTACGATATTTTCCTTAACGGTCAGCGTATTTAATAGATTAAAGGATTGGAAAACGAATCCGAGCTCGCGCCGGCGGAATAGAGCCAGCTTCTCCATAGATAATTGGAAGGGATTATTGCCATGAATCAAGACTTGGCCAGACGAAGGCGCATCAATGGTTGCAATCATATTCATTAAAGTGGTCTTCCCGCTTCCGGAAGGCCCCATGATGCCTACGAATTCCCCCTGCTCAATACCTAGATTTATATTGGACAAAGCCTGATAGGCTACCTTTCCTTCATAGGTCTTACTTAAGTTCCTCACTTCTACCATTGTCATTTTCGATTCCACTCCTGTTTACGAGATTATATTCATCCTGCATATTGTTCAAAGCCATAATCGAGCAATTCTCTCGCATCTGTCCAGACGCTATTCGAACCGGAATGCAGAACAACTGTAATCATTCGGTGATCATTGCGCTCGGCAGCGGAGACTAGACAGTATCCGGCTTCATCGGTGAATCCTGTCTTAATGCCTGTCGATCCTTCATAATAATATTCGCTCTCCTGTTGCAGCAGCCGGTTCCGATTCGTATACGACTTCATGATCTTCTCCATATCTGCGGACACGAGCTTCACATCAGCAGTAGTTTGGCCTACAATAGTGCGGAACACTTTGCTCTTCATCGCTTCCTTCGCAATAACAGCCAAGTCATGTGCTGAACTATAATGGTTCGCATCGTGCAATCCATGCGGATTCATAAAGTGCGTGTTGCGAAGGCCGAGCTCCTCTGCCCGATCATTCATGCATTGAACGAACACGCGGATCGCTTCTTCCGTATCCAAGGATGCATCGGCGCGCACCTGACGTCCCAATTGAACGGCGACCGTTCTCGCCGCATCGTTCCCGGACGGCAGCATCATCGCTTCCAGCAAATCTTTCCACGACAATTGCTGCCCGAAGCGCAGCCCTGCCGAGCTCTCCCCCGGCTTGCCAAGCAGCACCTCCTGCCCTACGGTCACCTGTTCCTTCATGTCTGCCATCTCGATGGCGAGGAGCGCGGTCATCACTTTGGTCGTGCTGGCCGGTGCGAGCCGATCATCAGCATTCATCCCGTATAGAATTTCACCTGTATCTTGATTGATGACGATCGCTGCCTGGGCATCCAGGCTTCCTGAAGCAAATACATTCTGCCCAGTTACAGTGTGCACGCTATCAGACACTACTTTATATATCTTTTGTTTGATTTGTCCTGAGTAAGGTTGCAGTATGAACCAAATACCAGCAGCGGCGATGCAGCCAGCGAACAGCCATCTTTTCCTATTCAATCTCACGATTATCCACCCTTATCCTGTTATCATGCATTCGCATGTCTTCCCGTGATAGGTATCAGGATAACCGAATGGACTTAATAATGTGCTAAGCAGAAATGAAGAAAAGTGAATGAAAGATGAAGAAAATATGAAGAAGACGGTATAAAGGATATGTGGAATTTACCATATGTATAAATCTTATTGATTCTAGACCTTAGTAGGGGGGATTAATTCGCACAAACAGGTATAATAGACATATGATTGTGAAATATGTAACATATCGAGGAGGTATACCTTATGAAACGCAACATCTTAGCCGCTGTTCTCATCTTGGGAGGAAGCCTCTTGCTTGGCAATACCGTATACGAGGGACTCGCAGGTGCGGGAGAGACAGAAACCGGCACAGCATCAGCTCACGACATGCAACAACACCATATGGAACAATCCCATATGAGTGATTCCCCTATGAATGATTCTCGTATGAGTGAATCCCGAATGAGTGAATCTCGTATGGGCAATACAAACAGGGATGTATCACCACGTCACGAATCGGGCAACTCCCATATGTCGAAGTACTCCAGCCATAACGACAACTGCCATAACGAAGCATAAGTAGAACAATAACCGAAGGCTCACCTGCCTTCGGTTATTGTTCATACAATGGAGGCACGGAGCTTGGAATCTCAACGACAAAGTAAGTGCCTTCCTGATTGCTTATCGCTTCAATTGTTCCCCCATGCAGCTCTACAATCGTCTTGGATATAGCAAGACCTAGCCCAGAACCGCCTGAATGCTCCGATCTTGATTTCTCCACACGGTAAAAGCGATCAAAAATATGCGGCAGATCATGAGCTGGTATAGGCTCGCCGCTATTGTGCACAGAGATCATAATTCGAGCCCCCCGCTTGCGGAGAAATATTCCCACTGCAGATCCACGCGGCGCATAGCGCATCGCATTGGTAAGCAGGTTGTCGAATACACGCACCAGCTTATCTGGATCCGCCTCGACCCAGTACTGATCCTCATCGCTGTGCATCGAGATGGTCAGACCCTCCTGCTCCATCGGGTAACGATAGTGTACACACAGCTGACCAGCCATCTCTACAATATTAAGCGGCCTCGTATGCAGCGTCATCCCGCCGTTCATGCGGGTATATTCGAACAAATCATTAATCATGACGTTCAGGCGCTGAGCCTTCTCATAAGCAATATTCGTATAATGCCGCAGCTCTACTTCATCCCTATATCGATCCTGCTCAACCAACCCTAAATAGCCCATGATGGAGGTAAGCGGTGTGCGAAGATCATGCGATACGCTTGTAACCAGCTCATTTTTGGTACGTTCGGCAAGGCGCTCCTCTTCCAGCGACAGCTTAATCTGTTCGGCCATACGATTAATGTTATCCGCAAGCCTGCCAATTTCATCATCCGTGGAGACGGTGCAGCGGGCATCCAGATTGCCATCCGCCATACGCTGAACCGTTGCTGTAATTTGCTCCATATTTTTAATTAATTTGCGATTCAGTAAAAAATAGATACCGACGAACAGCGCCAACCCAACGACAATGAGCGGTACAACAACTCCGAACATTCGCTCCAATGCCCGAAACAAACTATTAAGCAGATCGATATGCAAGTAAGTGTACATAAACAGAGCAAGACCGAGCATGAGGTAGGCTGTTATCAATGCCAATATAATGCTTAGCATGAAGGTGAACAGCATCTTCCATCGAAGGCTACTATACCATGGTGTCTTCAATCTTATACCCTACTCCCCATACGGTCTGAATGAGTTTGCCACCGCTTGATTCCAGCTTGTCCCGCAGCTTGCTGATATGAACCGCCACCGTATTGTGCGATCCATTGAAGTTCTCTTTCCATACTCGTTCGTACAGCTCTTCCGCACTGAATACCCTTCCTGGGTTGCTCGCCATTAAGTAGAGAATATCGAATTCCACACTCGTTAAATGTACTGCTTGTCCATCCACCTTCACCGAATGGGTCGACTTATTAATGTCCATCGTCTGAATGCGAATAACATCCACCGGCTGCGCTTGAGACTGAAGCTGCGAATTCAATAAATAAGCACGGCGGAGCAGAGATTTTACGCGCGCTACCAACTCCAATGGATTGAACGGCTTCGTCATATAATCATCCGCACCTGTCATAAGGCCCATGATCTTATCCATATCTTCCGACTTAGCGCTCAGCATCATGACTGGCGTCGCTTGGTTCTCCCGAATTTTGCGGCATACCGCAAGTCCATCCAGCCTCGGCATCATCACATCGAGAATGACCAGTTCGATAGGTTCATGCTGAAGGATGTCCAATGCTTCCACACCATCGTATGCCTTATGCGTGCAATATCCTTCATTTTTCAAGTAAATATCGATTAAGCCAGCGATTTCTTTATCATCGTCGACAATTAATATATTTGTCACACCCATTACCCTCCTGCTTCCACTATCAACATTGTTGGCACTAGCATACCGTTAAATACCGTCCCGGTTCAACGGCAACCACTAGCAGCCTGATCTCCTGTTTACATGAATCCACGGAAAAATTCCAGGAAACGCTGCCCTTCAGTAACATTGTGCTTCATAACCGCATACGTTCTTGCGGTAGGCAGCATCAATTCCGAGCAATCCACCTGAAGCAATCTTCCTTCCGTACGTTCACGGCGAATCGTAATCTCAGGCAAGAACGAAATACCAAGCCCTTCTTCAATGAACCTCTTCGTTACATGAACTTGGGTAACAAGCATTGTGCGCATGTATCGATATCTCGTCTGCAGCTCCTGCATAAGCGGCTCCCAATATTCAGGATGATTATAAGTGAGCAGCATATGATTCGCCAGCAAATCTCCGAGCTGGAGCGGAGAAGCCGTCTCTGCATCATGCCCATCATGCGGCGCGACAAGCACCACCTCATCCTCCCCCAATATATCACAGGTAAGCCGCGCATCACTTGCCCACATTCGGGATAATCCGAGATCCACCTGATCTTGCAGCACCGCATCGGCAATTTGCTTCGATTCCAGTACCTGAACTTGAACCTCTACATCAGGATTAGCATGCACATAGCGATTCAAGACATGTGGGATGAGATATGCCGCTACAAGCGGCGATACCGCCAGATTCAATCTGCGAGTATAGCCCTGCTTGAAGCGATGCAGCTCCTGCATACCTTCCTCATGAACGGACAACAGATGTTTCGCATGCGGAAGGAATCGCCGTCCTTCCTCGGTCAATTCTACTCTGCGTCCTACTCGTTTAAATAAAGGCGAGCCCAAATATTGCTCCAACTGCTTGATCTGGATCGTTACCGTCGGCTGCGAGATGAACAATTCCTCCGAAGTGCGACGGAAATTCTCATGCGCAGCAGCGTGCACAAATGTTTGTATCCATTTCAAATCCATCGTCATCGGCTCCCTATTGATTAAGATTCCCTATTAAATCAATAAAAACGTTTCAATATTTTTAATCAGACACCATGTATATAATAATACATATTAAAGGAGGAGGGAAATGATGGTTGACAAGGGGTTAAAAGGTGTTGTTGCAGCAGAAACCGAATTGAGCTTCATTGACGGCAATGCCGGTATATTGCTATATCGCGGATATGATGCTAAAGAACTTGCCATTCGGCATTCCTTCGAGGAAGTTGCTTACCTACTCTGGTATGGCACACTGCCAAGCTCAGCAGAATTGCAATCCTTCACAGCGGCTTGGGTGCGCTGCAGACAGCTGCCTGAGCCTGTCATCCATTGCTTGAACCAGCTTCCTTCAGACATGAACTTGATGAGCCAGCTGCGAACCGCAGTTTCTGTACTAGGAACAACTGTATACGAAGGGGCTCCACATATTGAACAAGCGATGGCGTTAACGGCGATGATGCCTGCTATCATCGCGAACTTGTATCGCAAGCAACAAGGGCTGCCTATATGGGACTCGATACCGAGTAACGAATCTCTAGGCCATGCAGCCCATTATCTATATTTGCTGACAGGCGAGGTTCCGACCGATATCCATGCCAGCGCGTTGGAAACGTACATGATCCTTACCATGGAGCATGGACTGAACGCTTCCACCTTCACCGCTCGCGTTATCACATCCACAGAGTCGGATATGGTATCCGCTTTGACGGGGGCGCTTGGGGCGATGAAGGGGCAGCTTCATGGCGGTGCTCCTTCAGGTGTAACGGAAATGCTGGAGGCGATCGGTACGGCTGATCGAGCGGAAGACTGGCTGCGTGAACAGTTGGAGAATCGTAGTCTGTTAATGGGCTTCGGACACCGTATATATCGGACACGCGATCCAAGAGCAGAAGCATTGAAAATGCGCATTGCGAAGATGGAGGAAAGTGACCATTGGCTCGATTTGGCTCAGCTCGTCGAGGATACTGCTGTACGACTGCTCGCTGAATATAAGCCTGGGCGCAAGCTGTATGCGAACGTCGAGTTTTATGCAGCTGCCATTATGCGTGCAATCGGATTGCCTAGTGAGTTGTTCACACCAACCTTCTCGGCAAGCCGTACCGTCGGCTGGACCTCCCATATGATCGAACAGGCGAAAGACAATGTCATCTACCGTCCCGATGCCAAGTACATTGGCTCGTTTCCCACTACTGAGCATGTATCGTAATGAGTAAACCTTAGGTCTCTTATCCTCGTTTTTATACATTTATTAGGTGCCTCTTCGTCGGATCGGAAATAATCAGACGAGCAGGCACCTCCTTTTTTATCCGAAACCACGTAATTTATCCAAAAGACGAACAATCATAAATTTGTACCATTTCCATTATCCAATCCCATTTTGGCAGATCAAACCCATCAGAATATGGTTTAATTAACCAACGTAACTTTTAAGCACCTTATAGCTTGTCCTCTTCATATAGACATTTTCCGATGACACCCCAAGCACAATTCCCTAGTTATTATCATAATTATTTGAAATACGCCCGTATAGAGCCCGAAAAATGTCCTCTCTTGAAATACATACCAGCCACTTCAAATTGTTAAAATTTTTCTATAAAAAGGTTTTATGGCCATAAAAGATTATATTAATGTAATAAATTTTATCACCCTGTGTAAAATCTTCTTTTACGGATGTGGGCGTTTTTGCGACAAATCGTATTTCAAAAAGCGCACATTGTCAGTATAATGTGTGAAAAGTGTTCCTATATTGCAGAGAGGTTAGGTGTAATCCCATGGAAACCATACAACGCGAACAAACAGAAGTACTTAACCCATACGAAATCGTTAAGAAGCAAATTGATGCAGCTGCAGCTAAATTGCAATTGCCCGAGCATGTCACCGAATTACTGAAGAGACCAAAGCGTGTTCTTTCCGTAAACTTCCCAGTTAGAATGGACGACGGCTCAATTCGTATCTTCGAAGGCTATCGCTCGCAGCATAACGATGCAGTAGGACCAACAAAGGGCGGCATTCGCTTCCATCCGGATGTAACACTTGACGAAGTTAAAGCACTCTCCATGTGGATGACATTCAAGTGTGGTGTTGTTGGCTTGCCATACGGCGGCGGCAAGGGCGGCGTTATCGTGGACCCACGCACACTCAGCAAAGGCGAGCTTGAGCGTCTCAGCCGCGCATTCATGGAGGCAATTGCTGACATCGTAGGACCAGAGCGCGATATTCCAGCTCCAGACGTATATACAACACCTCAAATTATGGGTTGGATGATGGACACATACAGCCGCTTGCGTGGACACAACTCGCCAGGCGTTATTACAGGCAAGCCAATCATCATCGGTGGTTCCCTTGGACGGAACGCGGCGACTGCTCAAGGTTGTGTGTATGCAATCCAATCTGCATTGGAAGACATTAAACTTCCGATGGAGAACGCAAAGGTAGCCGTTCAAGGCTTCGGTAATGCTGGACGTATTGCAGCTCGCCTGCTCACAGACCTCGGTGCAACAGTAGTGGCAGTCAGCGATTCCCGTGGCGGTATCTACGATGCAAACGGCCTTGATCTGGATCGTGTAGAGCAGTTGAAGGACGAAGCAACGATCCTCGATTACGGCGCAAGCTACCATATCAGTAACGAGCAGCTGCTTGAGCTGGATGTCGATATCTTGATCCCGGCAGCATTGGAAAATGTCATTACACAGGAGAACGCTCCACGCGTCAAAGCACGCATCATTGCGGAAGCAGCAAACGGACCGACAACTCCTGAAGCGGACGCAATCCTGAACAAGAACGGAACGATTGTTATTCCTGACATTTTGGCAAATGCCGGCGGTGTTACAGTATCCTACTTCGAATGGGTACAAAACCTGATGAACTACTACTGGAGTGAAGAAGAAGTTCTGGAGAAGCTCCAAGTGAACATGGTGAAATCGTATAATGCCGTTCGTGATCTGGCGAAAGAATACGCTACAGATCTTCGTACGGCAGCGTTCATGATTTCACTTCAACGCGTTACTGAAGCTATGCGTGCAAGAGGCTGGGTATAAGCCATTCTAAGCGCTAAAGGTCAAATGTATCCTTACTCTTCAACATAAGTTCAGCCCTCTCCACTTCCAGTCGGAAGCACGAGAGGGCTGATTCTGTATATTGGACACATAAAAACTCCATTTTCATGAATTGAGTATATTCTTTCCACATACACTATCAACTATATTTTTCTAACCGCCTGCATTCCCTCACCCAGCCGTCTTGTTGGTAAGAATGGGATCATGGTCTATAATGTAACGTGTAGCACGATACTGACACAAAAGGAAAACATAAATCATGAATGCTAAGCGTACCAATAAGCGCCGTTCCCGTTTCATTCCTTTTCGAATGACAAGGGATATTATAGGGGTGTGGAAATATGCTTACCGTCCTTTTCTTCTATTTGAATTGGTGTACAAACTACTGACGATTGGCGTATTCATCCCGCTTCTATCGATACTTTTCAACAAAATACTAGATGTCGGGGGCTTCAATGCGGCCGCGAATCACGATCTGCTCCGCTTCGTGTTCAGCAGATACGGCCTACTCAGTCTGCTGCTCATGGCCCCCATTGCCATGATGCTCATTTACACGGAGTTCGCTGCTCTCGTCTATATTGCCTATTACGGTATTCAAAAGAAACGCGCACGAATTAGGCCTGTGTTGTTCAAAGCCCTCTCTCGATTGCCAGGCTTATGGCGCATTGGGATATTCGGTCTGGCTCTTTATTTGCTGCTGTTGTTCCCACTGCTTGATGCCGGCATTGGAGGATCACTACTGCCTAGTGTAGCGATACCGAACTTTATTACCGGTGAGTTAATGAAGACAAGTATCGGAACCATCGTCCTAGTCATTGTCGCGCTGGTCGTTCTCATTCTGAATCTGATTTGCATTTATGCCCTGCCGATTATGGTATTGGAAGGCAAGAATCAATTCTGGAATGCTGTCCGCAAGAGCGGCCGATTGTTCTGGCGCAGCAAGTGGTCATTAGTTAGAGCCGTGATTGAATGGGTCATTATCTTCTTACTCCTATTCATTCTCCTGATCTGTCTTCTCATCCTAGTGGGGCTTCTGCTTCCTGATGTAGATAGCGAAGGGGCTGCCATAGCTATTACGCTTGGCATTACACTCAGCCTAGGCTTGTATATTGCAACGCTAGTTATGACACCATTGTTCATTACCGTCATTACACTGCTCTATGTGCGTTATCAAGGTCAAGACCAGGTGAACCTTGATACAGACGGAGTCGATGCCACTGTCTGGGAAGGTCGCGACATGCAGCGTTCACTTGTGCGGCGCTATCGCTCTGCACTGGCGACATTCGGACTTCTTATTCTTATCGCCATCGGCTGGGGGGCAACGACCTTATTGACCGATTGGGGAGAGGCTAATGATAAATTCATCATCATGGCTCATCGCGGCGATGTGACTGCCGGTGTGGAAAATACAATGGGCGCTTTCGAAGGCGCCATTCGAACAGGGGCTGACTATATCGAGCTTGACATTCTTCAGACGAAGGATGGCAAGCTGGCAGTTATCCATGATGAGAACTTGAAGCGGTTATCCGGGAAAAATGTGAATGTGTTCGACCTTACACTCGCTCAGTTGCAGCAAATTCCGCTGCGCGCAGGGGAATTCCGTGACTTCGCGCCTTCCCTCGACGAGGTACTCGAGCGAACGAAAGGGAAAATCAAGCTCAACGTGGAACTCAAGACACATGGTCATGAGAAGAACTTGGTCTCTACCTTTGTCAACACGATACGCAAACATAAGGCAGAACAACAAATTATTGTGCAAAGCCTAGATTACGAACTGGTTCAGAAGGTGAAGAAGGCAGCACCGGATCTGACGGTCGGGTATGTCATATTCGCCACCTTCGCTCCGCTTAATCGCTTCGAAGCAGATTTCTTCGTTGTCGAAGAATCATTTGCCCGACCAAGACTCATTCGCTCAGCGAAAATGAGCGGCAAGCCCATTTACGTCTGGACGGTCAATGATACAGAGAGTGTAGAGCGATTCTATACCCTTGGAGCTGACGGTATCATTACAGACATTGCTACTGATGCAAAAGAGACCATTAATGTACTGCACAAGGTAGAGAGCGAGGAGCAATAACAAGAACAAGAAGGCTCCATTCCCATTTACACACAAACACCCGGTAAAGAAGCGAAATCCGCTTACCTACCGGGTGTTTTTCTTATCTCTATTTGAACGATTTGCCTATCAGTCCTGCAGCTTCTCTCGTACGGACTGCAGTTTCTGAGCAACCGAGGACGGCTTGTCTCTGCGGTCATCGATTTTTAACACAGTTGACACACGCTGTGCTCCTGCCTCAAATGGACTTTCATGAAGTGCCTGCACCGCTGCGAGCAATCGATCCAATGGCCCCTCAATGATGGTTCCCATCGCAGTTAGCTCATAGGTTATGCCCTCAACACTCTCCAGCGCCTTCTGCATTCCCGCCACGTAACTGCTCAAGCTTGTAGAGCCTGTGCCGACTGGAATTACAGTAATCTCAGCTATCGCCATATACGTTCATCCCTTTCTTGAACCTATCCCCATCATATCCATTCACGAAAGGGAGCTCAATACGATTCCTACAATAATTATCTCCAACTACCTTCTCCTATGGATAGAGGAGAACATTCGAAGGTTCGTTCCCATCCAACCTAGCTCAATCCCGAAATAGACCCATTTGCGTCCACATGGATGCGCTCAGCAGCAGGCCGTGCCGGCATTCCCGGCATCGTAAGCACTTGCCCCGTGTGCACCACGACAAATCCAGCTCCAGCAGATAAGCGAACATCCTTCACTTCAACAGTGAACGCCTCTGGTGCACCAAGCAGGCCTGCTCGATCGGAGAAGGAATAAGGCGTCTTCGCCAAGCATACAGGCAGGCGGCTTGCTCCAAGCTGCTCCAGCTTGCGCAGAGCACGCTTCGCCGCAGGCTGATAATGCACACCCGCACCGCGATATATACGCGTAACGACGGCTTCTATCTTCTCCTCAATGGAATACTCATCCGGGTACAGCAGCTGGAATTGCGATTCAGCATCAGAGGAATCGGCCAATTCGGCAACATACTGCGCCAATGCGCGGCATCCTTCGCCGCCATTCTCCCATGCTTCAGACAGGATCGCACGCACTCCCGATTGTGTGCACAACTCGATAACCGCATCCAACTCGGCAGGGGAATCTGTCGCGAATCGATTCACAGCGACAACCAGTGGCACGCCGAACTGCTTTATATTTTCAATATGACGCTGTACGTTCACGAAGCCAGCACGAACCGCCGCCACATTTTCGCTGGCCAGCTCCTGTTTGGATACGCCACCGTTATATTTCATTGCCTTCACCGTAACAACAAGCACGGCTGCCGACGGGAACAAGCCTGTCTGGCGGCACTTAATATCCATGAATTTCTCCGCACCAAGATCAGCGCCGAAGCCCGCTTCCGTCACTACATAATCCGCCAGCTTCAACGCAAGGCGAGTAGCACGAACACTGCTGCAGCCGTGCGCAATATTCGCAAATGGGCCGCCATGCACCAACACTGGATCCCCTTCGCCTGTTTGCACCAGATTCGGATGAATGGCATCCTTCAGCAATGCACACATCGCTTCAACTGCATTCAAGTCCGCAGCAGTAACTGGCTCATCCTCTTCGTTGAATGCCACTACAATGCGTCCTAGGCGGCTGCGAAGATCATCCATATCTTCCGCCAGGCATAGAACCGCCATAACTTCTGAAGCAGTCGTAATCATGAATCCATCCTCACGAACAACGCCATTGCCATCTCCAAGACCAACGACAATACTTCTAAGGGCACGATCATTCATATCGACTGCCCGCTTCCATATGATTCGGGAAGGGTGTATTCGCAGAGCGTTCCCTTGATGGATATGGTTGTCTAACAATGCCGCGAGCACACTATGTGCAGATGACACCGCGTGAATGTCACCGGTAAAATGCAAGTTAATATCCTCAGCCGGCACGAGCTGCGCCTTGCCGCTGCCCGTGGCGCCACCCTTCATTCCCATGCAAGGGCCAAGCGAAGGCTCCCGCAATGCCGCAACTGCCTTATGTCCAACTCGATTCAGACCTTGGGTCAATCCAATCGTCGTCAATGTCTTCCCTTCACCAGCCGGTGTCGGATTCATTGCTGTTACGAGAATGAGCTTCCCGTTCGGCCGATCGGCTACGCGATTCCATACATCCTGTCCAAGCTTGGCCTTATACTTCCCGTACTGCTCCACATCTTCTTGCGGAATGCCCAATTGCGCTGCAACATCTACGATTCGCTTCATCGTCATGCCCTCTCCCCCTGTATCCGGTCGTGTTCCAACTTGAGAATAGTTAGTGTCCATTCCTGGTAAACATATCATCTTCATTATACACGTCCAGCCTGTTGCGTACATGTACGTTCCTCACAACGGAAATAAAGGCAGCAAAAGTACATGACAAAAGTGCATCGCAAAAGCACATCGCAAAAAGGCCTGCTTGCGCAGCCCTCGCAATTTGCGTGGGCTTCACAATAGCAGACCCTATAGTTTGCATTATGAATTACCTACGAATCATGACTCTGCTGAAGCGGTGCCGCCTCGGCCAGCACACCTTCGAAGGCAGACAGGTACACACGACGAATATCATCTTCTGTTAGCAGCAGCGGACTGCGTGCAAGAAGCCGCCTCTGCTGTATGCCATCCTGCACAAGTGACTCCAGTGCATCACGAGGAATCTCGAAGGCATCCAACGTCTGCGGTATTCCCGTTTCTTCAATCAGCTGCTTCATCCGTTCAATGGCAAGGCAGGACGCCTCTGCATCGGACAATTCACGAACATCCGCGCCCATTGCCTCTGCGATATGGCGAAGACGCGTCATACAGGCACCACGAATATAATTCATCACATACGGCAGCAGAACTGCATTGGACTCGCCATGCGATAAATGGAATTGTCCGCCGAGCGGATAAGCAAGCGCATGAACACCACCCACGCCCGCGTTGAAGAAGGCGAGGCCAGCCAAATAGCTGCCATAGCTCATTTCAGTCCGTGCTTCCTTGTTCGTTCCATCTTTCACCGCCCGAACGAGTGAACGGCTAATTAAGCGAATTGCGTGCAGCGCCACCCCATCCGTTGTCGGACTGGCGTGTACAGATACATAAGCCTCTATTGCATGGGTTAATGCATCCATGCCCGACGCTGCAGTGACTCTCGGTGGTACACTCACGGTCAGTTCTGGATCAATAATCGCAGCATCAGCCAGCAAGTAATCATGAGCAACAACGTCCTTGGTTGTCTCCAATGACAGCACGGATATATCCGTTACTTCCGAGCCTGTGCCTGATGTCGTCGGGATTAGAATCTTCGGCAGGCCGCGTACAGATAATGGACGAGTCCCGCTCAAATTCAAATAATCCGCAACTGCTCCCTCATGCTGCGATAGAACTGCCGCAAGCTTAGCCAAATCCAGCGCACTTCCCCCGCCTAAGCCAATGACAAGATCGAACTTACCTTCACGTGTATAGCGAACGAGTGCCTCTCCTGCCGCAAGCGGCGGCTCCGGCATCGTATCCGTATAGATATCAATATCATAGCCTGCCTCACGAAGCGGCTGAAGTACACGCTCCACCGTACCGTTGCGAAATACCGACTTGCTCGTCACGCACAATATCCGCTTCGGCGCGTGACGCTCCACTTCGGACAGCAGTTGGGCTGCTGATCCCCACCCTGTATATTGATAGGGTGCAAATCTATGTGTAAACATACCTTTCTCACCTCTTCTTTATCTTGAACCTTGCTCTTTACGCACACCTCGCATGGATTCGGAAGTATGATCGTATCATCCTTAGAGCCCTCGATCAACCTGCTACCGAAGATAGGTGAATCGATTTTCCATATATATGTATACAAACAAGAGCCTCCTGGATGGATCAGGAAGCCCTCCCAAATGATTGAGTTATCTTGACTATCTGTACTGCATTTGCTAACTCTTTTATCATAACTCACTTTAGTTTTCATTTGCTGTCATTCATTCGATATCACGGGCATCAGGATACTTCCTGAATAAGGGGGTTCATATACAATCGATAGTAGAACCCTTCCTGCTGCAGCAATTCTCCATGGGTTCCGCGCTCAATAATACGGCCTTGCTCGATAACAAGAATTTGGTCTGCGTCTCGAATCGTGCTTAACCGATGTGCGATAACGAAGCTCGTACGTCCCTTCATCAAGGTCTGAAGCGCCTTCTGAATATGCATCTCTGTTCTCGTATCAATACTGCTCGTCGCTTCATCCAATATAAGAATGGCTGGATCCGCCAAGATAGCCCGCGCAATCGTCAGCAGCTGACGCTGCCCTTGACTCAGGTTGCTTCCGTCTTCCGTAAGCACAGCGTCATATCCATCAGGTAGGCGCACGATAAACGAATGTGCATTGGCAAGTCTGGCAGCCTGCTCCACCTCTTCATCCGTTGCCTCTAATCTTCCATAACGAATATTGTCCCTAACCGTTCCGGCAAACAAATAGGTATCCTGCAGCACCATGCCAATCGAGGTACGCAGCTCCTCCTTGTCCATGTCTCTAATATCTTGCCCATCAATAAGGATTGAGCCTTGATCAACATCATAGAAGCGCATGAGCAAGTTCACGACCGTTGTCTTACCAGACCCAGTTGGACCAACAAGTGCAATTGTCTGACCGGGTCGTGCAGTTAGCATAACCCCCTTCAACACCGGCACATCCGGCTTATATCCGAAGGATACATCTTGGAAAATAACTTCCCCCTTCATGCCTTCTAATGGCAATGTCGTCTGCTGATCAGCATACTCCGGCTGTTCATCCATGATCTCAAAAATACGCTCAGCACCAGCAATCGCTGCCTGCAGCATGTTATACTGATTCGCCAATTCGTTAATCGGACGAGCGAACTGCTTCGAATAATTGAGAAATGCTGTAATAATTCCAATCGTAATGGCGCCTTGAACTGCCATATAGCCGCCAACCGCCGCAACTAATGCGAAGCTAATATTGTTAATTGCATTCATGAGAGGAGGAACGAAGCCAGAGAAGGCTTGTGCGTGGATACCCACATGTCTCAGCTGAATATTCTTCTTCTCAAACGCAGCAATTGCTTCTTCCTCGCGGCCAAATGCCTTGATGACCCGCTGGCCCGAGATCATCTCTTCAATATATCCATTCAGTTCTCCCAGCTCACGCTGTTGATCCGTAAAAAATCGACGCGTTCGCTTCGCTATGCTGCGGGTCACAAACAGCCCCAGCGGTACGACAATTAAGCTAATCAATGTCAGTACAGGACTTAGTGCAATCATCATGCCGATAGCGCCAGTTACCGTTATGACACTGGTGAAAATCTGAATCGTACTCTGTGACAGAGAGTTGTTGATATTCTCGACATCATTGGTCAGACGACTCATCACATCTCCGCGCGGCCGCTCATCAAAGAACTTGAGCGGAAGTGTCTGCACCTTGACGAACACATCCTTGCGAATCGCCTGAACGGTTCGCTGCGAGATGCTTGCCATCATATATGTGTGCATCCATGAGGTTAATGCACCTAGGGCATACACAATAAGCAGCCAAGACACAAGTGATCCGAGCAAGGCGAAGTCGGTTGTCCCTGAGTCGATGCCTAGACTGTCAATAGACTTGCCGATCAAATAAGGACCAATCAGTGCACACACGGAGCTGGCGACGACAAGCAGGAAGACTCCCAGCAGCGGCATGCGTTCCGCACGCAAATACTGCCACAGTCGAATGATAGTCGCCTTGGATTGCTTAGCCTTCTTAGGAGGCCCCATAAGGTGCATGCCCCCTGATCCAGGCCCTTTGTGACCCATCATTTTGACAGAATGGTCAGCGGAACTGCGTTCTTGCTCCCGTCCTATACGAGAATGCTGCTCTGACACGCTATACCGCCTCCTCTCCGACTTGGGAACGATAAATATCCTGATACACTTCACAGCTATCCAGCAGCTCTGCATGGGTACCTATGCCAACCACACATCCGTCATCAAGCACCATGATGCGATCCGCGTCCAGCACGGAACTGATTCGCTGGGCTACTATGAGGCAGGTCGTGCCCTCCAGCTGCTCTCGGAACGCCTTCTGCATGCGAGCCTCCGTACCCGTATCCACTGCACTTGTGCTATCATCCAGAATAAGTATGGACGGCCGCTTCAACAACGCTCGCGCAATGGACAGGCGTTGCTTCTGCCCACCGGACAGATTGACGCCTCGTTGTCCGATCATCGTGTCGTAACCTTCCGGCAGCTTCTGAATGAACTCAGCCGCTTGTGCAGCTTCGGCAGCTGCCTGCACTTCCTGATCGGAAGCTGCTGCATTCCCCCAGCGAATATTATCCCGAATTGTCCCGGAGAACAGGATCGATTCCTGAAGCACCATACCAACCCGCTGCCGCAGCTTGTGCAGTGGGATATGTCGAACATCTGTCCCACCCAACAGAATATGCCCTTCTGTTACATCATAAAATCGTGGAATTAAGTTCACCAGTGTGGATTTGCCTGCACCGGTGGAGCCAAGAATCGCAATCCGTTCCCCTGGCATCGCCGTGAAAGAAATCCGCTTCAGGACAGGCTGCCCTCCTCCACCTGTATAGCTGAAAGAAACTTGATCGAAGACAAGCTGGCCATATGCCTTAGAATAAGCTGTGGTGTGCTCCGCTGAATCCGTTGCTAGTTCTGATTCATGTTCTGTTAGATGTTCCATTGCATGCTCTGACCCATGCTCCACTTCCAGTCCAACGTTACGAACAGCAGCGATATCTGAAATATCCGTCTGTGTATTCAGCACTTCAGATATTCTGTCTGCAGACACCTTAGCCCGAGACAGCATCATAAGCATCATCCCCACCATCATAAGCGCGAACAGAATTTGCATCATATAGTTCGTAAAGGCGATGACTTCTCCCACCTGCATACTGCCGCCGTCTACCTTGATTCCACCGAACCATAGAACAGCTACAATACTGAAATTCATAACCAGCATCATAACAGGCATCATAAGCGCCATAATTCGAGCAGCCTTCACCGTTACTTCTGACAAGTCAGCGTTCCTCTTCTCAAATCGTTCCTGCTCATACGAAGAGCGAACAAACGCTTTAATAACACGGATGCCTGCTAAATTTTCGCGCACTACACCATTTAATCGATCGAGTTTGGTTTGGACGTTTTTGAATAGAGGAATACCTTTGCGGAAAATAAGAATAAGTGCCCCGAACAACAAAGGAACCGTTACAACGAATATAAGAGCCATCTGCGCGTTCAGCGCGAACGCCATCGCGATCCCTCCCATGAACAATAGCGGAAAGCGAGTCATCATGCGCAGCATCATCAACACGACGTTCTGCACCTGTACGACATCATTCGTTAAGCGCGTAATCAGAGAGGAAGTATGGAATTGATCCAACTTGTCGAAGGAAAAGGTCTGAATGTTCTTGAACATGGCCAAGCGGATATCTGCGCCAACATGCTGTGAAGCAATACTTGCAAAATAAACGCAGCCCATTCCACCCGCAATACCGACAAAGGCGATGCCGACCATCATGAGCCCTGTTCTTGCGATATATCCCATATCCCGATTCACTACACCATAATCTACAATATGGGACATCAGCGTCGGCTGCATCAGATCACATATGACCTCAACGAGCATGAGGAGCATCGCGCATAAAGCCGCTTTTCGATAAGGCAAGATATAAGCAAATAACTGTTTCATGAATACAGCGCACCTTTCACGTTAGTTTGGCAACTAATGATACAAACTGCAGGAGGGGACGGCTCGTAGCCTTATTGCAGAAACCCTTTAACAGCAAACAGCGGCTGCTATTCTATTCGCCTACCCTCTCTTCATCATGAGCAGACAGATTGTGATGCATATGCAGCAGGAAACGACGCAGCAGGATTTTCTCCTCCTCGCGGAATCCTTGGAAGCATTGCTGTTCCACTTCCTTCACAGCCTCCTGCACATGCCCTACGGCATCCTTGCCTCTTGGCAGCAAATATACGCGGGAAACCCGCAAGTCCTCCTCATCCGCACGGCGTTCGATGAGCCCCGCTTTCTCCAAACGATTCAGCATCACCGTAACCGTTGCTGGCTTAATCTTCGCCTTCTCCACTAATTCCTTCTGGCTCCGCCCATCTTGATCACTAAGCAGAAACAGCATCGGCAGCTGCCCAGGATGGATGCCCACATCCTGCACCTTCTTCATCATTTCATTGTTGTATGCCCGCACAACCTGTGACAGCAACACCTCTAACGAATCCAAATACGTATCTTCCATTGTCTATAAACTCCCATTCATTTATTTAGCCGACTACTTATTTTGTGACAGTAGTCTACCACAGAGCTGAATCGGATTCAAGCAGCAGACAACCCCCTCAACCGTACGTAACCTGCACAAAAAAAAGCATCTGCTCACGCAGACGCTCTCTTCCCGATTCCCGTATATCATCAACAGTCCTACATACTGCCTTATTTATGGCTAGCATGCAGATCATGCATGTTCTGATGAAGCTCCTTAATCATATGATTCATCAAATATTGCTCTTGTGAATTCAGTCCGTGCTGATTGTCCAGTGCAATGTATTGCTGGATATTCCGCTTTAACAGTTCATTTCGTCTATCTAACATTTGTTCGTAACTCAAACAGAAGTCACTCCTCGCTTGTTGTACGTGCACAATTTAAGCCTATTTAAGTATAAGGAGTAGACTCTTGTTAGAAAAATGTGGTGTTCCCTCTTCTTGCCGCATCTGACCGCAAGAAGCATCATCTTCATGAAACAGAACGGTTCGCTTGTAATAATGCTCGCTTTTACTCCCTGTTAGTCCCCTGCATCAAATATAAGCCCATTCTTCATCATTCGCCACCGGGATCAAGTGCCTCTGTTAGTCTTGCATAGATGCTTACAATCTCATCCAGCTTCATACGGACAAGTCCACTGGATGAAGGGGCGACGAACTCATATACGCCCTCTACAACCGGATCTGCCTGTACACCCCAATTGATGCCCGCACGCCCACTGTACTTCTCATACACACCCTTTCCGACAAAACATACGATCCTCGGCTTATACATCTCAATTTTCTGACGAAGCTGCTGGCGCCCTTCCGCATACTCCTCTGCCGTTATCTCCGCAGCCGCTCGAGTCGGACGGGCAACAATATTCGTAAATCCATAGCCTAATTCAATCAGATCGCCATCTTCCTCCGCCTGGAACAACCTCGGAGTCAGACCTGCTCGATAAATGATCTGCCAGAATCGATTGCGTGGATTCGCATAATGATGCCCCGTTGCCCCTGATCTCAAGCTTGGATTGAAACCAACGAACACAATACGCAGATGCGGGGCAAGATGATCGGGAATGAAATCCATCGACATGACCTCCTTCACTCATTTACAACATCATGAGAAATTAGAAAATTTCGCATATTTTTCGAAGTCGACTCACATAATAGAAGAGCGGCAACATGCGAAAACGCTCGTGAGCTGCATAACATTCGTTTTCACTGTACCGACTGCGCTTGCAGACATACTTGGAACTTGCCGAGTCAACCGTGAATAGAAGGGCTGTCCATAGGGGCAGTTCTTTTCATTCAGCCCGCGCTTTTATTTATCCCATCTCATCAGCGCGCACAAATAAAAGGAGGGTTCTACCATGTACTATGCAAAAAAACAACCCGAGCCAGTTCCCGAGGAGCAAACATCCATCTGGCAATGCAGTCAGGACGGCTGCTCCTGTTGGATGCGGGAGAACTTCACATTCGACGACACCCCCATTTGCCCGATCTGCCAGTCTACAATGGTTGAATCGTCGCGTATGCTCCCTACACTAACGAACAACACCAATTATGCCCACACGAAGTAGAATCGCTCAGCTTCGACGTCCGCGGCTGGCTTCATCCGTCTATGGACTGAGGCTGGCCGCATTTTTTTACAGCGAAAGGTCTGTGCGCTCACAATGAGACACAGACCTCTTATTTATTCTTATTATGTTCTAGCGCTTGTACTAACGAACAACGACTGCCGTACCGCTTACTGCAACCATCAACATGCCTTCTCGCACCACTTCATAATCCACGTCAATGCCGACAATTGCGTTGGCGCCAAGTCGTCTTGCCGCATCCTTCATTTCTTCCATCGCAATGACACGCGCTTCCTTCAATTTGCTCTCATATGCACCAGAGCGACCGCCTACTACATCACGCACAGAGGCAAGGAAGTCCCGTACGACGTTGGCGCCCATGATTGTCTCTCCCGTTACAATATCTATATATTCTACAATTTCTCTGCCTTGAATCGATGGTGTTGTCGTTACGATCATCATTTCATTCCTCCTAAGGGTAGGGTAACTTGAAGTTCTTCATACATTCACTGTTTTCTATAGTATCCAGTATACAACGAGCCATTCACAGTACCTATTGATTAATATGACAATCCACCCTCATTTACTTACATTTTTGCAACATGCATCTGTTGATGCCTCTTCTCTGTCCAATCAGATATCCAGACTACCTTGACAAGACTCTATTCATTTGGTTATATTTTACATGTAAATAATATATCGTAATTTCTTGCGACGGAAGCACCCGTAGGAATGGGCAATCATGCCCTTCTTGCGGGTTTTTTTGTTGTCCTGAAGTTAACGACCAAGAGGAGGTTTACAAATGAAACAGAGAGGTTGGCAAGTCTCAGCAGTACTGCTCGCCGCGTTGCTTCTACAGCCATTGCTATCCGCTGTATCGCATGCAGCAAACAAGGAATTATCCCCCACAGCGAAGAACGCATTGACGAAGATAGGTGATTCCGCTACCCCAACCCAAGCCAGCTCCATAGACTCCATGTACAGCGAGCTCATTTCCTTGCAAAATCAGAGCCTGCAACGAGACAACACCCTGAAGCAGGTGCAAGCAAAAAATAAAGAAAACCTGACTAATGTACGCAGTAAGCTTCAACACTGGGATACCGACAAGATTAATAAACTGGAAGCCTCTCTAAAGCAAACAAGACAACGCTACGAACCGCTATTCGCTTCATACCAGCTCCTGAACGATCAGCTATCCCGCATGGGCTCCAAAAAAGACGACAAAAAAGAAATACTGCGCAAGCAGCGCGATATTGTGAAGGCCGCAGTGCAATTAGCAAGAATGGACATTAAAACAAAGGTAGAAGCAGTAAAGAAGGCACGTGAGAGCAAATCGAAATTCGTAAAACGCGTACGTGATATTCTGGCAGGCATCAATACCGTGAATGCCCAAATGAAATCAGAACGAAGCACGGTTAGTGAGTTACAGAAACGCACTACGCCACTATGGTCATCGCTCAATCAAGCAATTAAGAAGGGAGACGCCAAAAGTTCACTTCAGTCGCTAACATCCCTCGTCTCCCTAATTCGTCAAATCGATCAGTCCAAAAAGAAGCTAGAGCAGCACGAGTCACGTATTACGGAAATTGTAAACAAAGCAAAAGGCACCTTCACTTCATGACATAATACAGGCTCTACGGTTCACGCCAACTGCAGATGGTCGCAAATAAAAATCCCCGGAGTTATCCGGGGATCATCATTCACATCCAGCTGCGACGTTGACTAGACGGAAGGGCGCAATCATTCTACCTCCAGCCGAGACCCTAATCGCCCTTCTACACTGACTGCTTATGCTGTTCTAAGGCAGCGTCTATGTGCCCTTCTTCATCAGAAGTATGCCGCGTGAAGCGTGCTTCAATTTTTTTGCTAATCAACAGAGACAGGCCTATAAATAGGACGACAAAAATAAGTTGCAGCGGATGATCAATAAATCGTTGTATATCGTGACCAATATAGGATACGGAGAATACCATGAGCGCCTTGCCAAAGAGAATCGCAATGAAGAAGGAGCGGATTCGCATGCGCGCAACAGCCGCGACCATATTAATAAGAACGAAGGGACCTACTGGGAAAATACTAAGCAAGAAGACATAACTGAATGCATTATGACGCACCCACAGCATGCTCTTCTTCACCTTCGGCTTCTCAGCCCAGCGAGCGAGCAACGGGTGGCCTGCTGCCTTGCGCACAATGAGGAACGTCAGCATGCAGCCGCTCACGATTCCAATCCATGAATAGAGAAATCCGAGCCACAACCCATATACTGCAGCATTCACACCTACAATAACGAGGGTAGGCAGCGGCGGGATAAAGGACTTCATGAACGTCAGTAATATGCCCGGCAGCGGCCCGAAGGAACGGAATTGCTCCAACAACGCCTTCAAATGCTCTTCGGTAAAATAAGAAGTTATCTCGGATAGTTCCATGTTGTACGTATCCACCAGCCTCTATATTTATCTGTCCGAAATGGCTCAATATGATTGCCATTGTCATACGAGAGGAAGCCGCCATAAGCTCGCTTCGAACAATAGCATAACATACTTCATCCCCGCTATACTGCCTCTACAACAAAAAAGATCGACAAATAAATGGCGTGGCTGCGAATATAACAAAAGCGAAGCAGAAACACAAAGAGCCGCCCCTGAGGACGGCTCTTTGCTATTCATACGGCATCCCTGCCGCATAAAATTAATAAATGCCCCAAACCTTAGGTCTGGGGCATTGTAATTTCGTGTCTTACAGCTTTACAACGTTCTCAGCTTGTGGTCCACGGTTGCCTTCAACTACGTTGAACTCAACGCGTTGGCCTTCGTCCAACGTTTTGAAGCCGTCGCCAGTGATTGCGGAGAAGTGTACGAATACATCGTTGCCGCCTTCAACTTCGATAAAACCGAAACCTTTTTCTGCGTTGAACCATTTAACTGTACCTGTTTGCATGAACAAATACCTCCTAAAATTTACATGACCTCTTATTTACATAAATAAATAAAATTCACATATTGGACAAGGTTATTCTAGCTTCAAAATAACCCTCTGCAATATGTGAATCAGGTCAAATTTGAATATAGTCATCTTACCACATGGTTACCCAAATAGCAATTCCTGTTTTTTAATTTGTTTTAATTTCCCGTTGTCCAAGTCTTCTCAGGCTCAGACAACGTCAGCGTATTCAACTAATTAACCACATCTACGTGCTCAACCTTCTTTATTGTCATGTACATTACGAATGCACCGATCAGTGCCAAGATGATCGGAACGATAATGATTGAATTCAGCGAGACTCCCCCATTATTCGAGCACACGATGGAAACAATGAGCAAGGAAGACATGATCGTCGTCGGTGTCGAATATTTTTTCATGCCGAAATATAGCGGAATGAGGCTCATAATGCTTGCAGCCATTGCATTCATGATCAACTTCAATGCCCCTCCCCCAATTATCGACAAAGTCAGGGGCTCTTGTATAATGGGTACAATTGCATTTGCTGTCAACAAGATCGCGTTAAGCACAATTTCAGACACAACAATATTGCTAAATGTGAAAATGGCGATAATGGCCAACTTGCTGAGGAGGATCTTTTTCCGACTTATTGGATACATAAATAGGATGTTTATTGTCTTTGATTTATATTCATCAATAATGAACCGAGATATCAATACTGCTGCAAAGACGATAAAGATCATTCGTACAAATGAATCCACACCCACAAAAAGGGCAGTGTAATCCGCGAAAACAACTTCTTCCATCATGTTAGGACTGTATAACATTAAGAATAAAATGGAAATCGTGACAATATTTGCAATAATCGCAATTCGAATATACCCTCCTATGTGATGCTTGCGGAGCTCCAAACCTATCAAATTACGCAACATGATCACCTCCATCCAACAAAGATAAAAAGTATTCCTCTAGAGAGCTGTTTTTCTTATGGATCGATTCTATTAAAATATCGTTCACGACCAGTTCCTTCGTCAGCATACCCTGCTGGATATTCGGATCATATACTCGAATTATGCGCTCGTCCATGACTCGTAGATTGTGTATGCCTAGTTTATCTTCGAGCAGGAACGCAGCTCGCGTGCAATCATTCGTCACAATCTCAATATATTCGCTATTTTTCATACGAACCTCGTCCATAGACACTTCTGCAATTAATCGACCATTATTAATGACACCAATCGTATCTGCAACTAGCTCAATTTCACCCAGCAGATGACTTGATATCAATATCGTTGTACCATATTGTCTGCTCAGCATAAGAAGCAAATCGCGTATTTCCTTAATCCCTATCGGATCCAGCCCATTAATAGGTTCATCCAATAGAAGCAGCTCCGGCTTCGTTGTGATCGCTCTGGCGATCCCTAGCCGCTGCTTCATTCCAAGCGAGAAATCTTTAACTGCTTTATCACCCACATGGTTGAGCTTCACCAGCTCCAATGCCTCATCTATGGCCTTCATGTTGTGATATCCCATGTACTCGCAGTGCAGCTCCATATTCTCTCGTGCCGACAGCTTGTCATAAAATACAGGGTATTCGATAATTGTCCCCATCCGAGCCAGCAGATGATACGACTTAGGGGCTAGCGCTTCCCCGAATACTTCAATTTGACCCATTGTAGGCTTAATTAAGTTCGTAATCATTTTCATAATTGTTGTCTTACCGGCCCCATTCGGACCCAAAAATCCATATATCTCTCCTTGGCGGATGTTCATATTCACATTCGAGACGACCTCTTTACCTTGGAACGTCTTCGTCAAATGATGTGTACGTAATAAATACGTCATGCCAGTATCTCCTCCCGCTCAATGCGTGCTTCCCGATGACTTTATTGTATGAGGCATTCCTCTCTAATTCCTTACTCAATCCTTACAAAAATCTTAAGCTCTAGTCGTTCTTCATCCTGTCTCACTCGACACACCGAGGTATTCCTGAAGCCGATTGCTAGATTATCTGTTCTACTCATTATCGTACGGGCATTGGAGCAATTCAATCCGTTATTTCCATCTGATAGCAATGAATAGTTATAAAGTTGGAGGCATATAGATTGATTATCTATTATCAGGTATGAATCGACTCTAGTAGGTTAATACTTGTAGTATGTATACAAACTAGTATTTTCTTATCATTGACAAATTGTTCCTCGTAACCTATATTGAGCTTGATAGTTCCCTATGCCTATGATTCAGTCATCTTCGCTTGAATAAGAAGTGTTATGATTGATCAATCTCATAGGGCACACTAATCGAAAGATTAGGCCGCAAAGCTTCGGAGTCTAACGGTCCTACGACCTATGATAGTCCAGCTGCAACTAACAATTCTGTTACTTGCAGCTGGACTTTTTTTATTTATGTGAAGTTCTGGCGGAATTAACTGTCCGTTGAGCTATATAAATAAGAATGAGGAGGCATGGACTCACTTCGGTAGGGGAGGAATAAAATGAAAAAATGAGGTGGCGAATTGAATGAAACGTAGAGTAAAGTTGGCCGTAACATGGCTGTGCGTATTTGCCGTGTTCTTCGGGTTTATTCCTCACACACTGCAAAGTGCAGATGCAGCCGCACGTGATCCAATTTGGCCAGAGCCAGGTGCTGTGAAATTAAGCAAGACAGCGAAGCCAACCGGAACGCCAGGAGAGTGGCAGATTACTCTGACCGCCGAAGGGAAGAACGTTGAAGCCGGTGACACCGATGTCGTACTTGTCTTAGACAAGTCAGACAGTATGAAAAACTACAAACGGTTAGACAATGCCAAAAAAGCAGCGGAGAAATTTGTAAACACACTGCTTTTGTCCAACGTCAAAACAAGAATTGCTCTTGTCACGTTTAGCACCAGCGCAGAGGACACATCATCCGGATTTCTTGGCCAGAATGACAAACAAAAGCTCCTGAACAATATTAAGGGTATCTCGGCTTCCGGAGGGACAAACATACAAGGCGCTCTCAACACAGCACATCAGTTACTAACTACAAAGAGTTCAGCTAAAAATAAATTTATTGTGCTGCTTAGTGACGGTGCGCCAACGTTCAGTTCTCCTGCAAAAAAAGCCGCTCCTTATTCATGGCCCAATAACAAGTATAACTTTGTACTTTCCAACTTTGACTACACCAAGACTATCGGTTCCGGCAACAGCTATGATTTATCCTCTGGCTTGTTCGGAGATCGATACAAGATAGATAACTATACGGTTAAGGACAATGGAATTCCTACGATATCTCAAGCCAAAACATCCAAGGATGCAGGAATCACCATTTATTCGATCGGGCTCGAGGTCGGCAGTGATGCTAACGCTGTATATGTATTAAAGAACAGCGCTTCAGCAAACAACTATTACCCGTCTGACAGCGCAGAGCTGGAGAAGGTCTTCTCTGAACTGGCAGGGAAAATTTCTTACGCGGCTGAAAATGCTATAGTCAAGGATCCGATGGGTGAAATGTTTAACCTTATTTTCAAAGGTAATGCACCTGTTGAAAAGCAAGACTATACAGCATCTCAAGGCACGGTGAAATGGGATTCAGTTTCGGAAACGTTTGTATGGGACGTTGGCAACATTGTAGAGGGAAGTCCGGCAACCCTGACATATACCATCAAAATGGACTCTTCTAAAAATCCGAGTGCTGATGTCAATTACCCGACAAACGGACGAACCACCATGGAATATACAGATGTGAATCATCAACGTACAACAAAAGATTTTGAAGTGCCTCAAGTCAGCTTCGGCAAAGGCTCCATTATTGTTAAAGGCTACAAGGTTAATGAACAAGGCGAGCCTATTAACGCAGACGGCAAGGTTGTCGAACGTGTGGATCTTGCAGAGCAGTTGTACAGCGAGTCTTTCACTGTCAATGGGAAGGATGCGCTGGATATAGGGCCGAAGTACAAGGTTCCTGCTCCGAAGCTTGATAACTATGTGTTGAAAAAGGGCACCGACCCTACAGAAGAAACGTTAACACTGCAGGAACCTAACAAAACAGTATGGTTCGGATATATGCTAGCTCCACAAAAGCTAACAATTAAGTATGTGGATAAGGACTCTGGCACATCCATCGCTGACGACGATACTTCGCTCTCCGGCACCGACGGACAGACGATTACGTTGAAGGCACTCGACATCCCGGGATACACGCCTGAAAACGCCGAAGTTCAATACACATTTAAGGCCAAGGACAACGAGTATACCTTCTTCTACAAGAAGACAGCACTCCCTATCACGATCAAGTTCGTCGATAAGGATACGGGCAAGTCCATCGCTAACGATGACACTTCTCATTCAGGTAAAATTGGCGAGTCCATTACGTTGAAAGCTCTGGATATCCCAGGCTACACGCCTGAGAAGGCGGAAGTAACCTATACTGTCAAAGCTGCGGACAACGTCGTTACCTTCTTCTACAAAAAGGCGGATCTCCCTATCACTACCAAGTATGTTGACAAAGATACGGGCAAGTCCATCGCTGACGACGACACTTCTCGCTCTGGCAAGATTGGCGAGTCCATTACGTTGAAAGCTATCGACATCCCGGGCTACACGCCTGAGAAGGAAGAAGTAACCTATACCGTCAAAGCTGCGGACAACGTCGTTACCTTCTTCTACAAGAAGACGGATCTCCCTATCACTATCAAGTTCGTCGACAAGGGTACGGGCAAGTCCATCGCTGACGATGACACTTCTGGCTCAGGTAAGATTGGCGAGTCTGTTACGTTGAAAGCTATCGACATCCCGGGCTACACGCCTGAGAAATCGGAAGTAACCTATACTGTCAAAGCTACAGACAACGTGGTTACCTTCTTCTACAAAGCGAACACTCGAAAAGTAATCATCAAACATGTCAGCAGTCTTACAAACAGAGAAATCGCTGACCGAACATCTGCACAAGGTGTCACTGGACAGACGATTACGTTGAAGGCGCTGAGCATTCCAGGCTTTACAGCTGACAAAGCTGAAGATAGCTATACATTCAAAGCCGAGGACAATGTATACACATTCTGGTATACGCCAAGCCAACAGACACTGACAGTGGAGTATTTGAGTAAAGAAACCAAAGAAACACTTGCAGATTCTGAAACTTATAACCGGCCTACCGGCACGAAGCTTGGGTTGGAAGCCAAGAAGATTCCTGGCTATACGCCTGAGGTAGAAAGAGAGCTTTACACATTCACAGATAAAAACGACACGTACAAATTCTTCTACACCGCGAATCCACAAAAAGTAACCATCCACTACATTGACCAAGACACCAAGCTTCCTATCGCAAATGATGCTTCGAAAGACGGAAAAACTGGAGAATCAATAACACTGACTGCATTAGAAGTTACAGGCTATACTCCAGTCAATCCGGAAGTCAAATACACGTTCACAGCTGAGGCTAACCAAGAGCACACCTTCTTCTACACCAAGAATGCTTCTATAGAACGTACTGTTCACGTCCACTATAAAGAGGCAGCTACTGGTGCAGTTCTGAAAGAATCCACTTCGACGAGCGGCAAGGTCGGAGAAACGGTTACGCTGAAGGCGGAAGATATTACGATTGATGGCGTAGTTTACGTTCCTGACTCCTATCAGCATGAATACACCATTACAGACCAAGAGGAACAATCCTATACCTTCACCTACACCAAGAAGGACGTTACTCCTCAAGAACGCACCGTACACGTCCACTATAAGGATGCAGCTACTGGCACAGTTCTGAAGGAATCCACTTCAACAAGCGGCAAGGTTGGGGCAACCATCACACTGAGAGCAGAAGATATTACAGTTGATGGTGTAATCTATGTGCCAGATTCCTACCAGCATGAATACACAGTCACTGAGCAAGCTGAACAATCCTATACGTTCTTCTACAGCAAAAAAGATCTGCCAACCTATTTCGTAACTGTTCATCACCTTGAAGAAGGCACTGACGCAGTGCTGCAGGAACCTACTACGGTCAGCGGCAAGTCTGGCGAAGTCGTTCATGTAACAGCTGAGCCAATCTCCGTAGCAGACGCTGTGTATCAGCCTTTAAAATTCAACCATGACATTACGATTAACGGAACTCCAGAGCAACAGTATACGATTTACTACAAAAAGGGTGATCCTGTAGAGGCATTGCTGCTGACGGTACTGCATCTGGATAAGGAGACTCTTGCACCGGTAGCAGAACCAACTTCGTTGAAAGGCAAAGCCGGAGAGCACATCACACTGAAGCCAACACCGCTTACAGTGACAGACGCTGTATATAATCCAGAACAGTCTACTTACAACTATGTCTTCACTGCAGATGCTTCACAGACGTTCACGATCCTCTACATCAAGAATCCAATCAGCAAGCCAGATCAGCAAGTAACGATTAAATATGTGGAGCAAGGAACAGGCAAGCAGCTCGTAAATCCAACGACGAAGAGCGGCAAAGCTGGGGAGAAGGTTGAACTTACGGCACTGTCCATATCGGGGTATACACCTGTTAAATCCACTGACACTTACACCTTCACTGATAAGGAAGGGCAAGAGTACATCTTCTATTACACGCAAAACTCAAGTGGCGGAGGCAGCAGCAGTGGCGGCAGCAGTTCCTATTATCCAAGCTCCAAGCCATTACCACCAGTTCCACCATTGCCACCGGTGCCGAAGTTAGAAACGCAATATCATTACAATTACATCAATGGATATCCGGATGGGGAAATCAAGCCGAAAAACCTGATCAGCCGCGAAGAAGTAGCTGCTATCTTCTATCGCCTAATGGAGAATACCACACGGGCCAACTTCTTGAAGGGAACCAACTCTTATAAAGATGTAGCCGAAAAGCGCTGGTCGAACAGACACATCTCCACGATGGAGAATGCAGGGATTGTCACTGGATACCCGGATGGCACTTTCCTGCCAGAAAAACCGATTACGAGAGCAGAGTTCGCCGCAATTGCTTCCAGATTCGATAAGCTGAATGAGCAGACGAATACACTGTTCTCCGATATCAGCGGTCATTGGGCAGAGAAATACATCGTATCCGCAGCAAACAAAGGCTGGATTAAGGGTTATCCAGATGGCAAGTTCAAGCCAAATCAGTACATCACTCGTGCCGAAGCAATGGCGTTCATCAACAGCGTGTTGAACCGCAAAGTGCACAATGATGATGTCCACAAAGACGCGAAGAAATGGCCGGATATCGCCCCTGCGGATTGGTACTATTCCGATGTGATGGAAGCAACGAACTACCATGACTACCACCGTAACAAGGATGAATTCGAATCGTGGGAGAAAGTAAACGCTGATGTCGTGTATCCATAATCGCGACTAAGCACGAATATGCAGCAAAGCGCCTCTTCGACGCATGTCGAGGGGCGCTTCTTCGATGTAGGGCTCTTAGCTCGCAAACAGCTTAGCCATAAATTCATAAGTTAACGGCATGCTGCTCTTCAAATCGTCCCTTGTCGTATCGCTAAACAAATACAAGCTGGCAGCTTCAGCGAAATACTCCGTTGGATACGTCGAGACATAGCCATCACCTTTATATTTTACACTTGCTTCTTTATTGAAAATGGTATTGAATTCCTCAGTACCACTAATTTCATTGAAAACGAGTCGGTCAACCGCATGCAGCGTCTCGTGAATTTCCAGATTCAACGAATTGTGCCCCTTCCCTTTCTCGCTATACCCGATGCGAACCGCCACAACTCGCTCGCTCACTCCAGGGACATCATCCCATGTCAATCCAGTTCCTTCCCACCCTCTTGGTACTACTCCCTTCAGGTAAGCAAGTTCTGGCTCGTTCGTAATGGCTCCTTGAGTAAGCTTAATCTTAACTCCTTTACTATATAGAGCATTCAAGACCGATGTCGGAATCTTCTCCAGCCGCTGCTTCATTGCAGCCGCCTCGCTTCGATTGTAATCGCCGCTAGGCAATACAACCAGCTTGTCCAGTATAGTTTGCTCCTGCGCTTGAACCGGAGCCGCGAATATCGGGCATACGATGATAACGGCAAGAATAAGTGCGACAATACGCTTGTCCCATTTCACGATACATTCTCCTCCCGAAGCGAACAGCTGATTAGCCGATTCAACACTGCCCTGCTTCATGATTGGTAACTGGCTGGCTTAGCGAATTCGCTGTAGCCCCTATAGCTTTGCGTCACCATTTTTCAATGGCTTTGCCCTTGTGCAAATACGGAGTGCATGATATGAAGTTTGCAAGCAATAAAAAAAGATCCCCACTTACCGAAATAAGAAGGGATCGTAACGTACATGGACGTTGCCGCTATTCCTCTATAATCGGTAACTGGCTGGCTTAGCGAGATTCGCCGTAGCCCCTATAGCTTTGCGTCGCCATCTTTCGATGGGTTTGCCTTTATCAATATAGACTCTATTGAAATGGAAAATAAATCTATTAGTTCTATATCACTAGATTAATGCTGCTAGAATCGAAAGTCAAGCAGGTAACGGCAAAATTTTACAAGAAAATCGAGTCCTTTTTCCTCCCTATGCCTGAACTTGTCGCATTGTCCCATAACAAAGAGCCCCGATACAATCGGAGCCCCTTACATCTTCTATGAATCTACCTACTCCATCACTGCCTATAGATTTACTTCGTATGCTCTAGAAGGCTTCACCAGGAATGATTTCATTAGATGCCTTGGACAAATTATTGGCTGTTGCTTGTCGGCCATCTGCAATCGACAGAATGAATATACGATAGGCAACACCACTTCGAAGTGCGGATCCTGTAATGTCCTTATCTGAAGAAGTAAGCGTTAGGACACCCTCCTCCGATACCTTCACCACACGATATCCTCCGTTGCGTACCCGATTGGCTTCCGTCAACGTAAAGCTATCTGCGTATCCAGAAGGAACTGCCATTACCGCGTAATAGGCGATGCCCTTGCTATCTGCTGCCTTATCGAATGATACTTTGAGGATTGCTCCTTCCCCTTCCAGGACAGCAGTTACATTCGCCGCTGCCGGAACCGCAGGATCAAGCAGCTTAAACTCCTCAGAAGGAGCAGAGAGAGCATTGGATGCACCTTTCCCTCCGGATACAGATAAGATAAATACTCGGTATGCCATCCCTTTCGAGAGCTGCTTGCCGTACACATCACGTGCAGCATCAGGCAGCATCTCCTTCACAGCGCCCGCCTGCTTAGATACCTTCTTATAATTGATTGCCGATACGGTATTTGCAGCAGATAGCTTATAGCCATCCGCCTTCTCCGAAGGAACGATTAGAATTCGATACTCGCCAATTGTGGAATCATTAGCAGGTGCCGAGAAGCTCACTTCCACATCCCGACTATTGCCGCTGTTCTTTGTTCCTTTCACAGCAACATTTGTAACTGTGTCTGCCCCTAGGTTATCCTCCAAGACGATATTTGGAGAAGGTGCAGACAATGCATTGGCTCCGCTGTCATCGTCTCCTACTGACAAAATAAAGACTCGATAACTAACACCATTTTTAATGGACGAACCATCCACATCACGAGCATCCGTGGATAACGTCAAAGTATGATTCGCTCCGTTCGTATTGACAACTGTGTAATTGGATCGCGATACTTCACTAGCCGCAGAGACGCCGAACTGACTTGCATTCGCCGATTTTACGACCAGCACTCTATATTGGCGTATATTCGACTCATCTACTGCTCGGGTATATGCTACCTGTAGATCTCGGCCATCACGATAATCGCTAACATCCTTAACACCCACATTCGTAGCGGAGTATACCTCAGCACGATTCTCCAGTGTAATCGGCCAAGACGGATTGGATAAGGCATTGGAGTAACTGCCCTTCCCAACAGATAAGACAAATACCTGATAACTGACTCCATTTCGAATAGAAGAGCCATCCACATCACGGGCATTGGAAGGCAGCACAATACTTTGATTTCGTCCCGTTGTACTGACAGCGATATAATTTGATCTAGATATTTCATTTGCACCGGACAGTGTAAATCGATTGGCATCTGAGGACTTTACGACCATAATTCGATACTGGCTAATATCCGACTCATCCGATGCCCGCTCGAAGCTAACTCGCAAATCACGGCCATCATTATAATCGCTAACATCACTGACCGTTACATTCTTAGACGCCTGAACATTCCCTTTATTGTTGAGTACGATCGCAGAAGATGCTGCGGAGAGTGTAGAAGCATTGCCACCCTTGGCTACTGCCATTACGAATACGCGGTACGTCTCCCCATTGCCAATATAAGATCCCTGTACATCTCGGGCATTGGACGGCAATGTCGTCGTTATGTTGTATCCATTCCGCGCGACATCATAATATCTGCCGGACGGAACTCGGTTCGCATCGGACAGATCGAAGCTTCCGGCATCTCGATTTCTGACTACAAAGATCCGGTAATAGCTCACCTTCGATTCATCGCTGGAGCGAATAAAGCTAACCTGCAAGTCACGGCCATCCCCGTAATTGCCCACATCATCCACTTTTGTAATGGACGGCGCCGCGATCGGACGATCCAGCGTAATAGAGGATGAACCTGCAGACAACGTATTCGGAGACACCTGGCTATTGCTGCTTACAGAGAGTACAAATACGGTATATGAAATATCGCTGCGAATATAATCACCGGATACATCTCTTGAGGAAGAGGAGAGCGTTGTCGCTAACGTAGAATTGGAACCAGATTTGGAGATTGTCGTGTAGAATGAGTTGGGCACAGCATTGGCAGCAGCCGTGTCAAATCGATTGGCATCTCTTGTCTTCACAACGTGGATTTGATAATTCGCAATGTAATCATCATATTGCGGACGTGCAAAGCTGACCTGTAGATCACGGCCATCGCCGTAGTCGGCAACATCGCGTACTTGCACATTGCTTACAGCGGACACTGTTGTGTTCGTTAATGTTAGGGCTTGGGAAGCTGAAGATAACGCCGACTTGTTCGTGCCTTTGCCTACCGCAAGCACTAACACCACGTAGGATTGACTCTTCTTCAGAAGGTCTCCATCTACATCGCGAGTGTTGGATGTAAGCGGCACTTGTTGTGGCCCGCCAATCGGGAACGCCACGGTATATTGACCTGTGGGAACAGCCAATGCTTGCGACAAGGTGAATCCATAGACATTCGCGGCCTTCACTACAAATACGCGATAGTGATCCACCGCTGATTCCGTTGCCGATTTCAAGAAGCTGACCTCCACATCACGGCCATCTCCATACTTGCCAGCCGTTTGCGCGCTGACACTTGTAACTGGGGCTACCGTGTTATTCGAAGGGAGTGTCCGAATATAAACGCTCTGTGATCGCTGATCCCAGCCTACCTCTGCCCCAATTGCCTCACTGACGAAGCGTACAGGCACCATGGTTCTCCCTAGCAATGTCTGCGGCGGTACATCAAGTACAACAGCGGAGCCGTTTATGGTCGCTGCCTTGGAGCCAATCTTCAGCACAATGGTAGTATCGTCCTTAATGGCCGTCACCATTTGCTTTCTCTGATCCCACAACACCTTGGCATCAAGCGCTTCGAATATGGCGCGCATCGGAAGCATCGTTCGACCCTGAAGCGTTGTCGGTGGCTGATCCGTAACCAACTTCACCCCATCCATGTAAATGCTGATGGATGCAGCTGCTTGTAGCTGTGTAGGAATGACAAGCAGCAGCATGACGACTGCCACAATCCCTGACAGTATCCTTTTCACCCGTTCCTCCTCCTCGTTCACCAAGCATGATAATTCAATATATGTCTTCCTGTTGCCTTCTTAACGTGGCAATCTAGAGAAAGGTTTCGCTCTAAGTTGCAATCATTCATATTTGGGCTTGTCCTTTTTTTCGCATGGCTTCCATTACTATTCAACAGGATAGTTACTATATAAAATAACCGTACTTTTATTAGAAAAGCAGTTCGATTATGATAACAGCACAGCATGCGCATGTTGAATTCATAATTACGGAATGTGATGGAGCAAGGCTTAGGAGGAAGAACCACCGTATGAGAGCAATTGTATTCGGAAGCACCGGCTTCATTGGAAGCCATGTCGTAGAGCAACTCCTGCATGCCGGGCATGAGGTTACCGCCGCCGCACGGCATACAAGCAATATCTCATGGCTCAAACTGAGCGGCGCCCAAGTCATCCAACTCCATATGGAGAACCGTACAGAACTGGCTTCTGTCATCCAAGGACATGATGTGGTCTACAACTGCACAGCAGATGCGAAGCTGAATTCGACGATACGCTCAGACGCACCCGTAGAAATTCAATTGACGAAATGGTTGACAGACACTGCAGCCGCGCAAGGAGTAGCCCGCTTCGTTCAGTTAAGCACCATTGTTGTCTATGATTTCCGCAGCAAAGAGCCAATTGATGAACGATACGATACTCAGCCGATATACCCGATACAGCAGTTAGGACTAGCAAGGGAGAAGATCGTACAAGAAGCTGGCCTCGGTAGTGGAATGAAGACGGCAATATTACGTCCGGCAAGCACGATTGGAGTACGCGATCAATCCTCATTCTTCGCCAGAATGTTCGCGGCACATGCCCGCGATCAGTATCCAATCATCGGTGATGGTTCAACGAAGGTTTCTCTCGTCGATACTCGCGACATCGGCCGTGCGATGGAGTGGCTTGGTACATATGGTGAGGTCGGGCAGGATAATGGGGTTTATGTATTGAAAGGATTCGATACGACTTGGATGCAATTGAAAGAGGCCATCGATGCCGCTACAGGCAAGCGCGCTTCCCTTCTCCATATCCCCGCTGAACTGACTGAGGAACAACGGAAAGCGTATCCTATGTCGCCTTTTGCATGGGACACATTAACGACCGACCGCATTTGGGACGATGCGCAAATTCGCCAGCAGGGATTTCAAACCCTCTATTCCATGGAGGAATCGGTTACGGATGCAGTTCAGGATATGATGACTCGGCAGCAATAAAAAGGGATTGCTTTCTGCATTCGGCTTTTGGCATCAACTACAGCAAATATGAAAAGGAAAAGGCATTCCTAACGTAGCATCATCGCCTCGTTAGAACTGCCTTTTCCTTCTTTTTCCTTCTATGTATTTGTTGCATTTCACTTAAATTCGTTCGGATTGTCTCTTCTGCCGATCATTTAATAAAGACTCAAATTGATATACATAGGTTCCATTGTCAGCAATTCGCAGCGTACATACCCCTTGTGACTTTAAACGATCCAGGATCTGCGCGGCTTCATCCAAGGTCATCTCGCTATGAACCGCAATTTCCGCAGCTGTAATATAGCCTCCGAGCTCAGCAGCCAGACGAAGCGCAATTTTCTCTTTTTGCTTCATATGCCCTTCTGCTAAGTCTTGAGCTGCCTTTTGACTTTTAGACATCTGCACAATAACATACCCTACAACAAAAAGCGCTATTAGTAATAAAATTATCAGGCCATCTGTCACAAGCCAGCGGAAGAGAACAAGCATCATAGCGAGTAGAACAGCAAGGCCAATGCATCCGCCCGACCAAGAACCATTATTATTCAATGTCTTACCCCCATGTAAGGATCTGTTTTTCTACTAATTATATCTAATTTTTCTACATTTTTCGACCAATTCCTATTCATCATATTGACGAAATGCACAAAAAAAGAGCACGTCATCCGTGCTCCCTAAAGCTAAAAAACGTTACATCGTGCTATAAAACATTGCTTTCAACCCTTACTTGGAGGATTGAACTGGACTCGTGTTGGCAAGAACGGCTATCTTCTTCTCACCCTTGACCATAGCAGACTTGCATTGCGGGCATGTCGGTTCATTTGAAAAAGTGAAATTATCTCGCATCCATCCATTGCAATCTTCACTCGAACATATCCACACCGATGTTATTTCCATCGGCACATCCTCTTGTGATTTCTTCCGCGAGCTGTACAAACCCCATCTCTCCTCACATGATATGTTGATACGCCGACTGTAAATATAAAAGCCCCAAACGTCACGTTCGGGGCACGATATTGCGACTACAGCCGAATCAGTATGGTTCCATTATACCATACTTCCAGATTAATCTGTGTAAAAAGTGGATCTCCGTTCCAATTCTGAATCAACCTGTACAAAAGCTCTGTTGAAAAGTGGCTATTTCCTGCCGTAATCGGCCTTGATCTCGCCCCAATGCTCGGTTTCCCACTTCAAGATTTTATTGCTGTAAGTATTCGTTTGCAGCCAATGAAGCGCCCGATCTACTAAATTCCACACTTCCTGCGTCGATTCATTGCGAACAAGCGTTGTCGCCACTTTCTTCTCGCGTACCCACTTCATCGCGGTTCGCGAATCACTGTATATGGTCTTATTGCTGCCTTGCTGCTTGAGGTAAGCCAAAGAATGCACGATGGCAAGGAACTCGCCTAAGTTGTTCGTTCCATTGGGAATAGGGCCATTTGCAAAGATTACTTCTCCTGTCTTCGTATCTACTCCCTGATACTCGATCGGCCCTGGATTCCCTCTCGTCCCTACATCTACGGAAATGCTGTTATAGTCAATCTCTGATTTGGATACGGAAGCAGCAGCCCCAGCGGACTTCCCAGAAGCCCCCTTCTTCGCAGCGCCTTGACCCCAATGCTTCTTCCAGCCTTCCCGATAGGCCTTCTCCGCTTCGCTCTTGGAGGTATAGGACTTATACTTCGCGTCCTTGTAATTGCTCACTTGCGCTTGGCATTCCGGCCAGCTCGTATAGACTCCTGGCTTACTGCCTTCCCATACCACATAGTATTTCTGCTGCGCCATAACTCGTACCGCTCCTTCACCTTCTGCTTCTCTATTGACAGCGACAGCTGCCACTCCACCAGAAATACAGAGGAACATGATGTTCCTCGTGATCCAGCGTTAGTTGCTCCATCTCTTTACGCCAATCTTATGTCCATCCCCAGCAAAATCCGTCTCTGTCCCATGCGACTTTGCCGCGATGCAGCTTACGGAACGCCTTCTTCACTTCCTTGTCGAGCGAAGCATTCCCATTCTCATTCACATATACGAAATGCTCCCCGAAGTGCGTCTTCACATATTCAATGACATCGCTCTGATAAGCGACACCCTTCGTTCTAATTTCATCGATCATCCATTCCGCTACTTGCTGAGCTGTGTATTCCACCAACATTCCACTCCTAATTCGTATCGATACTTGCATGCCTGTTCTCATTATAAATGAGCCCGCATCATATTCCTAATGTGCTCCACAAATTATCCCTAATAAAAAAGCTGTCGGTATCCGACAGCCAGCCTGTTGAGAAACCTCACTATTTTACAGAACTATCAAAATTCGTGAAGTTCTTATCAAAAAGTCGGTTCTCAGAGCGTTTTAAATCGATTTTTATTTTATGAGATGAGAGCCACCACATAAAAATTAAAGTGTCGAAAAGTCCAAGGGACTTTCTCGACACTCTGGCTGTCGGTATCCGACAGCTTTTCCCACTCTTTATACGTAATCCATTATTCCCTTTTCTTTGTAACGATTTTCAAGGTACCGTAAATGAACAATCCTCGAACATAACTTTAAAGCTGTACGCACAATTACAATTGTCTAATCTCGTACGATAACATCATCATATACATCACAACGTTATGACTTGGCCATCTTCCGGAACGAGGATTTGATCCGCAATCCCTTTCTCTTGAGCATAACTACGCAACTCCTGCCTCGACAGCAAGCAGTGATTCACCGCCTCCATATGCGATGAAATGATGATAGATTCCGGCGATGCCTGATGTGTCCGATAAATATCTTCCTTAGTCATGAGGATTGGGCCACCGATAAGGAATTGAGCTGCACCTCCGTTAACAACAATGGCCTCCGGGCGATGCTGCTGGATCGCAGCGTCCACCTCATCGCACCAGATCGTATCTCCCGCGACATACAAGGTCTTCTCTCCCGAATGTGACAGAACGAAGCCGGATACCCTGCCCATCCGCTCTCCAATTTCTCCTGTGCCATGCCGGCCAGCTGTGCGCTGCAAACGAACTCCTCCTACGGAGGTATGTTCATTCATCGCCTCGGCATGATGGAACCCCGCATCGCGAATAGCTTGAGTATCCTGCTCGTTTTGGGCAATAATGCGAATCTCTTTAGGCAATACCAATTTTGCCGTGTCGTCGAAATGATCAAGATGAAGATGCGTCACAATGACGGCATCCACTTGAATGATCTCATCAATAGGAGTCGACAGCTCAACAAGCGGATTGCGAAGCTCCGCATGCGGTGTATTTGGGAATGCTGGGTAAGTCCCCTTAGGGGCCAAAAATGGATCAACCAGCAGCCTCTGACCTCCGTACTCTATAATCATCGTAGCATTGCGAATCTGTGTAATGTTCATCCAACATTCCTCCTGTGGCAAGCGAGCCTCTTTTGCTCTTCCTATGAATAGGATAATATGATTGAAGATAGGAAGACATATACAGAATCAAGTGTTAGACGTCAAATACTTGATTAATGAAAGAGGTTGTTACGATGCTGGATTCTACGGATCAACGCATTATTGAGGAACTGTCCCGCAATGGACGAGTTTCGATGAAGGAACTGGGACAGAAGATTCATATGACAGGTCAAGCAACGGCGAATCGCATACAGAAGCTGGAAGACGAAGGCGTTATTGAACACTATACGATTCAATTGAATCAAGCCAAGGCTGGGTATCCCGTACAAGCATTTATTCAAATCTATACAAAGCAGCCGGATCATCGCCCATTCTTGTCCTTTGTCGAGACACAGCAGACCTATATTCTTCATAATTATAAAATTAGCGGTGAATGCTGCTATATGATGGAGTGCCGCTTTCCCTCCAATGAGGAACTAGATGCGTTCCTCGTGGAATTGAATCAATATGCAAATTACAAGCTGTCGATCGTCATTAAGAAAAACCCTTAAGTAGAATCTCACCAAACTCCAACCCATCATTTAACGTCAAACATTCTAACCTTCTTCCACCAATGCTGATAGTAACATAAAAAATACAGCCGTCTTTAAGACGGCCGTATTCTTTGTCCTTTTTATCAGACATGACAATGATTATTTACGGCTTATCGATGCCATTGAACTCGGCACGAAAGATTTCATCATGGGGATTAGTCGGGGTTCCTGCAAACTGAAGTATATTGACATTAGCACTCATGACATGCTTGCCGTCAAGCGTCCCCCCGCTTTGCGAACCGAATCCATGAATGCCCCCGCTATGGCCCCATACCGACTCTCCGTCCGCACGCTTCGTTACTTCATAAATACCCAAACCATACCGACCGATAGGGCTCTCCACACCATCCAGCATTTGTGTCATCGATTCTTTTGACAATAGCTTTCCGCCTAGCAGTGCACTGAAAAACGCATTCAGATCCTTGGCGGTTGAAATCATGTCGCCCGCTGCGTTCCCCCATGAAGGATTGAGCTCCGTGAAGTCGACGTATCCTTTGGCTCCCAATGTGATATATCCCCGTGCATGTGGATCTGGCAAAGAGGACAGCGTGCCTGGAACGGAGGTACTTTTCAACCCCAATTTTGCAATAATGCGTGCCTCGATATTTTCGCCGTACGTTTTACCCGTAACCTTCTGGATAATAACTCCCGCCAATACATAATTCGTATTGGAGTAGCTCCATCCCTTGCCGGGCTCGAACAGCGGCTTCTGTTCCAAGCCAAGCCGAATCAATTCATCCGCGGAATACGTTTGATAAGGCTTCTCTACTATGATCCGCTTTATGAAGTCTTCTGATGTATAATTGGCAATGCCGCTCGTATGATTCAGCAACTGCCGAATCGTAATGCTGCTTCCATCATATCCATTCCCTTGAACGACGCCCGGAAGCCACTTTTCCACGGAATCATCCAGACTCAATTTGTTCTCCTCCGCCAATTGAAGCATTACAGTTGCGACGAACGTTTTCGTAATGCTGCCAATACGGTAATGGAATTCCGGATCCATCTTACGATCACTATAAATACTTGCCTGGCCCGCCCCATACGACCACACCTGTCCATCCTTTACAACCTGTGCTAGGATACCGGGAACTTCCTTACGCTTCACAAGGTCATCCATCGTCTGTTGGATAAGTGAATGCTTCTCATTGGGTAGATGGTTTACTTGACTTTCTTGTGTCGAAGCCCAATTGTTTCTCACATCCTGTGCCCGAGCTGCCGAAGTATTCAGCAGCATGGATCCTGCAAGCAGCATAGAAAAACTCGCCAATAAGCATTTTCGAAATAACATAGAATCCTCTCCTCTTCTTTTCTTGTAGAATCGCGGCATACCTCATGCACTCGGTAGATTCAGAAGCTTAATGCCCGCGAATTAATCTCAAGCTATCTGAAAAATGTCATATTTCGTAGTAACGAAATGTCACTTATGACAAATTACTAGGCAATATGCTCGCGCAAAGGGGCATGACATGGGGTTCATATGACAAAATGTCATGATATGACAAGCGCTGTATCATCCCGTTCTGCCGTTAAATTCTAGTAACATGGATGACGTAATCGCCTCTTGACTGTCGTCATAGTTGTTATCAATACATTGCGGAATCTATCGGGACTATGAAATGAGGTGCTAACATTGAATATAGCAATGCCGTGGACGAAGCAGCGGGCGTGGTACGATTGGGCGATTCTTGTCACTCGAATCTATTGGCTGTTCAGCGCGTCGGTCATCGTACTAGCGTTCCGTGAAGAGTTCCCTCACGCGATGTGGATGCTCTGTACGCTAGCCTTGTTCGTCTATCCTCTTCCATTGCTGCTGCGCTTCGGAAGACAATGGCACATGCTTGTGGAAATCTTGCTTGTCGGCGTTTTCAGTATTTGGATAAGTGCCTACTTGCCTTTAGCTTCTTGGCAATTTCTTATGGCTGCCTTTGTATTCGGCTTCTTAAGCAGCCGCAATTCGCTATGGTGGACCGCTCCCCTGGTTGTGATCTGTATTCCCTTTAGTCTCGGCATGGCCGTTAATTCAGCAATGGATGAGATTTTACTCCGATACCTGCCGAACAACGGGTTAGCCTACTTTCTAGGCTTTGCTTTTCAATTGCTGGCACTCACTCATAAGCAAAGTCTCATCATTCAAGAGCAGAATCGCGTGCTCGAGCATCATGTGACCCAAGTAGAGAGGCTTACCTTGATCGAGGAGCGGAGCAGGCTGTCCCACGAGCTCCACGATACAATCGGGCACACGTTAACATCCATCATTATGGGATTGGAATCGATACGTCCCGCCATTCCTGAATCACACGGCGATAGATATGGAGAAATAATAGTACGGGCTCGCAAAGGGCTCGATGATATACGTACACATCTGCATGATCTATCCCCCGATCAGATGGATGGAACCCTAAGCGAATCGATAAATCAGCTGTCGAACGACTTCTATACCTCGACAGGCATCAAGGTAAAATTCCGCGTGTTGGGAACAGAGTGCCCTGTAACGAAGCACGTCAGTCTCTGCCTGTACCGATGCTTGCAAGAAGCCCTGACAAATGCTGTACGTCACGGACAAGCCACCTCCATAGATATTTCGCTATATTACGATGAAGAATGGCTCCGTCTGCATATCGAAGACAATGGCCAAGGGATGGAGCAGGTACAATACGGCTATGGACTTTCGGGTATGAAAGATCGCCTGCTTGCATTGAGCGGGAATGTGTCTATTCATTCCATGCCTAGAGAAGGTACGGTAGTCGTATGTAAGGCACCTCTCATCATGCCAGCACCGAACGCTGCAGTGCGAGTTCTTATCGTAGACGATCGGGAATCGATTCTGCATAGCTTGCATGTGTTATTGACCAAGCACCCTGAATTCGAAGTGGTCGGGGCGGCCTCCAATGGGCGGGCAGCACTTGAACAGTGCGAGCGGTTCCATCCAGATCTAGTGCTTATGGATGTAAAAATGCCGAAAATGGACGGGATTACCGCCCTTCAAACGATGAAGCAGCGGTGGCCTGACTTAAAAATTGCATTTCTGACTACTTTTCCAGACGTCGGGCAAGCGATGACGGCCCTTAAGCATGGTGCCAACGGCTATATGCTGAAGTCCGTCCATCCTAAAGAACTGATTGAGGCCATTAAATTGATTAACAACGGCGGGACGTGGATCGCGGAAGGCATTGCGGAGCAAGTATTTGCAGGCATGAAGCAATCAAAGACGAGCAACATAGAAAATAGCGCGGGTCATTTTCAAGACAATCCATATGGACTTACACAGCGTGAACACCAAGTATTGCACCATCTATCATTGGGCCTTAGATACAAGTCAATCGCGAAAAAACTCTTCTTAAGTGAAGGCACTGTACGAAACTATTGTTCTATCCTCTATTCCAAGCTGAATGTAGGCAATCGGGAAGAGGCTGTATTAAAAGGAAAACAGGAGAATCTTTGCTAATGACCCCAGCAACGCGAATGAAGGAGCAATAATTGCCCCTTCTTATTTTACTGTTCGACCTCAACTGCACACCCTTTAGGGGTCAGTCCATTAATCGGGGATGATCGAGAACGCGGTTCGTCCCTGTTCTTCTACTCGTTGCACGGTTGTCAGTCTCTGATCGATCTTGGTAATATCCGTAATCCCTTGTTTGTTCTTCTCAATCGTTAACGATAAGATCATCCCTTGCAGCGTCTTCGGGTTCTTCTTCAATCTCGTTGTCAGGAAATTTCCTAGCGAAGAAGCCGCCACCCGGAGCCGAGTGCGACCGTACCTATCCTTCATTTTCTTGGAGATGACGGGATGAAGGACATGTGGGTGAGCGCCCAGCACAGCATTTACACCGTGTTGGAACAGCAATTGCATGAGCCTGCGCTGCCTTGCCGTCGGCGTTGTTCGATATTCCTGTCCGAAATGCAAACAGGCAATGACCAGATCTGCTTGCTCTCTCAACGCCTTGACATCAGCAAGCATCTTGCTCGGATTCAGGCGATTGACCTGCCACGCCTTCGGGACAGGGATTGAATTTGTACCCAGCGTATACGCAGCAATGCCTAGCTTGATTCCCTTTACAGGTATGATCATGGATGTTTGCGCATCTCTCCTTGAACGATAGGTACCCGTGTGCTTCAATTCATGGCGATCAAGAACATCAAGTGTTCGGGCTAGCCCCTTCCCGCCCCCATCCATGCAATGATTGTTTGCAGTCGAGAAGAAATCAAATCCTGATCGCTTCAGTGCAGGTGCCAATTCATCTGGACAGCTAAAGATCGGATACCGTGTGACAGGATGTCTTTGCTCCTTCCAACGATTGCTTCCCTTCTGTTTCAAGATGCCGTCATCATGCCAGGTTGCACCCGAGAATGTCGTCTCCAAATTGCCAATCGCAAAATCATGCTCCTGTATATAAGGAGCTACTTGTTCGAAAATCGGTTCAAATCGATAGCCGTCAGGCTGCTTCGCTGAGCCAATGATTTCACTCTTCATCAATATATCTCCTACCGCGGCAATCTTGATTACCGTCAAGACGCTCACTCCTTCCTGCCCATAGTTTATTCAGCTACCCAACAATGTGTAAAAAAAACGAACAATACGGGCAAGGTCCCAGTCAGACGAATAGGATAGGGTAAACACCTACAGGAGGAGGATCAGACTCCATGAAGAGAAAGGCGAGAAAGACAGCAGCTAAAACACGTTCTGTAGTCGAGCCAAAGGGACCAAAGTGGGAACATCACCTCGCATTGATGAAGGATCATGAACTGCGCGGGCATTTGCCAGAGACATTGAGGCTGGATAAGGATTCTTTATCATTCATGCTATCTCTGTATCCAACAATCTATGTGAAGCCGAATCAGGGCGCCTTCGGTGAAGGGGTCATGAAGGTAAGCAGGTCAATGGATTCCTCTGGATCAGAACAGTTCCATGTCCATCACGGAACGAAGCAGCATACTTTCCATTCGGAAGAACAATTATATCCCTTCATTCTGGCGAAGAAGACAAGCAAAAAATATATTGTGCAGCAGGGGATTGATTTGATGCAATGGGAAGATCGCCCCTTCGATCTGCGCATTATGGTCAGGAAGCAGGAGGACGATAGCTGGAAGAACGAAGGCATTCTCGGCCGTGTCGCCCAGCCTAACAAAATTGTGACAAATATTCGCAGCGGCGGAAGCTCCATGTCGATTGAGAAGTTATTATCCTCGCATACCAATTGGGTCAGTCTGCGCAATGTGAAAGAGCAATTAAATCGGATCAGTGCGCGTACAAGTGAAGTGATTGAGACCAAATATCCCGGAGTGAAGATGCTCGGTATTGATATCGGTATCGATCAACAATTAAAGCCATGGATCATCGAAGTGAATATGAAGCCAGAGAAAATATGCTGGGATTGCATCGAAAAACTCTACCAGGAAAGTGAATCCGTCTAACCTATGGAAAGCAAAAGAGAGCCGACATAACGTCGACTCTCTTTGCCATTCTACCAGCCAAAATCCAATGTCTTTCCCGTTTCAGCCAATGTCTTAATGTTGCTTAGTATCATCCACCAATGTCCCTTCGTACTCTCATAGGATGGATGTCCTTCCGTCCAGTTGTCATTGACCAATGTTAACCGTGTACAGCCGCCAACCTCGTCAATCGTGAAGGTAATTCGAGTCTCCAGCTCTGCATGATTCTCACGATAAGAGGGCCCTGGATGCTCTGTATAGCTCAACACTTTGTTCGGTTCATAGGCCAAAATGCGTCCATACACATGCAGCGTCTCGTCGCCTTCATTGCCTGGACCTACATATTCATAAGGAGCTCCAATTTCGAAGGTCGATTTCAGTACACAACCGAAGAAAATTTTACGCGTTCCTTCTGGAGACGTGAGCGAATTCCATACACTCTCAGGCGATGCTCCAATATAAAATTCATACTTTAATGCTTCCATTTACCTTCACTCCTTTGCAAAATGACTGACTGCTCGTTCCCAAACTAAGCAGCATTGCGGTGATTCCCATCTATTGCTACTATGATTATAGATATTGCCCGTAAACTTGTATTGTAAAAACACGACAGTCCACAGGAATTAAGCACATTGTAACGGTTGGCACATAACAGGGGCTTGCTCAATCAACAAGTCCATTGTCCTTCAATCTTGATTTCGGGAGTGATTCGCATCGTACTTATGCAGCCCACAATCCATAAGCCTAGCATGGGCATTTTGAACATGAAGCAAGGCGAACAGAAATTCACGCTTGCGCGCCATGTACCCTCTGACCAATTGCGTGATGTTATTAAGCACTTCTGGATCATTCGCTGGGATCTAACCGATCAGCCTCCATACGAACAAGGGATTGTTCCTAACCCTTGCGTTAATATGGTCATTGAGCATGGTCAAACGGCTATCTATGGAGTTGAACAGTACCGATATTCCCATCGTCTGGAGGGCAAGGGAAAGGTATTGGGCATCAAATTCAGGCCAGGAGGATTTTATCCGTTCGCAGGCCAGCCCATCTCTCAGATCACAGGCCGTTCACTGCGTCTTGAAGATGTGTTCCAAGCTGATGCACGTCAACTTGAACAGGCTGTTCTATCCGAGGACGAGGATGAGGATATGGCCGCGGCAGCAGAAGCCTTCTTCCTAGCGCATCTTCCCGCTAGAGACAACAACGTGGCTTATCTCAATCGCATCATTGACCGTATTCAGGGCGATCGCCATATTACGAAGGTCGATCATGTATGTGAACAATTTGAGGTGAATAAGCGCAAGCTGCAAAGACTGTTCCAGCAATATGTGGGTGTGACGCCTAAATGGGTCATTCGACTGTATCGATTGCACGATGCCGCAGAAACAATCGACTACGGTTCCTATCAAGATTTGACGAGACTATCCATAGATCTTGGCTACTATGATCAATCCCACTTCATCAAGGATTTCAAGGGTATCATCGGCGCTACCCCAGAGGAATATACGAAGCGTGTTCTCCACGCAACATAGGAAAAGGCCGGATCCCCTCTCTGTATGGGTCTCCGGCCTTCTGTTATTGATTTATGATTCCAATGATTTCATTCCTGCTTCTAGCTTTTGTTATCCAGCTACATATCCTCTACTATCAAATGAACCGGGCAATGATCACTGCCCAAGATATCCGAGTCAATACGAGCATCTACCAAGAAATCGTTCAATCTCGAAGATACGAGGAAGTAATCAATGCGCCACCCGATATTCCGTTCACGCACCTTCGGCATGTACGACCACCAGCTGTACGCGTCCGCCCGATCCGGATAGAAATGCCGGAACGTATCTGTGAAGCCTGCGTTTTGTAAGATGGTCATCTTCTCCCGCTCTTCTGCTGTGAATCCGGAATTGCCCTGGTTTGACTTCGGATTCTTCAAATCGATCTCTTGATGAGCAACGTTCAAGTCGCCACATACGATGACCGGCTTGCACGCATCCAGCTGCTGCAAATAGCCGCGGAATCGCTCTTCCCACTCCAGTCGTTCTTCCAGACGGGAGAGATCACGCTTCGAGTTCGGCGTGTACACATTGACTAAGAAGAAAGATTCGAATTCAAGTGTAATGATGCGGCCTTCCGGCTCCTCATTCTCCTCGATGCCATAGCGAACCGTCAGAGGCTTCTTCTTCGTAAATACAGCCGTGCCGGAATATCCCTTCTTGAGCGCATAATTCCAATACTGCGAATATTCCTCCCCAAGATCAAGCTCAATCTGCCCTTCCTGCAGCTTCGTCTCTTGGACACAGAAAATATCTGCGTCCATCTCTTGAAAGTAGTCCATAAACCCTTTATTCACGCAAGCGCGCAACCCGTTCACGTTCCAGGATATAAGCTTCATCTTCTATATCTCCTTGCTTAGCTATCAATAGTTTAGATGGTACTATACTATGTAGTGTACCATAATCTAGTACGGCCCGTAGACCAATCAAGTAAGAGGATATTGGAATAAATTTACACGTTTCTCTGCTCAATAACAAATTCTATAATACTATTTTTCTATATTTGAACCTCTTTTAATAGGCCAAAATACCCATGTTTAAACTATGAATCGTGAGTTAAAATAGTCACTAACCTTAATGGCAACATATGGGTCATATTACTTTTATAAGGGGGTCTGAATTCAGATCGTTTGCATCATTGATAGAGCGCAGGCACAGCACTAACCATTTCAAAAGGGAGGTTGCAGCTTGAAATTACATACGATACGTAGAAAATTAGCGGGAATCCTTAGCATCGCCATGGTAGCCGCCATGCTATTCCCAGCCTCATCACACACTTATGCGCAAGAAATTACTTCGAAAGAACAGGTTATACCAAAGGTCAATTCCAACCTGTCTCCACAGCTCCAACTTCCTGGCCAACCCGAATCACCAACCAAAACAGGCAACAACTTTGTTCCTCAGTCCGACAGCAATAAGCCGATAACCGTCATCGTCGAATTAAACACAGAACCCCTAGCCTTATCCCAAGCGGAGCAAGGGCAAAGCTTTGCTCCTTCCGCTGACGATCAAGAAAAGAAAATTAAACTCGAGCAAAACACCTTTAAATTGCAAGCCCGGATAAACTCGAAAGCGGTAATCCGCCATGAATATACGGCCGCACTCAATGGATATTCCGTGAGCATTCCAGCTAATGAAGTGGATCGCTTAGCGAAGCTTCCTAACGTAAAAGCCATCTATCCAAACTTGGAATATAATATACCTGTTGACGACGGGAGTGTATTCAAGCCACTCATGGATGTAAGCGCCCCCTATATTGGTACGAATGTATTATGGGACATCGGCGTCACGGGTGCTGGCATTAAGGTTGGAGTGTTAGACACAGGTGTCGATTATAACCATCCTAGCTTAAAGGATGCCTTTAAGGGCGGTTGGGACCTCGTAGATAACGACAAGGATCCGATGGAAACCCGCCCTGATCCGACGAAGCTACCTAGAGCGGACGGAAAGGAATACCATACAACACATGGAACCCATGTAGCAGGCACGATTGTGGGTCGTGGCGACCCTAACAACCCGAACGGAAAGACTGGATGGGTCAGAGGCATCGCTCCTGGAGCTGACTTATATGCATACCGGGTACTGGGACCATACGGCAGTGGATATACAGAGAATATTATTGCTGGTATTGATCGAGCAATTAAAGATAAGATGGACGTCATCAACCTGTCGCTCGGCGGAACATTCAACAACGCTTATACGGCTGATTCAGTTGCCGTCAACAATGCAGTACGTGCGGGTGTAACCGTTGTAATGGCAGCAGGCAACGAAGGTCCTAATCTTGGAACGCTTGGCTCACCTGGCGGAGCTCACCTTCCAATATCCGTAGGAGCTTCTACAACTCCGATGATTACGCCTTTCTTCAAGGCTCCAGGTATTCAACAATTGCTGTATGCCCAACTGCCTGCATACGCTCCAGAAATCACGAATAAGGGCACATCATTCGAGGCGGTATATGCCAACTTCGGCAAGCCTGAAGACTACAAATATATCAACGCATCCGGCAAGCTGGTGCTCGTCTCGCGCGGCGGCGATATTAGTTTCCGGGACAAAGCAATAAACGCAGCCAATGCTGGAGCTGCAGCGCTCATCATTTTCAACAACAAGCCGGGTGAGCTGGGGGCAACGCTTGGAGAAGGAGGTCAATACGTTCCTACCTACACCCTCTCCCAAGCTTCGGGTCAAGCACTAAAGAAGAACATTGATAAAGGGATAACCTCGGTTACCTTTGATACCGTTCCAGAGGAGGATCTATTAGCGGACTTCAGCTCCCGCGGGCCTCTTCTTCCGGACTATATGATTAAACCAGACATCACTGCTCCAGGTGTTGCGATACGTTCTTCCGTACCAGCGTGGGATGGAGACTATGCGTCGAAAGGCTATGAAGCTAATAATGGAACAAGTATGGCCGCCCCACACATCGCTGGCGCCGCTGCCCTGCTGCTGGAGAAGTATCATCACAAGATAGAAACAGACGAACTGAAAGCTCTCTTGATGAATAACGCTAAAACCATAGAAGACCGCGATCATAAATTATACTCCGTAACCGAACAGGGCGCTGGACGAGTGGATCTCAATCAAGTTATTCAAGCTACAGCCATTGCTCTCGTTGAAGCAACAACCAATGCAACAAGCGATGGCCAAAGTATCCCGTATGAGACAGGAAGTGTATCTTTTGGATTGGTTCCAGCAGGCACCCACTCCAAAGAAATTGTCGTTAAGGATATTGCAAATACGGATCAAACCTATACAATCAGCAGCTCCTGGAGCGGAACAAGCAAAGGTATCAACCTGCAGTTCACCTCGAATACGGTAACTGTACCTGCAAATGGTTCAGGAAGCCTACGGGTTAAGGTAACGGTTCCAGAAAATACTACCGGCAGCTATGAAGGCAGCATCACCTTAACTGAGCAAACAACCCATCACCAGCTGCACCTTCCTGTAAGCCTGTTTGTTGGGGATAACTATGGAATTGCACCAGTTACAAACCTTAAAATGGAGCCTATGTATTTATCACCAGGCGGCAAATCTTCTCCTGCTCAGACAGCAAAAGCTTATTTCGATGTAACCACAGAGCTGGATGATTTCAAGATTTCAGTAACAGACGCGGTATATGGAACATACATGGGCGATTTTTATGACAGCCAAGGCATGCTTCACAAGCCGAGTATCTATGGATATCAGAATTGGAATGGGACGGTATGGAAAGACGGAAAAGCTGTCTCCTTGCCGAATGGGCGGTACGAGTTCGCTCCAATTATCAACGGTAAGAAGTTCGAAGACCAGAAATCATTTTTTGTTATTGATCGTGAAGCACCAGAATTTACTCTGGATGATCCCTCTCTTATTAGGAACCAAACAAATCCAGGCACGGGTATTATCCGTGGGAAAATTACGAAGGACTTATTCATTGATTTATTCCCTAACGAGTTTAATGAATATATTTTCACAGCTGCATTAGATGGATCAGGCAAGCAGCATGACGGCGTTATTAACAAGGACGGAACATTTACAATTGAGGTTCCGTTGAAACCAGGCAACAATGATTTCTATCTATTCGTGTATGACGCTGCATTAAACGGTTCTATAGCTCCTGCCGAACATATCGTGTTCGACAATAAAGATATCGTCTATGCGGGAAGCAGCAGATCTAAAGTGCCGACTAGAAACCTATTTGACGTTAAGGTTAATTATTCTGTTGCAGAAGCTGTATACTCTGCTTCATTCAGTCTTACTTATGACAGCCAGGTAACGTTGCTGGGTGTGGAACCAAGTGTTACGATGGCTACTTATCAAGATAAGCACTATCCAGGTACGCCTCTGATCATTAAAGAGGATAGAGTTGAAGAACCTGGAGGCAAGATCAGATTGAATTACAGCGTCAGCCTAAGCGGCGGTGCGTCTGAGAAAGAGGGCGATATTGCAACGCTCGTCTTCTCTGGCAATCAAGAAGGAACTTATGAGTTTAACCTTGAAAATGTGCAGCTGTATAATGAGAACAACGAATTAATTCCAATAGACAAGGTCTTATCTTCTAAGATAGAAATCGCCAATCCATCCGAGCCGAATCCAGGGCCAGGGCCGGATCCAGGACCAGATCCAAGTCCAGGGCCAGCTCCGACTCCAGGGCCAACGCCGCCAGTTTCATCTTCTTTATCAGGGGGTTCTGCATCTTCAACTGCGCCTGTTCAGGTTCCATCAGGCAAGAAATTGAAGGCGGGATTACTGACAGAGACGAAGAAGGATAGTACGGTAAACGCAGTATTCGCGATAAATGCAGATGCTGTGAAAAAGCAGCTACAGGACAAGGATGCCAAGCAGGTCTCACTCGAAATCAGCGACTTACACACGAAAGATTATGGTGAGGTCGTATTAACACTGGACAAGTCGACTGCGAAGCAGCTGCAGGATTCAGGCAAGGACTTGCTTCTATCTGGAACTGATTTTGACATTGTCATTCCGAATAAATCGGTAGCTGATCTTATCGGCTCAAACGGACTTGAGCTTGTGCTTTCCCTGTCTGACCACAAGGATAAAGGGTTCGCAAAAGAGCGTGGCGAAGCTACCTACACCTCTCCAAAGCTCACCATCCGCGGCCCTAAAGATGCGAAGAGTGTGACGCTTGGAATTACACTCAAGCTGACAGATGCCGCGAAGGATATTCGCAGGGCAGGTGTCTATTCACTCGCGCAAGATACGGCTAACTCTTGGAAATACACATTGGCAGGAACACAAGCGGCCGACAAAAAATCGGTCACGTTCGAAGCAACTCAATACGGTACCTATACCATCGCAGAGCATGTAAGGCCATTTAGCGATATTGCTGTACATTGGGCGAAGGATGAAATCGAAGTGATCGCCGCCCATGACCTGCTGCATGGTAAAGACAGCTTAGACACGTTCAAACCGAACGATGTCATTACTCAGGCTGAATTCGTCTCCTTGCTTGATCGCTTGACGAACAGCGGCAAGACATGGGAGCAGCGAATTGCTGAGCCTGGGGCACGGAATCCAATTACGCGTGAGAAGCTGGTCGTCTTGCTGGCGCAAGCACTGCAGGCCGATCTCTCCCAAGTGAATGCATCACTTGGATTCAAGGATGAGGCCCGTATTTCACAAGATGCGAAGGCTGCCGTTGCATATGCAGTCAGCAAAGGGCTCATCAGAGGTTCTGATGACAATACGTTCAATCCGACTGGAACTTCCACTCGTGCACAAGCAGCTATCATTTTGTATCGTGTACTGAATCAGAAGTAAGCTTAGCGGTCCAAACTCAAGAAGCAGAATCCCTACGTTCTAGCGAAGGATTCTGCTTCTTTTTTATCAGGTTATGTTACCTCTACTGAAGCTCATTAAGCATGATAGTCTCGGAAAACAGCCGCTGAACCTGGTTCCAAAATTCATTTACCGAGGCAGCCATATCCGAAATGTACTGCCCTCGCCTATTCGGCTAACAACGTCTATCGTTCCACCATGTGCTTCAACAATTGATTTCGTAATAGCTAGACCTAGTCCTGAACCACCGCTTTTGCGATTCCGCGAAGACTCACTGCGATAGAATCGATCGAACAGATAAGGAAGATGCTCAGGTGCAATACCCACCCCATTGTCAGAGACGGATAGCTGAACTCCATTCTCCTTATTCATACCCTCGACGTGAATGTGCCCTAGTTCTTCATCGGTATGTTGAACCGCATTATGCACCAGATTGAGCACGACCTGCTTCATCTTATCGGGATCTTGCTTGCATAACAGATGAGGCTCTAGCATAATCGACACCGTTCTCTTCCCTGCCAGCATTGATAACTGCGGTTCCATGCTGCGAATGATTCCATCGAGAGATCCTTCAACCAGTTCAATGGAAGGCGCCCCATCTCGATCCAGCTTCGCCAGTAGAAGCAAATCATGAATCAGCTTACTTAGTCGCTCCGACTCGCTATGCATGCTGGTTAACGCCTTATGCAGCTGTTCGGGATGCTGGGCGGCCCCGCGAAGCAGAACCTCTAGAAATCCATGGATCGAAGTCAACGGTGTACGAAGCTCATGAGATGCATCGGCAACGAAGCGTCGCATCTGCTCCTTCATCTCCCGTTCCGCGTCGAAGGAAGTCTCTAGCCTCTCCAGCATGCTATTGAAGGAATCGGCTAGACGATCCACCTCAGATTGTCCCTGCGCGGTGGAGAAGCGCCGATCCAGATTGCCTGCATCGATTTGTTCAGCTGTACTCACCATTGCAGACAGCGGTCGAAGCGTCCTTCGGATGACTGGAAGCAGCACAATTACCCCTAGTAACATCGCTACAGTCGCTATCATGAGGAAAGTAAGCGTCTGCCCCATGAGCAAGTCGTTGAGTGGAGACGTTGGCGTACTAATCTGCACCGTCCCTATTTCCCTGCCAGGAGCTGATAAGACGGGATGCAGTACAACCAACTGTTCATTTCCGTTCGAATCATTTGCAATGTGGTAGGATGGACTGCCCAGAGGGGCCCTTCTTGCCTTCTCATATTCCTCAGCATTCAATTGTACGGTGGCAAGTTCACCTTGCCCATTCGGCAGTGAATGATAGTTCCCTGCTTGATCAATGAAGGCCACATGGGTATCCGGCATAAGCAGCATCGGCATCGAGGGTTCGGCGACACGCTGTCCCGACTGTTCAAGCTGACGATGATACTGTCCCACCCGCTTCCAGACGAATCCAGGAATGCTCATGACATGACTTTGAAGACTCGCTGCTTTATTCTGATACACAACCTCGCGCATAAATATATACTGCAGCATGCCGACGATCACCAGCAGGATAGCAATGACAAGCAAAGAGCGATACAGCAATTGGGTACGTAATGAATACAAATTTACGATTCTCTCAAGACCGGAACGCCATCGATTCCTCATGGGATATCTACCCGATAACCAGCTCCACGCAGCGTTCGAATTAACTGATGTTCCTTGTCGTTCAACTTTTCCCGCAAAGAGCGAATATACACCTCGACAATATTGTCCTCTCCCCCAAAGTCATAACCCCATACCCGATCCAAGATAACAGACTTGCTCAACACCACGCCACGATTCAGCACGAGGAACTTGAGCAGATCATACTCCGTTGGCGAGAGCGCCAGCACATTTCCGCTATACTTCATTTCCTTGCGCTTGTCATCGATCACAAATGGCCCTACCTGCACATCCCCGAACATCGTCGGGAACTGATTGCGAATCCGCGCTTGGATTCGTGCCAATAGCTCAGCGAAGCTGAATGGCTTGACCATGTAATCGTCTGCCCCCAGATTCAAGCCCTTCACACGGTCATCCACCTCATCCTTCGCCGTAAGCATAATAACCGCCACATCTTCTGACTTCTTCAGCATACGGCACACTTCATACCCATCCATCCCCGGCATCATCACATCCAATATAACGACATGAGGCTGGAACTCGGTAAATCGGGCTACGGCAGTAACGCCGTCCTGTGCAGCCTGCACATCAAACCCCTCATTTACCAATCCCAGCTCAAGAAATTGTAAAATATTCGGTTCATCATCTACGATGAGAATTCGAATCCCTCTGCTCCGATACATCCACGCCTCTCCCTCACTGCTGCGATATATTCCCTGTTCCTTCTATTATCCTATTATTAGCTGAAATGCAGCTGAGCGTTCGCTTAAAATTTATTGAGGCTGCGCGAATGCATGGAGTCCATTCACTACTACGATAAATCGATCAAGTGAATTTAGCGAATATCCTTCTGGATGTTCCTATACCATTCGATCGTTTCGTCTATTCCTGCCGACAAACTATACTGAGGCTGCCATCGCAATTCCTGCTTCAAACGCCCAGCATGAGCGCCAACATACAAGGGTCCATCTACGGGATCAGGGAGTGCCCCGAATCGAAGCAAACGTTCACGCCCCAACTTCTTGGCAATCATCAGGGCGATCTGCTTCACCTGAACCGGCTTCCCTGAACCGATATTCAATGCGCCCTCCACCTTGCTGAAGAGAAAAGAAACCAGCGCATCCGCCACATCCTTAACAAACAGAAAGTCTCGATACTGCTTGCCTAGTGAGCAAGCCGCCTCTCGTCCTTCCAGCAGTGAACGAATGATGGAGGATACGAGACGGTTCCCTTGCTCATAAGGGCCATATAAATGAAAAATACGTGCCCAGCCGCTGCTTATCCCCCGTTGTTCCGTATAAGACTCCAGCCAAGCACGCAGCGAGTTTTTGCATACCGCATATAAAGTCTTCTCCGATAATGAAGAATTGACCTCTGACAATAATCCCGGCGTCCATTCATATTCAGCACAAGAGCCAGCAACGATTAATCTTTGTCCTCCACTTTGAATAAAATGATCAATAAGCGTCTTGCTGGATTGCATCCAGTTATAGTTGCTCAGAGAAGTATAGCATTGCGGCGGAATAGCATCCCAGGCAAGGTGAATAAGGTGTGTCGGTCTTACCTGTTCGATAAGGGCCTTCACTTCTTCCTCATCCCATAAATCTATCTGGTGCCACGTACAGAAGAAATCTGCTCTATGCGCTCTCCGATATATAGCATGGACATCGTACCCTTTCTGGAGCAGGATCTGAACGACGAAGCCGCCGATCCACCCACTGCCGCCCGTAACCAGTATTTTATCCATCCTTCACACCACTTCAATCTCTGGAACAAGGATGACGAACTTACCGCCCCATTCTCGGATATAAGCGCACTGCTCCATAATCTCTTCTTTCAAATTCCAAGCCAGTATAAGCACATAATCTGGACGCACTCGCTTCAGCTCCTCGGGACTGCGAATAGGAATTCGCGAACCAGGCAAATACAGCCCCTGCTTATATGGATTCTGATCCACAGTAAATGGAAGCCATGCCGTGTGGAACCCGCAATAATTAAGCAGCGTATTGCCCTTCGCCGGTGCCCCATAACCTGCCACCAGCTTGCCTTGATTGCGAGCTTCCATCATGAATCGGACAATATCCTCCCGCATCTGTTCTACCTGCTGGGCAAACGCAGTATATGCCCGCCAGTCGTGCAGTCCGTTCTGCCGTTCCTGTTCCAGAACCTTCTGCACAGCTGCTGCAGCCAATTTGCCCTTGTCCTTATGCATGATATACAAGCGCAATGACCCCCCATGTGTAGAAAGTACTTCTACATCTGTTACTTGGAGGCCGTGCATGGAGAATAGCTGTTGAGCCGAGAACAAGGAGAAGTAAGAAAAGTGCTCATGATAAATCGTATCGAACTGCTTATATCGAATAAGATTGAGTACATGCGGAAATTCAATCGTAATGGTACCTTCCGGATGGAGCAGCCGCTTCAGACCAGCGACAAAATCCTGCACGTCCGGGACGTGAGCCAGCACATTGTTCGCTACGATTAGATTCCCGCTAATCCCCTCGTCCTTAACGAGCTCTTCCGCCAGTCGTTGTCCGAAAAACTCTGCCTTCGTCGGAATTCCCTTATCCCTCGCAAGTTGAGCCACATTGCTTGCTGGTTCTATGCCCAGTGTCCGTATACCCTGCTGATGGAAATACTGCAGTAAATAACCGTCATTGCTCGCAATCTCGATGACCTGTGAATCAATGTTCAGTTGAAATCTGCGAATCGCCATGTCTGTATATTGTTCTGCATGCTTCAGCCAACTTGTAGAATAGGAGCTTAAATATAAGTAATGCTTGAATATACTAGCCGGGCTCGCGAACTGATCAAGCTGTACAAGACAACAAGTATCACATACATACGAATGGAGCGGATAATGGGGTTCGGCATTCCCCAATTCCTCTGGTGTTAGGAAGGCATTTGCAAGTGGAGATTGTCCTAAATCGACAAAGGTGTGCACAAGCTGTGTACCGCATATCCGACAATGTGAGTTCATTTGCCTTCTCTCCCTCCTTCTCTGCGAACATAATCGACGATCTGCCGCTCTGATAGCACTCTAGCGTTAATTCCTGCACGATACTGCTGATGCCAGGAGATCGTCCATGCTACAGCCTCCTTGATAGACAACTTCGGATGCCAGTTTAATAGCTGTGCAGCCTTGTTGCTATCCAGAAATAGTCTAGGCGCTTCATAGCGAGAGGCTGCTTGTTCTAGCACCACTTGTATGTCTACCTGCCAGATCTCTGCTGCCATTTGAATGATATCTTGAACGGTTGTGTTTGGCTGTTCCAGCGGCCCGAAGTTCCATCCATCTGCGTACTGCGGATGATCCCACAGCTTCTCCGCCAGAAGCAGGTAACCGTGCACGGGCTCCAACACATGCTGCCACGGTCGTACCGCGTTCGGGTTCCGAACAAGTAGTGGTTCAGAGGCGGAACAAGTTCTTATTACATCCGGCAGAAGACGAGATTCTGTCCAATCCCCGCCGCCAATGACGTTGCCTGCCCGAACGGACGCCATTCTAGGCCCTTGACCATCCTCGCTGCGAAAATAGGAATCTCGATAGCTTGCTGCAATGATTTCGGCACAAGCCTTGCTTGCACTATAAGGATCATGACCGCCTAGCGGATCTTCTTCGCGAAATGGAAGCACCGATTCCCCTGTATTGCGATAGCACTTGTCGCTCGTTACGTTGATAACAGCACGAACGCTAGCTGTATGACGAACCGCCTCCAGCAGATACACCGTTCCCATTGCATTCGTGTGAAAGGTGCTTACCGGATGTTCATAGGACGCTTGTACGAGCGGCTGTGCAGCCAAATGGAACACAATCTCCGGCTCGTGCTCCGACATCACCTTCAGCAGAGCTGAATAATCATTCACATCTTTGATAACGGAGTGCCTACACACTGCTTGAATATCGGCAGCAGCATACAGATTCGGCTTCGTACTCGGTGATAAGGCATATCCGACAACCTCCGCACCCAACATGGACAGCCATATCGTCAACCAGGATCCCTTGAAGCCTGTATGTCCCGTAACAAGAACCTTCTTTCCCTGCCAAAAAGCTTCATTGATCACGCCTGCCACACCTTCCATGGCGCTTGTCCCCGGCCCCACAAGTCCACCAATTTCTTCTTATCCCGCATCGTGTCCATCGGGTGCCAGAAGCCATGATGCTCATAAGCCATAAGCTGCCGCTGGCGTGCTAGTTCGGTTAAGACATCCGTCTCCCATACGGCAGCATCGTCAAGAATATATGAGAACACGTCAGGCTCCAATACAAAAAAGCCTCCATTTATCCAGCCGCCATCCCCTGCAGGCTTCTCTGTAAAATCGATGACCTGCTGCTGCGCCAAGGCAAGCGAACCGAATCTTCCTGGGGGCTGAACTGCCGTTACTGTCGCATATTTGCCATGGGATTGATGATACGCAACCAATTCAGCAATATTTACATTACCAACTCCATCTCCATAGGTGAGGCAAAAGGTAGAGTCGCCAACATACGCTTGAACCCGCTTAATCCGTCCTCCCGTTTCTGTGCCCTCACCAGTATCGATTAGTGTAACCTTCCACGGAACAGCATTGTCCCCATGATAGTCAACAGTGTTACTACCCATATCTAACGTAAAATCCGTATGCCGCATATAGTAATGGATGAAATACTCTTTAATGGCGTGGCCCTTGTATCCCAGACAAATGATAAACTCACGAATCCCATAATGGCTGTACAGCTTCATAATGTGCCACAGTATCGGCTGGGGGCCAATCTCGATCATCGGCTTCGGCTTGACCTGCGTCTCCTCACCGATTCTCGTTCCGTATCCGCCTGCAAGTATGACTGCCTTCATACAGCTCCCCTCCATAGACGCTGATAAACAGGATGACGACTTAAATCGGTCGCTTGGTTCACATAACTGTTATATCTCCGCCCTAATTCTTCGCGGGTAACGAGATGCTGTAGCCCCATGCTTCGATAAATGCTGCCTTCCGAAAGGGTTGGTCCAATTTGCAACTTTCGAAGCCGTGTCTCCTCTGTCCATGGGCTATAGAAAAACTTGATAACAATGGCCGGATACGGATTATCATTGAAGGGGTAATCGATAAACGGATGGGGAGAGAAGTGTCTTCCTGGAGCATAATTCCCCCGAGGGTACTTATGAATGAATCGGCCGGTATCAGGCAAAATAAAACCATGATGGCGCTGCTCTACTAAAGGCTTGGCTGGATCCGGCTCATCATAGCCGTAGTTAGGGTCATCAACTAGCATAATCGTACGAATAGAATACATACTGCTGCCCATCTCATCCAGCGAAGAAAAGAACTTATTCTTATCAGGGAAGCATAGAAATTCCGTTGTATTCAACGCCATTTTCCAGCCCATGCACTCTTCCTCGATTTCCATGACCTCTATATCAACCTGTTCTGCATCAAATGTAACCTCCTTTTCCTATTACTATATGAATCTCAAATAATAGAAGCCTCTCATAATCGTTCCTACATACATACCTTTTTTCATCGCAATTGTCTGGTTCTGCTTCTTCCAACAACGCTAATACGATAAAAAAAGAGGCGGCCCTTGGTTGGACCACCTCTGAATCATTCCGTATGCAACTAGTTCCCTGCTTATTGTGTAAAGCTATGTTACTGTTAAGATTTTCTTGCCAGTATTTCTCGCAGCACAGGCTCCAGTCCATCTGCCATCTGCACAAACCCTAGATCGGTAGGATGAGTGCCGTCCACGAAGCATTCAAGAGCATGCTGTGGAAGAAGCTGTTCACCATCACAGAAGTAGATATGACGATCCCCTGCTTGCCGCAAGGATTCCACTAACGTCATCTGCATGTGCTTGCGTACTTGATGCAGTCTGGAGTCCTCCTCATCGAAGCGTGTGAAGGAGAATGCAAGTCTCGATAATATAAGAATCGGAACTTCTGGATGCGCTTTACGATAAATCCGTACGAATCGCGGCAGTGTCTCCGCATATCGTTCTGGAGAGACGCTGTTCGCTTCGTAGTCCAGAATAAGACAAGCTGGATCGGATATAGATGCAATAATATGAGCTAGCTCGGCCTCTCCTTTTCCATGGCCAGAGAAGCCTAAGTTAATGAATTCACGATTGATTCTTCGACTAAGAATGTTCGTGTAACACATTCCAGGACGCATGGCGCATGCCCCTTGGGTGATGGAGGTTCCGTATACAATAACCTTGCCTGGATCCTCATAAGCAGGCGGGGACTCCACGATGGCATCCCTTTTCAACCCGACCATGATCTCCTCTACCCCTTGATACAGCGGGAAGTTCAGAACGACAAGCCTTTTCTGTGCTTCATCTCGGAAAAATAGGACAGACTCATACTCAGAATCTCTAGGATTCCATCCTGCCGTCGTACTTCGGTAGTGGAGATGTCCATCCGCTTCCACATAGCAATCGAAGCCGCACTGCCCCGTCGCCGACATATGATACATGTCGTGTGGGCCAGACAACTTCACCCGCAGGAACAGCTTCGAAGAGTCCGTCACGAAGCGGATCTGACCACCTGCTGTATGATCCGCCAGCCAGTCGACTCCCTCTGGAATCTTGTGTTCTGGCGAAACGGGGAGACGTCGATATTTCCCCTCCGTAGACAGCCAGTGTAATCCAGCAATTGCGAACGGTGCTTCAAGCGGCGAATACCAGATCACATCGGATGTATTCGTCCTCTGCTGCTCCACCGTTAACTCTGCTTCCTTCACTTGTACATCTTGATAATCCGAATCCATTTGCAAGCTCCTCTCGAATGGTGTGCTTACCCAAACAGACACTTACTCACTGGATTAATTCTCCATAGTATATCCCTACTCCTCTTCACTTCTTACATAATTTCGATTGGGAGGGGGAATGTATGAAGAGTATTAATTTTGAAGACACAGGAGGAACAAGGTTATGTCCCGAAGAAGTCGGCGAAAGTTGCTTGTTACAGGTGCCGAGAACAGTGTCAATGCTTTTAAAGCTGAGGTCATGCGCCGCGAAGGATTTGCAGTAGATCCGAACCGGCCGAATGATGTCAAATATGAGGTAGCTAAGGAACTGGGTGTGCCGTTGCAAGAAGGGTACAATGGACAGTTGTCAACGGAAGATGCAGGCCGCGTTGGCGGACGAATCGGCGGCTCGATGGTGCGGGAGATGATTCGCCTTGCTCAGGAGAATTTAACAAAGCAGCAGGGGAAGTAAGATAAGATCTCTTTCTTGGCATGCCAGGCATTATTTCATGAAATAATCATTCAGAAACGGTAGGAGTGTCTGCTTATGTGCTATGAGAGCATTATTATCGGCGGCGGCATAGCCGGGCTGCAAGCTGCCATTCAGCTGGGGAGATACCGACACCGCGTGCTGGTGATCGATAGTGGTTATGGCAGATCTACGATATGCCGCTCCTACCATAATGTGCTCGGATGGCCTGAGGGAGTGTCCGGTACTCAGCTTCGTCTTTTGGGTAAACGGCAGGCCACATCGTTAGGCGTACATCTACTTAAAGATACCGTGACGAGTCTCGCACCTAATGGCGAACATGGCTTCACCGTGACGACAACAGAGAACGGCCTCTTCACAGCAAGTACACTCCTGCTCGCCACTGGAATCATGGATCGGCTTCCATCCTTGCCCAATCTCATGCCCTGCCTAGGCCTTACGGTGTATGTGTGCCCTGATTGCGATGGTTATGAAGTGAGCGGTCGGCGAACCATTGTGCTTGGTTCTGGCTCTACCGGAGCTGATATGGCACTAACGCTATTGTATTGGACCCGTGACGTCGTCTATGTGAATCACGAGCAGAAGCCCTTGTCTGCTGATCAAATGCACCAATTGGACGCTCAGCAGATTGAAGTAATTGAAGCACAGATTGAAGAAGTAGTATGTAAGGAAGAAGGTGTCTTCAGTGGCGTGAGACTTTCCGATGGAAGGATCATTAATGGAGAGCGTGGATTTGTTGCCTTCGGAGGCAATGAGGTGAAGTCCTCCCTCGCAGAACAGCTTGGGATAGAGCGGCATGAAAATAAACACATTATGGTGGATCCACGTACGAAAATGACCAATGTCCCCAACGTATGGGCAGCAGGAGATGTATGTGTGCATTCGGAACAGGTTACGATTGCAATGGCGGAAGGTTCACAAGCTGCCATTTGGATGCATAAAGCAATCCTTCAGCAGGTTTCCCCTAAGGAAGGATCCTCATCACCTTAGATTGCTAACGCCACCTTCCAGCATCAGATTGCTGCAATTGAGTTTCACTGTTGCTATCCGATTCCCTACGAACCGCACCTACCATCATGGTGGGTTATGGAAAACATATTGCTACATACGGTACAATAGAGGCACAGACATAGTGCGTTAAGGGGGTGCCTCTTATTACGAAGAAGAATCAAAACATGTCCAGATTGCTTGGTTTCACGGCTCTATTGTTTCTCTTTGCTGGGTTAGCTCTTATCCTATATCCGAAGTGGAATCAATACAACGAACAACAAAGAGAGCTTCGGCTTCTTACTGAGTGGGACAACTTGCCGCAAGACAGCATTCAAGTAACCTCCAAGACACAAACCGATTCAATCACACCAAAAAAACGGGAGCCTAAATCCATTGACGGTCTCCTTGTATATGGGGCAATATCGATCGACAAAATCGATCTGCGAGAACCTATGGTAGAAGGAGCCACACCTGCTTCTCTCAAGGTTGGAAGTGGAATCGTTGTCCCCGGCCGAATGCCGGGCGAGATCGGCAACTTTGTATTGGCGAGCCATCGCAGTCTGACATTCGGCAGACACTTCAACAGGCTCGATGAGTTGAAAAAGGGGGATAAAGTTCAATTAGAAACGTCGGATCAGACCTACACGTATACCGTGCAATCGAAATCCGTCGTGACCCCAGAAGATCTGTCCGTTCTCGATCAGAATCCAACGGATCGGGAGCTGACACTCATCACCTGTGATCCAATCGACACAGCCACACACCGGCTTATTGTGAAGGCTGTCATGGAGAAGACTCCATAACGCCGCATCAATTAAAGACGCCTCCAAACTACTGTTTCTGTTGGATTGAAGGCGTCTTTTTACCACGGCCTGCTAGCTTCGTGGTGTATAGAAGTTTTCCGTATAGTAGACTTTCGATTTACCTCCGAAAAATACGCCCACACCCATTCGCGAATAATCTCCTAATATGTTAGCACGATGCCCTTCCGAGTTCATCCAGTTCTCATGAACGAAGATGGCACTCGTCTGGCCAGCGGCAATATTCTCTCCTGCGGACTTATATACGATTCCGTCTGCCTTTATTCGATCGAACGGCGACTTGCCATCCGGATTATTATGATCGAAGAAGCTTCTTTCTCCCATATCACCGCTATGCTTGCGTGCTGTTCCTGCGATTTTATCGTTCCATTGCAGCGGCTTCTTGCCATTGCGTACGCGAACTGCGTTCGCTAGATCGAATATTTGCTGCTCGAAGCTTGTCCGCAATTGCTCGCTAGGCGTACCGAAGTAACCCTTGAACGACAACTCCACAGCTTCAGCAATGAATTGGACAGCTGTTACCGTGCCGCGCTGACTCACATCATAGAACACCGTCGCATAAGCGTCGCCTACCTTGTGCATACTGTATGTTCCGCCGTTATCCTTGTAGTTATAGATGGTATTGCCTTTCTTAATTCGGCTGATGGAAGACCCGTAGGCTGCTGTAACTTCCTGCTTCGTCGAACCAAATCCAATGCTGCCATAATCAGCCTTAGCATTCGAGTATAGAGCTACAACTTTCTTGTTGAGCACACCGACCTGCACATACTGCTTATAATCCTTGTTATAGATGTACCACTCGAACCCGTACTCGCTTACGTCTTTGCGTGCTGGTTGTCCCAGTCGCTCGAAGAGCTGCTTCTCACTCATACCGAGCGAAATGCCCTGAACCTTGACTCCTGCCACCTGTGGCACATTCAATTCTGATGCAGCAGCTCCGCTTCCGCTTGTTTCATCCGCTGCATAGAGAGTTGGCTGTGGCATGAACATGCCGAACAGCAATGCAGCACTAAGCCCTATTGCAATTCGTCGCTTGGTGCCTACCAATGATTGTTTTGCTTCTACTTGCCAGTTTGCGTTGTTGTCAGTTGTTGCCGTACAACGTGTCCGCATTCTTACCATCTCCCATTCTTTGACGTTATCCGCTCGAATGAGATGAACACCAGGGGCGCTTCTTATATATACAAAAAGCGCCACCCTAATGGCGGCGCACTTAAATAGACGCTCGTATTGTCGCAATTAGGGCAACCCGGCTGTCATCGCATTGTGTAAATGCATTAGACCCGTGGCTTTGCGTCCCCTGCTTTCGCGAGGGTTTGCCATTATCCAAATGTAACCGTTATATGTCTATGGTAACATGCAACAGAACTGCTTGTACACTCCTGAACGATTGTAATCTTCTGTATGTGGACAGAATAGTAGGATACCCGCCAAGGAACTCTCCTTAGCGGGTCATCACATCAACGTCTTACAAATAATCGCTTCCGAGCAATCCACATGAGTGCTGCGGCAGTGATTAGAATCATACCGACGATTGGCGATACAGGGGCTTCTTCACCGGTCTGCGGCAGCTTGCCGCCCGGCTTAGGATTCGGCTTCTTCGAATCCGTCTTGCCCCCTAGATCTGCATCATCAGGATTTCCTTCATCATCCTTGTCACCGTCTGGATTGCCCTTGCTTCCACCCGGCTCCGTCGTATTTCCTGTGTCGGGATCTGTCGTCTCCCCAGGTACCGTAGGCTGATCAGGGTCAGTTGTCGTTCCAGGATTTGTTGGCGTTGTTGGCGTCTTTGGATCTGTAGGATCGACGATCTGCCCAGGGATCGTTGGAATGTTCGGATCTGTCTTAGGAGGTGTCTTGTCGCCTGGCTTGCTTGGCTCCCACGGTTCGTAAGGATCCGTCTTGCCCCCTCCCCCTCCATCGGTATAACGAACATTCTCGACCGTAACGACAGTCAACTGCCCTCTCGTAATTTCGAACCCATTCAATGTAGTGTTGCGAATATAACCGCTTGGAGCCTCTGTTTCCTCGAAGAAGTATTTACCCGGCTTCAAGGCTGGAAGGGATGCTTCTCCGTTTGTATCCGTCGTTAAGATCGGAAGCTCTGCTCCTGCCTTATCTTTAACCGGATGCTTCTCCGTATCCAGAAGGCGGAACTTGGCACCAGACAGCTTTTTCTCTTTATTCTCATAAGCAATCTTAATCAGCTTCACTGAACCCGTCGGCGGCAAATCGAGTGTATTACGCACAATGACTACTGCTTCCTTGCCAGCGTTCACATCAAACTCGATTAATTCCGTGTTCAACACAAATCCGGCTGGAGCCTTTGTTTCTTCTGCATAATACTTGCCCGGATACAGGTTCGGAATCGTGACTTCGCCATGCTCATTCGTGATAAGCGGCGGCAATTCCACGCCTGCTTGATCCTTGACTGGCTGCTTATTCGCATCCAGCAAACGGAACTCCGCACCTGGCAATTTCCTTTCTTCATTGGCCGCATCAACTTTAACCATCTTAGCAGTTCCGGTCTTAGGCACTTCAGGCTCACGTGTATTCGGTACCTTCACTTCAGCTACTGCCTTCTTGCTTACTGTGAATTCGAATAAATCACCGTTCAACACATACCCTACCGGTGCCTTCGTTTCTTGCGCGAAGTATTGGCCTGGATTCAGATTCGTAATGATTAATTGGCCATGTTCATCCGTTACCAACTGTGTCAATTCTTTGCCTGTTTGATCCTTGGCTGGCTGCTTATGTGCGTCAAGGATACGGAATTCTGCACCAGGGAGTGTAGTATTCGTACCTGCCGCCACTTTAATGACTTTCACCGATCCTGGAACCAGTTTGTTCAAGACGGTAACCGGTGTGTCCGTTCCGTTCTTGACTTCAACTGTAATCGGCTGAGTATTGAGCACATACCCTTCTGGCGCTGTCTTTTCTACTAAATAGTAGGTGCCGCTCTTTAAATTTTCGAAGTTCAGGATACCATCTGCAACAGTTTGCCTCGTAGCAATGATATTTCCTTTCGCATCTTTAAGGACAAATTCCGCACCAGAGAGCAACGCACCGCCAGCTTCATCTTTCTTAGTTACAGTAATGGAGCCAGGAAGTGGTGTGTTCTCAACCGTACGCGTTGCTAATGTTGCCTGATCCTTTTTAATCTCAAATTGTATTGGCTTTGGATTTGAATCCAACTTATATCCCTCAGGTGCCTTTACCTCAATAAGTTGGTATTTGCCTCCGGGTTGGAGATCTTTCAGCCTAAGCTTCCCGTTTTTATCCGTCTGCTCATCCGTTCTACCAGGAACATCCTGATACACGTCATGTTCATCCTTTAATTGAAGCTTGAAGGTGGCACCCTGCAGCCCCTTGGATGGATAATCCGCATCGACCTTGGTCAACTCGAATTCCCATACGCCTTTCGTGTTTTTGATGACTTCTATTTGTTCGTCTTTTTTGAACGAAACAGAGCTCCAACCATCACCTTGAATAAAATATCCTTTTGGCGCTTCTACTTCTTTGAGCTTATATTTTCTAAATCTCTTATCTGTAAAAGTTGCCTCACCATTCTTATCAGTAACCAAATTTTCTAGTAAGACAGTTCCCGATTGATCATAGAGTTCAAATTCAACTCCTGGTAGCGTGATTTTCTCATTGTTTGCATCTACTTTTTTAATAATTAATTTACCGCGTCCAGAAGGAATTGCTCCTCCTCCAGCTCCAGAGAGGCTCACCTGAATTTGTGCCTCTTTGTTGCCTTGACCAACTGTTTGCCCCTTAAAAGACACATCATTGGTAATGACATCACCGTCATTAGCATCAATATAGGATTGATACTCCAATTGATACGATGTTTCCAGACTGTCTGGGAACGTAAGCGTGAAGGTTTGCCCGTTAAATTCGAGCTTCGCTACGCTGTCCAGAGGCTCAACCAGTGTTCCGCCAGTCTGTGCTCCTGCCTCTCCCGCTCCAAGCTTATAGAGCTTAATCGATTTTTGATCCAATGTGTGACCCTTTGACAAGGTATCTGTTAGAGCCGCACCTTTGTCAATAAAGGACTGGCTTCGGTTAATGAAAACTTTCCATAATGCAAGATCAGATTTCTCACCTTTCCCTTGCTCGCCTTTCTTGGATACATACTCTCCGCCAAATGCCGGTGGAACTTCTGCCGACTTCTCGAATACTTTCTTTCCGGCATCGCCCATATCATACACTTTTGCATTATTCTTATAAGTTTTGTATACCTGTTTACCTTTCAAACTGGTTTCATACGTAATACGGTATGCCGTTTTGATGGGCTTCTTCGTGAAGGTAATGACGATACCGTCTTGACCGTTTTCACTCACATTTTGGTACGTATAATCGTTGATTTCATTTCCTTTCTCAACGTCATCTACGCCGCCCTTAAGATTTAATTCATACACCTTCAAGGAACCCGTTACAAAATCTTGCCCCTCTGTGTAGAAGTCCTTAACGACCGCTTCCTTAATCTCATTCAAATTGTAATTGAAGTCAATTTGCCATGTGATCGCTTTTGTTATCGCATTGTAGCTGCCTGCTTTGTCTCCATTTGCAACCGTATATTTATCCGGTTTCGCTTTTCCAGTTACTTTGATGTAAGGAATCTGAGGATCTTTTTCATTCCAATCCACAAGTTTTGCCGTGTTGATTTCTTCCTTGGTGAATTTATTAGGATCAAACTTTGTTACATATGTGATTTTGTGCTTTGTTTTGATTTGCTCGATGAGAATTTCAAAGCCTGCAGCCGTCTTTGTTACGGTGTAATCATTCCCAGCTACCAGCTTCTTCTGTGTACCAACCTCTTCAATTACAACGCTGCTTGGTACAAAATCAAATACATTCGTACTGAATGTGTCCTCAATTTTAACTTTATTCATTTCTTTACTATCAGAGTTAATTGTTAATGTCCAAGTAACCTCTTTATTCTTAAAGTCAACAACACCGTCAGATTTGCTGAAAATGACCTGAGCAATCGGTTGTTTTCCGACTTCTGTTGTACCATCATGTATTTCCACACGATTCGTAACCTCTGTGCTGTCGTACACGCGGTTAACAGATTTCGTTTTGTATTCAATTTTATAGGCACTGCTAATCGATTTGTTGAATTTCAACTCGAAACCGTCCGCTGTAGATGCGACGATGTAATCTTTCCCTTGATCAAGTGCAGGGACTGATTTCTCCACAGCTGCGCCTGAATCCTTGATTGTCATCTCTTTAACGACAAATGACGTCTCATCCAGCTTTTGGAGATTATTCTTATCGAAGATATCCTTAATCCACGCATCCTTTTGATCAATGGTTCGCTCATTATAGTTGTACTCAATTGTCCATGTAATCGTCTGTGTACTAGAATCGTAATGAACTGATTTTTTGTTCAACGGTTTGCTGAATGTAATTTCCACTTCTTTTGTAACTTCATAGGGCTTGGGAAGCGTATCTCCTGTCAGCTTCGCTGAATTTTTAAATGATTTTGTTCGATAGTTTGTACCATCTTTATAGCCCGACAAATCAGTAATTATCGTTGCATACTCAACTCGATAAGCCTGATCAATATCGCCAAACGCAATACTGAATTTGGAATCATCAGGATTTATCGTAAACTTGCTAGTAACATCGGCTCCCTTTATCGCTTCACCACCATCACGACGAACGTTGACTTCGTATATTTTGATGGAGGATTTGTCTAATACTAAGCCATTTGGAAGCTCATCTCCCAATACTGCATTTATCATTTTTTCACTGTTTCGATTCAGTTCGATATTCCAATTGATATTTTTCGGATTTCTCGTCTTATCTGGTGAGCCAGATTTGGTCATATTGCTTTCATTTTTACTTTTGAAATTAATTACGAAGGAAAATCCGATATCATCAAACTTGATTTCTTGCTTCGTTCCTCCATCGAATTTGCTTTCGTCAAATTCTCGCCAAACTTCGAAGAAACCGTTCAAACCTTGACCATTATCGATTTCATCATTAAAGGTGAATGTCACTTCACCATTTTTCGTTACAACGTAAGTACCTACAGTTCCGCTTCCTCCTTCAAGTTCACCAGTTAACTCCCGATCCACTCCAAATTGATCAGGCAATTTGAACTTGAATGTCGAACCATTTCCATACTTATGTCCATCATCGAGCTTCCAGTCAAAAATGATTTGTACCTTATCGCCGATATCAGGGCGGACTTTGGTAATATTGTTACCAACCTTATCCTTTATGGTTACTTTCGTTATAATATTTTCCTTGATCTCCCCATAAGTTGCCTTCGCCACACTAGGGGCATTGCCGTAAGTCGCATCTGTCACACTCTGCGTCAGACTATTAGAGCTATCATCTAGCAATCCATCAAATGCACTCACCATAGTAGGTGGGAACACAAGATTTAATAGCAACGCAATTACTAAAAATACATATAAGGTCTTTCTACGTTCTTTCATGTCTCGTAACATTCACCTCTTCAGCTTTAGTTCGAGCTTCAACTTCATTTCCCGTAATCGGTTAATAAAGTGCAGCTCCCCCCTTCCTTACCGGCTCTATGTATAGGCTGCTTCTGCTTCAACGATTAGGCGAGAGTCTACTTACACAATAATCCATGATTCTGAACAAAAACTGAAACATACGCGGTTCACTCTTTAAACGAATTTTAAACGAACGATCGACCTCTCCTTAATCTTCACCCTTTACGCTCAATAGACAGAGGCAAGTACGCTCTGAAGAACGGGAGGAATAGGAACGTTATGCGGCTCTATGAAATATTGCTGGCTTTCTCTTGCTTTGCATTATTGATAAGTACTCTACTTACACGCAAACTGCCCCGGCTAACCGGCATCGTAGCCAGTACAATCAGCATGTCCATTCTCACGCTGCACTTGTGGCAAGAGGGTTATCGATGGCAGATGTTCGGCGTGTACAGCCTAACTATCGTAATAACGGGGAGTCTATGTTGGAAAAGTATACGGTCATCCAGCACGTTCAATCTGTGGAAATCTGTGCGCTATACTTTATTTGGCCTATCCTGCGTCGTAATCACATTGAACGTCTTGTTGTCGTCATGCTTGCCTGTTTTTCAGCTGCCGAAACTGGAGGGACCCTATCAAGTAGGCACATTTACGATGTCGCTAACGGATAACGGACGAGAGGAGATCTATACGGAGAACGGTGGAGATAAACGTAAACTCCTCGTTCAATTCTGGTACCCCGCACGAGTAGATAATGTGGAGAAGACCGTATCCGTCTTTCCTGAGGATCCAAAGATGATCGCTGCTTATAAAAAGGGATTATCATCATTTATCAAGCTCCCTGAACCGATCTTCGATTATTGGAAGTACATCCGCAGCAATGCCTATGAAGAAGCAGCAGTACAGCATTCTTTAGTTCCCTATCCATTAATAATCATCAATCATGGAATGGGGACAACCCGATTGCTTCATGTGTCTCAAGCCGAGCAGCTGGCCAGCCACGGTTATATTGTCGCTTCCATCGACCATCCGTACAGCACAGTAGCTACAGCGTTTCCAGATGGCACAAATACAGACTATCGAACCACTTTCAACATGGATAATTTCTATACGGTAGGCAAATCCATCGGAACGGTATGGACGGAGGATGTGAATTTCGTCATTCGCCAGTTGGATGGCTTGAATGCTGGTCACATGCCAAGCCCACTTACGGGCGCCATCGACATGGACAAGATTGGTGTCATGGGCCATTCCTTCGGGGGCGCGACCGCATTTAACGTCTTGAACACGAACCCTCGAGTCAAGGCGGCGGTCAATATGGATGGCTCTCTCTATGAATTAGACATCAATAGACTAGCCGACAAGCCCGCCCTGTTCCTGAAGGCTGATAAGTTCACCGAGATGAAGAAGCAGCAGCGCAAGGGGCTTATTACAGATGCGAAGATGAGCAGCATCATTGCACAAGAGCTTGCCATAATGGAGAAAGTAAAGCAGCACGGCGGAAGCATCATTCAATTGGAAGGTGCGAAGCATCATAATTTCACCGACCTGCAGCTCTATTCGAATCTTCTGCAATACGCCGGTATTACAGGAACAATCGACGGTTACAGAGGGGCATCTGTCGTCAATCACTATGTTCTGGATTTCTTCAATAAGAACCTGAAGGGTACTGGTGGAGCGCTGTTGAACAGCACCAGCAGTGAATATCCCGAAGTTACTTTTCATTGACACACTAGGGCTATGACCTGGGCCGGAAAGGCAGCTTCCCTTCCCGGCCCTAGCCTAATGAAGATACAAAATCGATTACAGGGTAAGGAATCGATTTAATCATAAGTAATATACCGACGGTTGGTATCTATATGTGTAAAAAATTTTTCTACCCCTTACTCATATTCTGACGGACATTCCATACATTGATGCCTGCAACCACAATTCCGGAGCCCAGCATGCTTAATCCCCATCCTGTGTTCCCAAGTCCAAGTACGATTCCACCTGCGGCCAGGAGCAACAAGCCTATACCACCACTTATCATAGCGCCTCGGCATGCCGCCTTCCGAGATGGATGTGCAGCTCGGTAAGCCTGATTCATCGCTCTCTTGTAGGTGCTGTCAGACAGCCTCTTCGTAGATTCAAGCAGCCTCTTATTTCTCATATTCATGCTCTTCCTCTCTTCAAGTTCCTCCTCATCTTCATCACAGGCTCCCCTCATTCTCACTTTGCAATTCCTAAGTTAATGACTGCGCTTGCTAAAGCACATACGCCAAACAGAACCGCCCAGCCTGCCCAAGTACTTGTATCGCCACGCCGCTTGCTCAGCACGAGTCCGATGATTCCCGCTATTAGAACCACACTCGCGATGACAGATCCAACGATAAATCCTACATGCGTTTGCAATGTCATCTTTCTCCTTCACTCTACATTCAGGAAAGCCCCCATGTTCTTGTATTGCTCCATCACTTTCTGAATCAAGCTGTCGCTGACGACATCCACGCCTAATTGCTTCATCATCAGCTGCAAAAATTGCAGACGTTGAACGGTTCCCTCGATATCCCGCATGAACAGTACTGGGTTCATCCATACGTTCAGCAGCAGCAAGAACACTTCCGCACATTCATCGGGATATTCGGTCATAATCGATCCGTCTTTCACCCCCTGCTTCATAAGAGAAGCAAGCTGCGTCGCATCCTGCAGCACACTATCTTTGATCCCTTTCACGACAAACTGTGGATTATGGATCTGTGAGCATAGTAGAGCATCAAGAGAGTGCGCATCGTGATCAGCTGCAAGAGCTTCCAATAGGGAAATGAGCTTCTCGCGGGCATTCGCTGCTTGAGTACTCTGTATTAGGGTCTGGAACATGTCGACTGTACGATCTGAGTGCTGCTTCATAACCGCCTCCAAAATCTCTTCCTTGGACGTAAAGTGATGATAGATCGCGCCTTTGGACATCCCTACTTCATTGATAATGTCTTGAATGCTCGTTTTGTCATAGCCCTTCTCTAGGAAGAGCTTTGCGGATACCGCCATAATCAGCTCAAGTGTCTGTTCTGGATATTTGTTTCTTGCCATGGTGTAGGCCTCCCTCATTTTAAATACCGACCGTTGGTATCTATAATGATAATGTCACAATCAAACTCTTTCGTCAATGTGGTGGAGGCTATTTCCCTACTAGTTCGACTCCATTTCCACTCAGATATTGACTCTCCCCTGACTGGAGACTTTATACTCAAAACAAGATGAAGGGAGACATCAGGATGGAAGGCTACTACTCAATCGGGGAAGTATCGAAAATGACAGGCGCAACAATTAAGACGATTCGTTATTATGATGAAGTTGAGCTGCTTCCAGCCTCTACAATCAGCTCGACCGGTTACCGCTACTATAACGACGAAGATATTGCACAGCTGGAACTTATCTTATTATTGCGCTACCTTGGCTTCGCTGTTCAGGATATCAAGCAGATGCTGCAGCATGAAGTTCCCGTATCCACCTCCATTCAATGGCAGCTGGAGGCCATCGAACAGCAGATTGTACATTTGGACAGAATGAAGAAAATTCTCGTTCAAGCCCAAGAGCAGCAGCATCGGGATGCTCCACTCGCATACTTGCATGACATTGCAGATGTCGTCCATAAGAGCTCCCGTCAGAGGCAGCAATTCATCGCCAGTAAAATGCAGCAACATTTAGGTACAGAAGGACTTCCCTGTCAATGGCGTGAACATATCCTAACCACCTGCATTGGGTTCGTCCCGAAAGAGCAGGAGCTGAGCGAGAGTCAGCTTCATGCATGGTCAAGAATTAGTACTATGCTGGACGATCCTGCCTTTGCCCTCGAAATGAAGCAAAAGCTTGAGCCCTATTGGGAGGCAGTATCCAACCAGCAGTTAGATCACTCTCTATGGGGTAAGCCGTATGCCGCGCTCACAAGTACGATCTTGGCGCTGATCGAAGCAGGGGAAAATGAACGCAGTGCGAATATGCAACAAGCCGCATTAGATTACGTCCAGCTCGTCACCGGTTCTGTAACACCAATCACGCGAGAACAGGTATGCTCCTTCCTGGAGCAAGCGGAAGCCATGACATCAGAGCGAATCCAGTTATGGTGGGAGCTTATCACAACACTCAATCCATCTCTTGCCCCCGGGGCGCAAGTTCAGCACATGATTGCGAGAACATTGGCCTATCTAGTCCGTGAACCTGATGAACAATGGATAGCTGGAGGTGTATCATCAACATGAACTTGACTGCTGCATGGAAAGTCCCTGTTGAAGAAGGGGATATCCATATTCAAGCGTATGGCATGAATCACGATGTGCCTGTCATGCTGCTGCATGGCACTGCTGCCTATCACTATTGCTGGCGCAGCGTTGCTGCACAATTAGCGTCACAGTATCGCGTTTATTGTCCCGATCTGCTTGGATCCGGATTCAGTGATAAGCCACGGACTGCCCTATATAGCAAACAGAAACAAGCGAAGCGTATTCAAGCTGTGATAGAGGCACTAGGATGCGAAGATGTCCATCTTGTCGGCCACTCCATGGGCGGTGAAATCGCGGCACACATTGCCTTGCAGGCTCCGCATCTGTTGCGCAGCTTAACTCTGGTCGCTCCTGACGGCTTCCGTCGCGGAGTAGCCTCACCTGTGAAATGGGCAGCCCGTAAGGGCTGGATGGACGGCATTTTTCGTGGCGCGATGAACCGGAAGATGAAGCCGACTACGCTGGCCCGGATGCTGAGCTTGCCGCTGGTACATATTACACCCGAATTCATGGACAGCTGGACGAAGCCATATCAAGATCCGAATACTCCTTACGTCATCGCCAAGACATTAGCAGACGACGATACAGGTACCATTGCGCATCAGATCTCAGAGATTCATGTCCCTACCCTGCTGATCTATGGAACGATCGATAAAATGATTCCAAAGCAAGTGTTCCGCCAATATGAACAGACAGTGCCTAACCTGTGCACTGAGCTATACGACAGCTACGGGCATATTCTCATGGAGGAGTGCCCTGATCGTCTAGCCGCATCCATTCAATCCTTTATCGTCAGGTGCTGTCCCTAGAGTAAATGTTGTTGAACTTTTTTGCCTCCCACATTGGTGTGAACGCACATAAAAAAGGCAGACGCCCCTATTCCCACACAATTCAGTGGTTTTGGAGCGTCTTCGCCCTTCTTAAGGGACTGACTCATATGGTTGCTTCCCTTACAGAGTGGTTACTTATGGAATTGCATACACCGTACACAACTTATTCAATGATATAAAAAAGTGCTGTCCAAGCTACGATTTTAATGGAATCACATTTTTGTCGATTTGTGCTTTGGATGCTTCCCCGATGAGCCCTAATCTCCACAATGCTGTCCCTTTCAACTGATGGCGCTTCGCAAGCCCAATTACACTGCTAATCGTCTTCTCGTTCTCGCTCCAAGTCGAAATGCCCAAGACCAGCTTCTCCTTCGGCACTTCCTTCAAGGCAAGCTTAATGGATTCGTTTACCTTATCCAACGGCTCCGGTGCTTTCTTTCCTGTATACTCATAGGCCATAATAATGAGATCATCCGCCACTGTTGCCAATGTCTTATAGTCATATCCTCGGTAAGCTCCATTCAGTGGATGAAGCGCCAGGGACAGCTTAAGATTAGCTGCCTTGGACTCTTTGGCAAGACGAGTCACGAATTCATTGTAATCCCGCTTTGCCTTCCCAATATCTCCAGACAAGCCCAGCCCTTCAAAATCAAGCACGATGCCGGAGAAATTTTTGTCCGTTGCAAGCTGCACAATATCCGCAATCGCCTTATCGCGAAGCGCCGAATCCTCTAGCATTTTCGTCAGCTCGTTCTTCCGATCTGAAGCAAATACCATAAGATACGGACTAGTTGCTTCCTGCTTTGCCTGATCCACTATCCCCTCAGGTGTTATTTCTCCTGCAGCTTGGGGCCAATAGAAGTCTTTACCGCTCGTTGTGATCGTTCCATCTTCTTGAAGCCTTGCCCAGCCAAATCCCACAGTATCAAATTGAGGGATATACTGGCGCTCGCCGAAAGCTTTTACCGCATAAAAGGCCATACTGTACATCTTCTTCGGCGGTGACTGCAAGGAGACGACTTTCGTTTTCTGATTCCAGGATACTTGTGCACCGAACTGCTTACTGAAAAAGCTGAGCGGAATATAGGTCGTTCCGGTACGGGCAAACGGCGCTGCACTCAACTGCATGGCCTGTCCATTCACTTTGGCTGTCTTCTGGTTCAATTGCAGAACTACTACCTTCTTCCCATCTGTAGCCATTTGATTCGCCGTTACCGTCTTATCTTTCGCATTCCACAGCACTTCGATGCCGAGCGCTTCTGCGATTCCACGGAATGGAACCATCGTATTCCCCTGTACAATAATGGGCTCTGCCTGAAAATCTAGCGGATAGTTATCCAGCATAATCTTCGTCTTCATAGATTGACTGTTCCCAGCCGCCTCTGCGATGCCTACTTGCTGCGGAAGAAGCAGCGTAGAGGTCAACAGCATAGACAACAGCGAACAGATAAGAAATCGCTTCTTCAAGAAAGCTCCCTCATTTCTTACAAGATTATGAGAGCGATTGCTCTATTACTCTCTCATTCGGATCTATTTTAACTTATTTCTCAATAGAATTCCTGTACTTCCTTAATGTTCCAGTTTATTCACAAGCCTGTCGCACCACATCTGCAAATCAGTCTCTATTTACATCAAAGATATCTCAATGGGAATGATTCGCTGATCGCAAGAATACATATGAGATGTACAAGTTATTAACCACTGTACCAATTCCAAATAGAAGGAGTGATTGCATCTTGTCACAGATTCAGATCAGTCCTAAGGTAGAAGCATTCTTGCAAGGGACGAAAAAGCTGTTCATCAATGGAGAATGGACAGAATCCGCGAAGAATAACGTATTCTCCTCTATGAATCCCGCAACTGGTGAAGTGCTGGCTGTCGTTGCCGAAGCGCAGGAAGAAGACGTCGACAGAGCTGTACAAGCTGCTCGCGATGCCTTCGATCATGGTGAATGGTCCCGCATGAGCGGGGCTGATCGCAGCCGCCTTATTTACAAGCTGGCAGACTTAATTGAATCGAATAAGCGAGAGCTTGCGGAGCTGGAAACGCTGGACAACGGCAAGCCGCTCCGTGAAACACTTGCTGCCGATCTTCCTCTCACCATCGAGCATTTCCGATACTATGCTGGCTGGGCAACCAAAAATGTTGGACAAACGATCCCGACGGCCGGCAACTTCCTCACCTATACGAGACATGAGCCTGTAGGTGTAGTAGGACAAATCATTCCGTGGAACTTTCCACTGCTGATGGCTGCTTGGAAGCTGGGCGCCGCGCTGGCCACTGGCTGTACGGTTGTCCTGAAGCCAGCTGAGCAGACGCCGCTGTCAGCACTCTATCTCGCACAGCTTATTCAGGAAGCCGGCTTCCCGCCGGGTGTCGTGAACGTCATTCCAGGCTTCGGCGAGACAGCTGGTGCTCCGCTTGTCCAGCATCCACATGTTGATAAGATTGCCTTCACAGGATCAACAGTAGTAGGCAAATCTATCATGCAGGAAGCTGCCCACTCCCTGAAGAAGGTTACCCTTGAACTTGGAGGCAAGTCGCCGAACATTATTCTGCCTGATGCTGATTTGTCCCGTGCAGTCCCTGGAGCGCTCAGCGGCATTACCTTCAACCAAGGGCAAGTGTGCTCAGCAGGCTCACGGCTGTACGTGCAGAAGAAGCTCTATGATAACGTTGTTGCTGACCTCGCTTCCAAGGCGAAGCGCATTCGTGTTGGCGCTGGCTTGGACTTAGACACGGAGATGGGGCCTCTCGTGTCCTCCGAGCAGCATGATGTCGTCCAGCGCTACATCGAAGCAGGCAGAGCAGCTGGCGCTGAATTAGTGACGGGCGGAAGCGTACCTTACAATCAAGGCTACTTCGTCGAGCCAACGGTGTTTGCACAGGTTGATCCGCAGATGACCATTGCTCGCGAAGAGATCTTCGGCCCAGTTATTGCAGCATTGCCGTATGATACGCTGGATGACTTGATTGAACAGGCTAACCAGTCCGACTACGGCCTTGCGTCTGGCGTATGGACACAGGACTTGAAGAGCGCCCACTATCTTGCAAGCAAGCTTAGAGCAGGAACCGTATGGATCAACTGCTACAACGTATTCGACGCAGCCGCTCCATTCGGTGGCTACAAGCAGTCAGGAATCGGACGTGAAATGGGCTCCTATGCGCTAGACAATTACACCGAAGTGAAGACGGTATGGGTGAATCTTGATTAATGCTGCATTTATAACCCTTGGCATGACATGACAGTTATCCAGCTGCCAGCAGCTAAATAAGAAGGGAAGGCCGGTCTCTAGGAGCCGGTCTTTTTCCTACTGGTCTGACAAGCTGGGACGGCTCATTCTATTTCAGCAGTCGAATTCAGATTTTGTTCAGCCAAATATGGTTGAATAGAACTAACGAGTACGACTATGACTGCTGGAGGAATGCGAACATGCTATTATCCATCATTCAACAAGAGGCACTTGAGCAGGCAAGACGACATGGAGGACGGCTCATTCGCTGGAGTGGAGGATGTTGGACATATGAGGGAGCTGCTATTTTAGAAGAAGATGATCATAGCAAGGCATTCCCCGAATGGCATTGCACCACCAATACGATCTTCGCCTTGGTACGGCGCGGTTACCTGTTGATGGAAGACTGGCGGAGCTGTACACTTGTTGAGTCACTCCCAAGCTTGAAGTCTATTAATATGCGGGCTATTCTGGAACATAGGCACTTGAAATCGTAACACGGCTATTCACTATTTGTAGAATCAGCTTATATTATCCCTGCGTATTCAGGAATAGAAATAGAATGGGGGCTATCTTAACAATGGGACTGCATGCCATAATTGTTGATGATGAGCGACTCGCTCTAAAGAAAATGGAAAAATTGCTGACGGAACAGACCGGAAGAAATAAAATTGAGCGATTAATGGCTTGCTATAATCCCTATGATGCAATTGAAATTGCACAGCGGGAGCAGCTCCACGTAGCATTTCTAGATATTGAAATGCCGGAGATTAACGGGTTCGAATTAGCCGAACGTCTGCTGCAAATTCATCCAAAACTACATATTATTTTTGTGACGGCCTATCAAGAATATGCGGTCAAAGCATTCGAGCTTAATGCGCTGGATTACCTACTAAAGCCGGTCCACCACAATCGGCTGGCATTGACCTTGCAGCGGCTTACCTCAATGAATCCGCATAATGGGACAGCTCCTGCAATCAGTCATGAGCGAACACCCCAGCTGACATTATGCTGTCTGCAAAGCTTGCACTATATCGATGCGAACGGCGCTGCACAACGATTCCCTTGGAAGACGTTGAAAGCTCAAGAGCTATTCGCGTATCTGCTCTATTACCGAGAGAAAACCGTGAATAAGCAGGTACTGATGGATCTGCTGTGGCCGAATTATGATACGGAACGCGCTACGACGCAGCTGCACACGGCCATTTATCAAATTCGAAAAATGATCAAAACCGCAGAACTCGATATAGAAGTCAAATATAAAGACGAAGGATATCGTCTGGCTTGGGGCGCATTGCGACTTGACGTGGAAGAATGGGAGAACTCTGTTCGCGAAGCTCCCTTACTGCAGACGGATACCTTAGCGCAGCATCTTGCCATCTTGAATGCATACACAGGAGACTTCCTAGAAGAGCATCGATATGGCTGGGCCGAATACGAATGGGAGCGCATACGAACGATCTGGTTGAACCATGCCGAGGCAATTGCTCAATACTACCTTTCGGATGAAATGTACTCAGAAGCTACTCTGATTTATCGCCAAATTATTGACAAGTTCCCTCATATGGAGCATGGTTACTTCGCGCTAATGAACATTTATGCCTCTCTGAATCACTCAGCCGAAGTACGCAAACTGTACAATCTTCTGACAAGCAAGCTCGAAGAGGAGTATGATACGGCCCCTAGCAAGGAAATTACCGACTGGTACCATCAGTGGATGATGGAATCTGCACAAGCTAATGGATCTGCAATCTAGCAGCTGCTCAGCACATACACCGACCAGCGCCTTACCCATCCCGATAACCTATCGGGATTTTTTTGTGTAAATTATGTCTCTTCATCTTAATATAGTCACCATATAATCATCGTACGCACCTCCACCTTTCTCATTTCCGCACAAAAAAATGTCAAGCAAATCTGTTTAACATACCATTTCGTTGGGTAATTTCACATGTCAGGAAATGTTTTCTGAAACTTTCATTTGGTTTGACAAAACTGAATCTTTTAGTAGACAATGATTCAGTTGCAAAAAAATTTAAAAAATAGGAGATTCTAAGAATGAACAACCTTAGAAAGACATTATACGGTCTCTTAGTAGTCGCTACTATGTTGAATCTTGTTCTGCCTCCCACACTTGTTCAAGCGTATGATGGGTTGCCGAATGCATTGTTCAATACCGGAGATCGTAATGCCACAAGCGTTACCGACCTCACCTATGGCAAGGATCCGAACAATGGCCAGGATCCGAGCAGCGTGACGAAGGTTACTTACGGGGCAATTACAGACAATATTCTTACTTCCGTCTCTATAACGGATGCGAAGGGGAATAATATTTCATCTATTCGTCCAAATCTGAATGAATATGTGAATATAGACTATACTTGGAAGCTTCCGGCCGGTCACCATTACGGCGCTGGCTCGACCTTTACATTCCGACTTCCAGACAAGTTCCAGTTATCGGCTCCAATTAAGAATCAACCTTTGAATAAAGGTGGAATCGAATACGGCATTTTTGACATTACATCGGACGGTCAAGTAACCTTCACGTTCAATGATGAAATTGAGGATGGCCAAGAGCTAATCGGCGATTTCTTCGTATGGAGATATTTCGACGAGAAAAAGTTTGAAGGTGGAACCCAGCAAGAAATATCCTTTGATATTCAAGGGAACTCCAGCTTCGAAATTCCAATTCATTTCAACAAAAATCCAAACAGCAAAGAGATTGCAAAGCGTGGCACGGCCAATCGAACGATCAATCCTACGGAAATCGAATGGGTTGTAGACTTCAATACAAGTGAAGACAACATCAATAACGCTATCTTCACCGACATGCTGCCAGACGGCTTGGAAATCGATATGAGTTCTATTACAGTACATAAGCTTGACGTTCAATTGAACGGAACCGTTAAGGAAGCTGAGCAAGTAGCTTACCTCCCCGTACGTGAAGCCAATGGCTTCAAAATCGAGCTGGGCAATATACAAAATGCCTATCGAGTGAAATACAAAACGAAAATTACCAAGACAGAAGACAAACGCTATACCAATGCTGTTCAGGTCACAGGAGATAATCACAACCCTCTAACGATCTCTTCGAGTGTGGATGTACGATTCAGCAAACCGCTAGAGAAACAATCGACCGGCTACGATCCTTACACGCAAACGATCAATTGGAAGATAGAATACAATTACAACGAGCGTGAAATCGACCAAGCGAAGGCGTGGATTGCGGATGTTTTTGACACGAAGGTTCAAGAACTCAATGTGGATTCATTCGTAGTGAACGAGATGTCTATTGACGATAATGGAAAAGCAACCGTTGTCAGACAACTGGGCAAAGATGAATATACGGTCGTAAAAACAACTGACGGATTTAAGCTGCAATTCAAAAATAAAGTAACGAAAGCTTATACCATCGAGTATTCAACCAAATCCATTGACCGAGTTTATGAAAATGGGAAAATCAACAATAAAGTCACGATGCATGACAACACCTCTAAAGAGGCATCGAGAGACATTTACCCTGTCATCTTCTTCAAGGGCCATGACGATGTTAACTATGCCAACAAAACGATTGGTTGGTACCTCACCCTGAATCAAGATAATAAGATGATGGAAAACGTCGTCGTTGAAGATATATTCAAGACGAGAGGTTTGACCATTGATGAGAAAAGCCTCGAGAAGAGCTTAGCGGACGCTGGATTCATCAAAGATACGGATTATACGGTTGATTATATCGTGGATCGTGTAAATCCCAACTATCATAATGGATTCACGATTAAATTTACAAAGCCCCTTACTTCGAGTGTGGTCATACGGTATCAGACAAAATTCGATCCAACCCTGAATACTACTAGCTATACAAACGGCGCAACCCTGAATTGGGAAGAAAAAGGCGTATCTCAGAAGCCTATCACGAAAGAAGATACCGTTACACCAGATGGCTATACGAAGAACAACGGGAATAAAAGAGGCATTTACGATGCCCGCACGAAGGAAATTACGTGGACGATCGATATTAACTACAACCTTCACCACATCGATAAATCCGTACTTCGTGACTTCTATACTGGCGAGCAGACATTCGTTGACGGATCTTTGACTGTACACGAATTGATCTTGTCAGGTGGTGCAAATGGTGTTCAAGAAGGCAGCATTACAAACGATTATTCATTCGAGAAGAAAACGGAAAATAATAAATCCGGCTTCGAATTAACGTTCAACAACCCAATTGACAAGGCCTATCGAATTACGTACAAGACAAGCCTTAACAATCAGTCTGTCGTCAAATCCTACAGCAATGGAGCAACATTGGAGGATAAATCGACATCAAACAAAGTATTCGACGGCTCGGCTTCTGTATCACCGCAATACGGCGATGAGTATGTATCCAAGACAGGTGTCCAAGGTAAAGGGGAACAATCGGACATCGCGTTCTGGACCGTCAACATTAATCGCAGCCAATCGCACATCAAGGCCGGTTCGGTTCTGACAGATACGTTGTCTGCCAGCCAAAAGCTTGTGCCAGAATCGATTAAGCTGTACGAAACGACCGTGTCACAGAACGGAACCTTGACTAAAGCTTCCGCGCCAATGGATTTGGAGCAAGTTGCGGAATTGAAGGTCGATGGCAACAAGCTTACGCTTACCTTCAAGACAGAACTGGATAAAGCTTATGTTTTAGAGTATCAATCCTTTATTGATGCCGATAATGGTGAGAATTTAAGCAACAAGGTATCTTTTGAAGGTCAGTCCTCCGGTACCGTAAACGGCAATGAATCATCAAGCATCAAAGTTGAATTCGCGGGAGCAGGAGGCGGAGCAAGCACCTCCAGCCGCGGAGATTTGAAAATCAAAAAGGTCGATGCTGCTACAGCAGCGCTGCTGGAAGGCGCGAAATTCGGGCTGTACGATAAATCGGGAACGATTCTGCTGCAAGAAGCTGTAACGGATCAAGACGGAATCGCAACATTTACTGATTTGCGATTAAGACAATACAAGATTAAAGAGCTGGCCCCTCCTCCAGGCTACTTGCTGCCGCAAAAGCCGGAGCAGGTCATTACACTGAGCAAGGATGGACAGGTCGTTACAATTAAGAACATCAAAATCGTAAGAGATTTTGAGCTCACGAAAGTAGATGCTGAAAATAGATCTAAGCTTCTTGAAGACGCTGTGTTCAAGCTCCAGCGGTTTGATGGGGTCGGATATGCAGATGTCAATGGATATACGAACCTTCCTACGAAAAAGAACGGTAAGGTGAAACTGACGGATCTTCCTCCAGGTCAATATAAACTGGTCGAGGTTCAGGCTCCCGCTGGGTATAAGCAGGAAGCTAAAGAAATTCCATTTACGATCGATGAAAACCAAACCGTACAAAAAACGGGGACTGTGACAAATAACCGAATCAAAGGCTCTGTTGAACTGACAAAGGTAGATGACGGCAAGCCTGCTTCACCTCTTGCCGGGGCTGAGTTCGAGATTCAAGATGCTAAGACAGGTAAAGTCGTACGCAGCAAGCTGATTACCGGAACAGACGGTAAGGTGAGCACGGGCAACCTGGATATCGGAAGCTATCAATTTGTCGAGAAGGCTGCACCTAAGGGGTACAAGCTCATTACGATTCCATTGAAATTTGATATTAAAGATGAGAGCAAGATCGAGCTCACATTTGTAAATGAAAAGCTTCCAGGTACATTGAAGCTCTTGAAGATTGAAACGGGCAAGAAAGATAAAGGGCTTGAAGGCGCTCAGTTCCGTCTCCTTGACGAGAACCAGCAGCCTCTCTCGGATAAGAACGGTAAGCCGTATCCAATTCAAACTACGGATAAGGATGGACTTATTCTGATTCCGAATCTGAAGGCAGGCACTTATTTTGTCGAAGAGACTAAAGCTCCAGATGGCTATCTCATTGATAAAAAGCTGACCGAGTTCACGATCACGAGTGAGAAAGAAACGCTCGTTACTGTCGAGAATACTCTTGAGCCTCTTCCGGGCTCCTTGAAGCTCTTGAAGATTGAAACGGGTAAGAAAGATAAAGGGCTTGAAGGCGCTCAGTTCCGTCTCCTTGATGAGAACCAGCAGCCTCTCTTGGATAAGAACGGCAAGCCGTATCCAATTCAGACTACGGATAAGGATGGACTTATTCTGATTCCGAATCTGAAGGTGGGCACTTACTTTGTCGAAGAGATTAAAGCTCCTGATGGCTATCTCATTGATAAAAAGCTGACCGAGTTCACGATTACGAGCGAGAAAGAAACACTCGTTACCGTGGAAAACACTCGTGAACCTCTTCCGGGCTCCTTGAAGCTCTTGAAGATTGAAACGGGCAAGAAAGGTAAAGGGCTTGAAGGTGCTCAGTTCCGTCTCCTTGACGAGAACCAGCAGCCTCTCCTGGATAAGGACGGCAAGCCGTATCCAATTCAGACTACGGATAAGGATGGTCTCATTATCATTCCTGATCTGAAGGCAGGCACTTACTTTGTCGAAGAGATCAAGGCTCCGGTTGGCTATCTCATTGATAAAAAGCTGAGGATGTTCACGATTACGAGCGAGCAAGAAACACTTGTTACTGTCGAGAATACGCTGAAACCAATCGAGCCAATTGCCCCGGTTGATCCAGTTGATCCAGTTGATCCAATCAACCCAGTCGATCCGGTTCCACCAATCGATCCATCACATCCTGGTGACAATTCGAAGGAACCGACCGAAAACGGCAATAAGGAACCGAGCAAACCTATCAATCCGGAAGAACCAAACAAGCCAGAAAAACCTGAAGATGATGGCAGCATTCCTGGCCACATCACAGAAGAAGGATCTAATAAAGAGCCTGAGAAAGAAACGGGCAATGAAACAGGCGACAAGCCAAATAAAGAAACGGATTCAGGCAACGAGACTGGTGACTCTGGTAAAGAGTCCGATAAAACGGATGGCAAAGACTCCGGCGATAGCAAGGATGACACCGCCACTGACAATGGGTCGAACGAGAAGTCCGAAAATAACGGAACATCGGATAAAGTAAAAGATAAGAGCACAAGCGATAACATCACCAACCGTGAACAAAACCGGAAGCAAGATAAATCCGACAAAGTGCTGCCGAAAACAGGCGAAGACAGCCCGCTGCCTATGCAGCTTGCTGGACTGGCACTTGTCATGCTCGGATCCGTATTGTTCGCCATTCGCAAGAGATGGATGAAATCTTAATAGCAGCTATTCCAGACCGACCCCAACTTATGGGGTCGGTTTTTCTATCCCCTTCCACCCAAAAGAGGATTGATATTTCGGGCATGATCGAGTAAAGTAATAACTGTGCATACTGTATATCTATCTAATACACAGTATGCACAGTTTCGAGCAAAGAGGGTATTTCATGAACATTATTATTAAGAACGTGTCCGACGTTCCCTTATATCAACAGATCAAGGATCAGATCAAGGACGCGATTCTGCGCGGCGATCTGAAGGAAGGCGAACTTCTCCCCTCCATTCGCTCGCTTGCGAACGATCTGCATGTCAGCGTACTAACGACCAAGCGCGTATACGCTGAGTTGGAGGAAGAAGGATTTATCATGACGAGGGCTGGGAAGGGCTCGTATGTGGCGCCAGAGAGCCAAGAGCTGCTGGCAGAGTCCAAGCGTCATCTCGTGGAATCGAAGCTCGCGGAGGCATGGCAGCTAGCCCGGACACTAGATATTCCGAAGGAAGAACTACGTGAAATGATGGAACTGCTATTTGTAGAGGAGGATGAGCAATGAGCAATCTATTGGAAGTAACGAATGTTAACGTTCAATTTGAACACTTTCGACTGAACAATATTAGCTTCGCCCTACAAGAAGGCTGTATTACTGGCTTTATTGGAACGAACGGTTCTGGGAAGACGACGACCATTAAAGCCATTCTAGGACTCATTCAGAAGAACGGGGGCAGCGTTTCGTTTCTGGGGAAGGAAATGGACAAGCATGAGCGCGAGTTGAAAAACCACATCGGCATCGTATTTGATGAAGGCTATTTCTATGATGATATGACGCTGTCGGAAATGAAGAGCATCATCGCTCCTGCCTATACGAACTGGGATGAAGCCATCTTCCAACGCTATATCCAGCGCTTCAATCTGCAGCTGAATCAGAAGATATCGACCTTATCCAAGGGCATGCGCATGAAATATGCCATTGCTCTCGCCATGTCCCATCATGCCGATCTACTCATTATGGATGAGCCCACGAGCGGTCTTGATCCCCTCATCCGGAGTGAACTGATGGAGCTTCTATTGGAGTTCATGAACGAGGAAGGAAAGAGTGTCTTTTTCTCCACACATATTACGTCTGATTTAGAGAAGATCGCTGATACCCTGTTGATGATCGATCATGGGGACATCTTATTTCACGAAGACAAGGATGCATTGCTGGATTCCCATGCCCTCGTGAAGGGAGACAAGAAGCTGCTTAATGAGCGCACAGAATCGCTCTTCTTATCTCTACAGGTTACCGCATACGGATTCGAAGGCATTACGCGCAGCATTCCCGAAGTGCGGCAGCTAATGGGCAACGTGCATATGGAGAAGCCGTCCATCGAGGCCATTATGCTGGCTTACATAGGAGGTCATCGACATGCTCATTAATCTGGTCAAAAAAGATCTCATCCTTACGAAAAAGTATTTGCTGGTCATGCTGCTATTCGCCATCGGCGGACCTCTCTTTATATCTTATCGGATGCCGCTAAGCGGAAATGGAAGCATCAGCTTTCTTATTACCGTACTCTTTATGGAGTTTATTTTATTCAATACCGTGTCTGTATCGGAGGAAAAGTATAAGGGGTCCTCGCTGCTGTGTGCCACTCCCTATACACGCAATGCGCTAGTAAAGGCTAAGTATCTGCTCGTTCTCACCATTTTTATTGTGAGTCTCGGCCTTTATACAATCACATCCCTTGTCGTTCCACAACTATTGAGCCGCTTGAGTATCTTGGGCGTAGGGACGGCCTTGCTGCTCGTCAGCCTGTACTTCGGCGTGTTGATTCCGTTGCAGTACAAATATGGTTATGAAAAAACGAAGTTCATATCTATGATGATCATATTCGTGACCCCCTTCATCACTCCAGTGATCATGAAGTGGTACCAGTCTCGGCCAGTTTCCATTTCGATCTCGCTTCCACTTCCACACGAGATTCAGCAGTGGATTCCATGTATCTTTGCGCTTGCCCTTGGCATCGTGTCAATGATGATATCGATACGTATTTATGCAAGCAAGAACTTGTAATTATCTGTACAAGTCGCAAGCTAAGATAGTAAACAATACACCTTAAGGCGAGGGACAATCCCCCGCCTATTGTCGTTCATAAGCATGTGAACGTCTACCGCCTTTTATGGAAAAATAGTAATCTACGGCCATCTTCCCTTCATCGAGAAGCCACAACAATTTAATTTCCTTGTTCTTCAATTTTTGCAGCAATCACCTGTATATTCATAAAGGAGGGCTGCCTAAAGGTCGGGTAAGTTGACCTAGGGCAGCCCTAGAACTCATTTTAGAAACATCTATCAATATCGTTATTTCGCCACAGCAAAAGAAACACTCGTCCCCTCATTCACCTTACTGCGAATAATGAGACCCGCTCCATACAATTGCTTCAATCGTCGGTCTGTATTCAGCAGCCCAATTCCCCGCTTCTCAATCCCATGGAATTCAAGCAGGGTATCAACTCGATGAGCATCCATACCTACACCGTCGTCGCGAATCTCCACATGAACATACCGATCATCCTGCGTAATCCTGATACACACTGTCCCCCCGCGAGCACGGCTTAGCACCCCATGTCGAATGGCATTCTCCACAAGCGGCTGGATTGTCAGTGGCGGAATCATCACTCGAATGTGCTGATCCAGCTCCCAAATGACATTCAGTCTGTCCTCGAAGCGAGCATGCTCGATAAATAAGTAGGAACGAACGAGATCAAGCTCATGTTCAATCGGTACCAGCTTCGACGAGTTCAAGAAGTCGAAGCTGATTCTCAAGTAAGAGCTGAATGCCTCAATAAGGTCATTCATCTTGTTCGTGTCGAAATCACTGAGCGCGGTAATCGTGTTCAATGTATTGAATAAGAAGTGAGGCTGAATCTGCGCCTGCAAGTAGGCAGCCTCCATGCGCAAACGATCGTTCACTGCCTGCTTCAGCTCTGTCAGCGCCTGTACGCGGGAGCGCAGTTCCATAGCATCAACAGGCTTCGTTACATAATCATTTGCACCCGCCAAAAATCCCGAGTGCACATCCTCCGCGTTGCTTCGCGCAGTTAGGAGCAGAATAGGCAATTCCAGAATCGTAAAGCGTTCGCGAATGAGGCGAGTTAACTCGTAACCGGACATATGTGGCATCATGACATCCGTAATGATCAAGTCCCACTTGGCTGCATCCAGTTTGCTTAAGGCCTCTTTGCCGCTCGTTGCTCTCACAACCTCATATTGATCGGTGGACAAGATGTCCCCAAGTATTTTTAAATTGACGCGATCATCATCGACAATCAATATCATTGGCTTATACAGGGCGGAGGCTGCCTGCTGCTGTACCACATGAAGCTCGTCAGAGATCATGCTCACCTCGCTTGCAGCCTGGACAGACACAAGCGTCTCTATGGGGTTCTCCTCCTGCACAAGCGGACTTGTGTCCGGTTCAGCTAATGGCAGGGTGAAAGAAAATACAGATCCCTTTCCAAGTTCCGATTCCACTTCCAATCTTCCGCCATGCAGCTGCACCATTTGCTCACAAATGCGAAGTCCAAGTCCGATTCCCCCAGCACTTGTATTCGTATCCGCAGTTCCTTGTTCATAAGCATGGAATGCCCGCTCCTGCAGTTCCTTATTCAAGCCAATGCCTGTGTCAGCAACAGAGATACAGGCCAGTCCTTCTCGAACCTCTGCGGAAATCGTTATTGAGCCCTCGTCCGTGAACTTGATTGCATTATGCACAAGATTGGACAAAACTTGTACTAATCGCTTCTCGTCCGCTATAACAGGCGGAAATGTCTCTGGAATCGCCATAACCAGCTTGATTGGCTTGCCCTCCATCATGAAGCGCAGCATGTCCAGCACGCCAGACGCCACTGATTGCACACGAAGCGGAGCGCATTGTAAAATGACTTTGCCTTCCCGGAGCTGCGCCAAGTCAAGTAAATCATTAATTGTATGCGACATGCGGCGACTGATCGTAATAAGCAGTTCCATATCTGCCCTGCTCTTATCATCCATCAGTTCCTTCTCGCGTGTGACAACGGACTGTGCAATATTGATGACACCATGCAGCGGCGTACGCAATTCATGAGACGTGTTTGCCAAGAATAGATCCTTCTTCTCGTCAGCCTCCCGCAACTGCTCGTTCAATTTTGCATTCTCTTCAGCATTGCGGAAATACCTCTTGAACCAATACGCCGAAAATCCAACGATCGAAGCGATGATGTTGATCGGATAGTAAATCATATTTTTCGTTCCGTTATAAATAAAAACGCTCCAGGTAATCCCTGACATAACACTGACAGCCGCAAGCAGCAAAATATAGGCTTCCCTACGGTTTTGATAGACCATCTGGATAATCAGGTATGATAACCAAACAATCGGGAAGAGATAAAGCACGCTGAAAATCTTATAGGCCGTCGTGAAGGAAATATACGGCGCAGGGGCAACAAGTATAAATGCCGTAAACATGACTAAGAAGCCTGTATATCCGTGGAATAGCTTACCGCGCCGTGTAAATCCAGAAAAGTTCCTTCCCATAATCATCATGAAGCAGGCATGCCACAAATAAGCAAGAATCTTGATTCGAAGCGCCCAGGTATAATTGATTGGAAGCCATAATAGCAGGATCGAATCATTGTCAGCTATGACTAATGTGCCTGTCATTGTCATTAATAACCCGAAAATAATAAACGTCTTCTCTCTCGGATTAAAGCAATACAAAATGACGGCATATAGGCCGTGCAGCATCAAAATGATGAAAGTAACTAATTGAAAACCGATGGAATACCAGCGTTGAAATTCCACCGCCGCCTGCGTTCCGAATCTTACAGAGCGAGCGATGCCTCCTTTATAGGGATTGTCGAAGTTGGAGACCTGAAGCAAAACCTCAATAACGCCTTGATCCTCTGCCTCGACCTCATAGGAAGTGGTAAAGGATGCCTGAACGGGTCGATATGACTCGGCATCGGTGGACACTACCCCCGATTTCGCATCGATTTGTCCATTGATTAGAAAGACGTTGGCCGCTTGAATTTCTCTTATCCAAAAATGATAGGGCTGATTTATCGGCTGATCGACCAATACGCGAAGCCGGTACGTCCCATAGCCATATGAATTGCTTTTATGCTGCCGCCAGCCCTCCCTCCAATCTCCGGGAACCTGAACATAGCTGGATTGGCCTCGGAACTGACGCAGCTCATTTTCATTAGATATGAATGCATCTGGATAGAACTCCCACTGACCATCCAAATATACGGTATGCTTGTTGTCCAGCTCCATTCCGCGCAGATCAGCAACCCCATTAGCCACCTTGACATGCTGAGATGCTTCCAGAGTCATAAGCCAAGTCACGTGGATACCGGCAAGCAGAAGCACAAACAGTAATGTGCTTACAATGATTTTTTTCTTGTTCATCATACTATGGGGTTTCGACAACAATCTTCTTTTTCCTTCATTTTGGCATCTTTACCCACTTTTATATTCACTAAAAAAAGGCGAGGAGCTCCTCGCCTCATACAAGTTAACCTACCTGTCATCGTTCTGCCAGTATCTATTATTCTTCTACCTAATGTTACTCTATCTATTCATTCTCTATCTATACACGATCGCCTATCACTCATCTGCTATTCGACACGCAGCGTATACCATTCGATTGCCGAAGGCTTGCTCGTGATCTGACCCGCCATCGGGTTGGCATAGTACCACGTAATCGACTGATCCTGTACAAGCGGCATCATGTTCCCAGGGGATGGAACGCCTCCGAGATAGGTCGGCTGCTTAAGCATCGTTCCTTGGCCATCCACGACCGCATACTTCATTCCTTCTCCGAGTCGGCTCGACTCCGTCCATAACAAGACAAACTTATTATCATTGATCTTGCTAATATATGTATCCCTGATGAACACGCCGTCCTCAGACGTATGCTGTGTCAGCCATATCGGCTTGATGCTTGATTGATCTTGCGCATTCTTCGGCACGACACTAAGGAATACATTTTTGCCTTTCCCATCTTGTGAACCGGTGGCACTATTGGCGCCAATGGCAAGATAGCTGGATGCAGATACTTCTAGTCCGCCCAAGTTGGCGCCTGTGTAATTATCACCGATCTTGCCCGGTATATTAATGAGGTCAATTTTTTTCGTAATCTTACCACCCTGCTCCACCTGCAGTACAATAGAGCGCGGATACGCATCGCCATGGTCAGCGTATACGATTCTATCTCCATCCATGCGAGCATATGTGGCAAAGGAATGGCTCACGTGGTTAGACGGGAACTGACCACTCTTACTAAGCACCTTCATCGCAGCCATATCAATGGCAAAGGTCATATTCGACTGATGCCGCAAACCATCCTTAGCGGTCTTATAGCGAAGACGAGTCGATTGAACTATGAGTTTGCCATTGGCACTGTCCATCGTAACATTCCCAGATCTGAACGGTTCTGATACGCACACATCTGATACATCTACCTGACCAAGCTTGTCCCACGAAGCATTATATTTCACTACGCGATATACTGCCTTTGTGCTGGATTCCTCCATGTTGTCTTGTCCGAATACGAGATAATAATTGCCGTCCTCACCTTGATGGAAGCCTCCGAATTTGGGCAGCTCTATGTTCAGCGTCTTACTTCCCGCTGCGGTATAGTCCTTATAGAATTGCTGAATATGTATCTTCTGCTTGTCCGAGTCCCATTGCAGCAAATTTAGCTGTCCATCCTTCAGGAACAAATAGCGGGCAGCTGGCTCGAACCAATTTCCATAATGATAATCATTGGTTGTGCGAAGCTGGGCAACCCCTTCAATAGAGCGGATCGCCATCTCTGGTTGGGCAATGATATGAATTGAACTGCTCAACGCCCGCCACAGAACGGGAACATGCAGCTGCTCCCCTAATTCCCGCAGTTGAAAATAATTGCTGCCCCCGATATTATAAGACGTCAATTGAATTTCTTTGCCATCTACATATACTTTGGAGGAAGTCGGTATCACCTGTCGTTCAGCTGCCTTGCCTGACTGTGCAGACTTCTTGGCAGGCTCTAGCTCCCCTCCGATTGGGGTATAGGCTTGTCCTGTATGCACACGAATCGCATTACTCGCGGTATCAACGATTACATCAAAGCTGCTTTTCGTCCCCTTCAATGCCATTGCAACATCTCTCAGCTTGAAGTAGTTGCTGCCCCCAATATTGTAGGCATCCATCTGATTCATCGGTTGTCCATTAATGCTCACATTGGCCTGAGTCGGTCGTGCCATTACGGATTTGTCTTCAGCCTGAACGGAAGCAGCCATTCCTAGCATCATCACAATGCTGAGGAGAATACATACTTTTGTTTTCATGAAATTGATGTCCCCCATTTTTCTATCTAGCTTCGCTCTTGTCTTGCATCATTCATCGCACACCATGGCCATCCATATTCGTCCATAATCTCTACCATTCTATAGCAACAATCTAAATTGCACAACGAACCTAGCGGCGATTGACGGCAGTAGAGCACTTCATTCTAATGGGGCTTCAATACCGCCGCCTTCCATCGAAACTACGCCTCCCTGCCAGGATCCCTGTATGTCTTCGTACCAATTCTAGCAGCAACACCACATCCACGATGCTCGGGAACGGCCACGATCCGATTGTCGTGACCATATTGAAGTTGCTGTAGGGCATCGAAATCCGGATGAATGACCTCATTGGATAAATAAGCCGAGGTCTTGCTTCCAGGCTTCCTCGCTCCATTCAAGGCTGTGATCATACCCTGTGAAGAGGTAATGCCAATTCCATGCCCGTAATAGAGATCGTTGCCCAGCTTCACAACATTTTCTCCCTGCCATTCCGGCGTGCGTGGATTGAAGTCTGGATTTCTAAAATAAAGAATATCCCCTAAAAATGCCTCAGCGAGGTTCGAGTTCGACACCAATCGAAGATTGCGGTCATAATTCCAATCCCATAGAAGCAAATCCTGAAAGTAACGGTCAAAAACAGCTTCACCCAGCGTATCTATGATTGCCTTATACAGAACAATAATAATAGCTGTCGCACATTCAAATGCATACTGTCCACCATTATGGAAAATATCGTTGATGGCAGCAGAAGGCGAGACACCTCTTCTTAATTGAAATCCCCCTCTGTCCGTGCGTATCCAATACCTCTCGTTGCATCTGGAATCGTCGAATCCAGCAAAGTCCACCCCACTATCGTGCAGCGCCTTCGCCGCATTAACCATATTAGAGCGCATTCTCATTTCGAACTTCAAGTCATCAAGGGAGTTATATCGATAAACGACAGGACTCTTCTGCTTAGCCGCAATTACATTCCTCTCCAGCTCCGATAATCCCAATGTATTGAGCTGCCCTGTGTTAACACCTGCAATCTCGATCATCCTTACTCTCCTCCTAAATCCTCTGATTACCGAACGCTTTGTGGGAATCGGAACACATGAAGCGGATCGTACTCCTGATTAATTAGGTGTAACCTACAGTACTCTATGCGCCCTCATCTACTCAGGTTCATGTCAAGAAGAAGGGATCTGCATCGGATATGCGTGAAATCTTCATAAAATTACAGGGCTTAAGACTTATACTGCAATATGGAAATCAGTGCAGAAATCCGCTACAATAGTGGTTATCATCAGTACCTGCAAGTTAACCTCTACCTTCAGTCTTTCTTCTTCCCTTGTTTGTTTCATCCACACGACATTCAAATTCCTTATTGTGAAGATCGGATAAAAGAATCGGATAGGTGCTCTCGACTGCCTGATGCACGGAATATGGACGTATGAGATACCGCCGTTAATACATAGATGGCTTACAACCTGTGTCTAAAAGGAGGGATCTTAGCTAACCAGCTTGGCTCTACGCATGATTAGAAGACGGAATGTTCTGATAATGAAGGAGGAGTATTAATGAATGTTGGAATACAGCCTGGGAGTGGGCTATATTTGCATGTTAAATGGTTCGCAGCCGATCACGAGTGGACACCTCAAGCAATGAGCAAGGTGCTCACCCCTACCTTTCTGTTCTGGTTTAGCTTCACGATTGTTGTATTGTTGCTTGTTTCGAGGTATAACGCAGCTTTGGAGCGCATCCCTATCGTTGTGAAGGTACATTCATTTCTCAATAAGTTAAAACGCTTTCACCTATTGATTATGCGAGTAGGTGTTGGCATTGCACTGTTGATGCAGATAAGCACAGGCTCCTACCTAGCCCCCACATTGCGAATCGAGACATGGTGGGTCTATGCACTTCTTATTATTAGCTTGCTTGGTCTGCTTCATCGCAAGACCTTGTTTATAAGCGGTATAGCGTTAGGCGTCTTATATGTGAAGGCACTCGCTAATTATGGAATGTTCCACATGCTCGACTATATGTTCTACCTCGGCATCATTTATTATTTGCTTGTCTCGAACACGAGATGGAGCCGTTCTGGTATCCCTGTCCTCTATATATGGACCGGCTTGTCTCTTGCTTGGCTTGCGATGGAGAAGCTGACCCTCGCCAAGCTGGCGTGCTCCCTGATGCACGAATACGGAATTCCGTCACTAGGCTTTACCGTTGAAGACTTCGTACTGATTAGCGCCTTTATTGAGCTCGGCCTTGCGTGGGCATTTATCGTCGGCATTATGAATCGATTCACAGCTCTGCTATTAACCGGATTATTCCTCGTCACAACCACTGTATTCGGATTTACCGAAATCATCGGCCATATGATTATGCATACGATACTGCTCATCTTCCTTATTGTTGGCCGGGACGGCTATACGACATTTCTGCTCTCCAGACGCGCTCCCAAACTACGCAGCTTCTTCGTGGTGCTGCACTTCACCATTATGATCTTCAGTATGATGACCGTGTACATATGGATGGGGCAGCCTAGCAGCGGATTTACTGTACCTGATCCTGCGACGCAAGCAGCACAAGCGAGTAAAATACCGGCATTCTGCCCAATCAAGTGACGCAGCTAGTAGCATTTTTACCAGTAACCTTGTATTTCGTGTCGGCCAAAAATTTAAGCGTTATAACTTATTGACCATTGGTACCTCGACGTAGGTGGCTGTTTTTCTCTCAACAGAAATGAAAAAAGACACCATTCGGGTGTCTTTTTTCATGATTCATATCGTATTGCGGCTCGACTATCCTTCCAGATCCACGTTGTGGTAGACTTGCTGCACATCATCAAGGTCTTCGAGCGCATCAATCAGCTTCTCGAACTGTGCCTTCTGATCGCCGTCCAAGACTAATTCGGTCTGGGGCAGCATCGTAATTTCAGCTACGCTGAATTCCGTAATGCCCTCATTCTTCAGCGCTTGCTGAACAACATGGAATTGATCCGGCTCCGCGTAGATGATTACCGCTTCATCCTCTTCCAAGATGTCGCGTGCGTCTACATCGGCGTTCATCAAGATTTCCAGAACATCGTCTGCACTCTTGCCTTCCAGACCGATAACGGCCGTCGGACTGAACATATACGTTACAGAGCCGCTTACGCCGAGACTTCCGCCATTTTTGTTAAATGTGGAACGAACCTCCGAAGCAGTGCGATTCACGTTATTGGTCAAAGCGTCTACGATCACCATGGAACCGCTTGGACCAAAGCCCTCATAACGAAGCTCATCATAGTTCTCATCGGAGCCGCCCTTTGCTTTCTCGATCGCGCGATCAATGATCGCCTTTGGTACATTGTATGTTTTGGCACGTTCAACCACGAATCGCAATGATTGGTTCAGCTCGGGATCAGGCTCGCCTTGCTTCGCTGCAACGTAGATCTCTCTCCCGAAACGCGCATATATACGACTCGTATTCGTGTCCTTGGATGCTTTTTTCTCCTTGATATTGTTCCATTTACGCCCCATACTGTATCTCGCTCTCTTTCCGCATAAAGTATGCATACTCCATATAATTATATCTTTTCGAGAGAGCTTGGGCAAATATGAAAACTTTTGAATTTCAATTCTTAGCTAGTTATATTGGCGATTTTTCCGGTAAAATTCAGACATTTCTAGCAAACAAGATATCCGTTCACACTGTTAATTCGTACAAAGGTGTAAAAAACAGAAAGCTGTGTTAAAATACTGTAATTGCACCCGCTATTTTGTTAGGGAGGTTTAGTGAATCACCATGCTCATTATCGGTATCACCGGAGGCACCGGATCCGGCAAAACAACGGTTGCCAAGTCCGTCATTGACCGTCTTGGATCAGATAAAGTTACCTTCATTTCCCAAGACAACTATTACAAAGATCATTCTCACCTCAGCATGGCTGAACGCGAAGTGATTAACTTCGACCACCCGCTCGTATTCGACAACGAGCTGCTGCTTGAGCATGTGAACCTGCTCAAGCAAGGCAAAACTGCTTATGCACCGGTATACGACTTTACCGTTCATGCCCGTTCCACGGATGAGACGGTAGAGCTGAAGCCGAATAATATCATCATCATCGAAGGGCTTCATGTGCTGTTCGATGAAAATTTACGTCAATTGCTCGACATTAAAGTATTTGTGGACACCGATCCAGATGTACGGATTCTACGCCGTGTACTTCGCGACATTGAAGAGCGCGGTCGGACGATTCATTCGGTCTACAACCAGTATCTGACTTCGGTCAAGCCGATGCACGATGCATTTATCGAACCTTCTAAGAAGTACGCTGACCTGATTATTCCAGAAGGCGGTCAGAACGAGGTAGGCATTCATATGCTGTCCGTGCTGACAGAGAAATACTTGACGAGCGAATGGAATTAACGTGAAGAAGCCGCTCGAATGGCAGACCTACATCTGCCATTCGAGCGGCTTATTTTATTATGAGCCAAGTGGCTTTTTGCTAAATGGTATACAGTCAGGGGGGAGATACTCTCCCTCTCTGTCTGTTATGGCTTTACATTGTAGGTTCGAAGCTTTCCAGCGTCTTCATGCCATCGGCTCCAAAAATATTGTATACTCCAAATTCATAGAAGGAGTAGCCATAGTCCGTGTTTCTTTGAATTCCTTCGAACTTCACATATCTCGCTTCTGTCGGCGTGAAGTGAATCGTGTCCCGCCCATCTTGAGCCGTTATGATTCCATCGTTCTTCGTCGTGACATTTATCCATTCTTTCTTATCGTTAGACACGAGGATTCTGTATGTTTTGGCGCGAGCGTATTCCCAATCAATGCGGATCGTATCGAACTCCTTCACCCCACCAAGATCAACCGTGAACCATGAATTATCTACATAATTGCTTGCCCATCTCGTAGCAGGGGATCCGTCCACTGCTTTTTGCGGCATGTAATTCGGGCTATTGCTCTCTACCGAGGAAGCTTCAACCGCCTTATTTTCCGCCAAGTTGCCAAGAAGGTAGTAAGCATTATCCTTCAGCGTGTTGTAAGCACCATCTGCAATGTGGCCTTTGATCTTCTGGAACTCCAGCATCGCATTGAACATCTTGATAAACTTATTGAACTTTTCATCATTACCTTCGAATCTCTTCGCATTATCCAAATGAGCCTGCAAGGAGCGAGCCGCCCCCGGATTTTTGAACTGGTTCTCTTGCTCGAATTGATCAACTAATGTTTTGATGAGATCCACATTTGTTCCTGCATCAATGATATAAGTTGTCTTCTTTGATTTGCCTGCAGTCACCGTAACCGTAAGTTCATGCTTGCCAAGCTTGCCCGCAAAGTTAATTGGCGTACCTGCTGTGTACGGCTTGCCGTCGAATGTCGCAGTAACTTTAGTAATGCCGCTTCCGTCGTCATCCTTGAGCTGCCATGTAAATTGCACCGTCTCTGTGGCCGGCACTGTTGTATGGCTCTCCAGCAGTTTTCCGTTCATTTGTACGTCAGCATCGGAAGGGACGCCGCTATTCACGCTGTATGTGCCCTTCACGAATTGGTACAGCCAATCATACAAGATTCGATTGGATGGATCCTTACTTACAGCTGTATTATATACGGCGTCATTGCCCTGATAGTAAGCATTATATCCGTTTTGCATAAACCCAGTTTCTGCACCATTGTTCAAGTACTCGATATACTTCTCACGGAAATGGTTATCCGTAAGCATCCGGTCATCAAACTCCAGCTCCATGCCCATGCCGTGCTGTTTCGCTAAGTACGCTGCGTCCGGCAAGCGCTCAGGATCGATGTCATTCTCGAAGAAGTAATTTGGCTGGTAAGCCACATTATCGATGCCAACATCCTTCCACATGAATGACTTGTATCCTGAGAAGAACGGAACCCAGAACAGCCTCATGCCCATGTCATGTACCTTGGCACTTGTTGCACGAAGCAGATCTGGTCCCTTGCTATGTGTGCTGATCTGCTCATCTAACCAGTACATGCCGACAAGCTCCAAATTGGAGTAGTTGGCAGCAGCCCACTTCTGCTTCACTTGATCCAGCCACCAGTGAACGGCCTTCACCCGGTTAGCAAGTGCCTGTTCCACACCGATCGAGTCGCTGAAGCTCAATTTGCCATCGCCAATATCACCGAAGTCAGCGATGCCTTCTGCTGGATATGGGATCATATACACGACTTTCGTTTTACGGTTAGGATCGTTCAGCTTCGCCCCGACTTCTTTGGTCGCTTCATTTAATTGATACATATCTCCTTGCGCTGCAAATGTCTTTTCCAAGTACCATTTCCAGTCGTCCAGCTTGCTGTTCAGTCCCAAATTACGGCCCATTGGCGTATCTAAACCAAGATAGAGAACTCCATCGAACAGCCAATCCTTCGGATTGCCTGCCTCATCTACGTAGCTAATATTCGGAATGATGCGCTCCTTCGACCAATCACCCTTGCCATTCGCATAGTGCCCGTTGTACAGCAGCCCAAGATCGCTAATTCCGGCAGTCGCTTCTCCCGGTGCTTGGAAGGCTGGCGTCTGCGTAGGAACAGTTTCTGCTCCTTGCACCTTGCCGTCTTCGCCTAGAATTTCAATTTCATCGACTAACGTCATCGCCCTGTTATGCATCATGAAGCTTACCTTCACATAACGTGCATAAGCGATGCCACCGTACGCCAATCCTTCTTTGTTCGGATCCTTGATTCCCTCTTTGTTGCCCTTCCATTCAAACGCCTCTTCATGCTGTCCGTCTATCCATAACGTTTGGAGTGCATTATGAGATAACAAACCCCAATTTTCCTTATCGTCCGATACATAAATGGACACGGTTAACGGTAAAAGGACATTGTTGTTCGGCCAATCCTGCAAGAAATGAGCCTTAACGGATGAGATTGATTTGTTCTCACCGAGGTCAAATACCACTTCACGCGTTCTCTTCTTCAAATGTCCAACCCATGCCGGGTCTGACTTCGTGACCTTGCCGTACTTGCCATCTGTCAGCTTATAGCCATCATCAGCATACCCTGCTTCTGGTGCTTGCGACCATTCATAAGGGAGACCTAGAGCCAGATTGCGCTCCCCTTGCTGAGGTTCAGCAGCTTGCTGCGCCGTATATTGCTCACTCGCTGGCAACGACGTATTCGCCTCCTCCGCCTGTACTAATGGAACCATCATTGAGAGGGCTAACACCGTAGACATTACGATGGATAACCATTTCTTTTTCATTAATTGAACTCCCTTTCTATATGTAAGATTATGAATGTCATCAAATTCGGTAAGCATGTAATTTGATTGAATATTATTGCGGTTTCATATCCCCCTCCCTTTTCAACTGATAAAACCCACGTATATGATAGCGCTTACTTTTAAAATAAGAGACTTTCTGTCCTATTCAAATAGATTAATCATTACTTTTGTATACTTTTGTTTACCTACTCTATCAAGACATCATTTTATTTGATTTTGCCAGGATCCACCCCTAAATATAGCACACCCAATTGACTGCAATTCCTCACGGAGAGATCACCTTGATGTGCTCTTATGCATCCTTATTTATCTTACAGGAATCGTGATATGCCATTCCAAGGCATCGAGCCCATTCTGATACAGATACTTGAGGTCAACATTTGGGTCGGATTAGTCATCAACATCATCATTGTAGAGTGGATGATAATTCATCGAGTCCCGAAGCGATCAGATCCAAGTAAGGACAAATGAAATTAATACCTTCCTATGCAAAAAAGAGCTTCGTCCATTTGGAAGAGCTCCTTTTGAATGTATAAAGACTCTGATCTACCTAAATCGTAATAGGTCTACTGTTCTTGCTCCGACTTACTCGAGAAGCAAGATGCATACAATTTCAGTTCCTCTTTATTTGTAGCAACGTGACCCTCTAACTTCATTCCGATTTTCTCTAACAGATGACCGGATCGTTCGTTGTCTATCGTGGTGATTGCTACTATGCGTTCTAAACCAAGCGTCGATCGACCGTATTCCAATGTTGCGGTAGCCGCTTCATGGGCGTATCCCCGCCCACGGAACTCAGAGAGGAAGGCAAAGCCGATGTCCACATCTGTCAGGGAGTCCCTCTTGATAAGTCCGCACAATCCGATAGGAGTCGAATCTTCCTTCAATTCCGTCAAAAACAAACCAAAACCTAGTCGCTCATAGCTCTCCATCGGACCATTCACAATATAGTCACGCGCACCCTCAACCGTTCGAATTCCTTTATCGCCGATATAGCGGTGCCATGCTTCATCATTCAAGAGCCTTAACATGAATTCCGCATCATCCAAAGTCAACTTGCGAAGAATTAACTGATTCGTTTCGATAACCGTCAACGCAGCTGCCCCCCAGCCTTATAGTTTACATGTACGAGAAGCCTATATAAAGAATATACAAACATGTAAGCGAATATGTCCCTCGGTGTAGTTGCTAGCTGCATTTAATTAAGAAGCTTCATTCCTATGTAAAATAAACATCCACTGTTTCGTTTCTTTTTGATTTTTGATATCGTCATAGAAAAACTCTTCACTTACTTTTAATTCAAAACCTTCTTTAAATAAAATGTCGAAAATATTAACGTATTCCTCTTCGGTTCTATAGATTGCGCTATATTCATTTTCTAAATCTTCAGAATAAAAATTGTTTAATGTCAATCTTTCTTTCAATGCAATCGGCTCAGATAAATAGATAATACACTCTTTATCAAATCTTTTGATGAGTTTTCCAAGTACATCCTTTACTTCATCATCATTGATGTACATAAATACTCCGCCTGATATAATAAAACGATTAAAATTTTTTTGAACTGGAAATGTAACAGAACCATTCGCTAAGGTAGCGTCAAGAATTTTGTGTAAATGAAAATATCCATCTCTTGTAGAAGACTGTATTAGTCTCTAATGCTGAACATAGCTTGGAGTTCAGCACGTGCTCGGTCAAAGCCAGTATGGCATCGAGTAGCAAACCGTTGGTTGTAGCTCTCGAACTGCGATACCAGAAACTTCTCTAGTGCTTCTTCATGTGGAAATTGCTCTTTTCGCTTTGTATACTTCTTAATTTGTTTGTTAAACGACTCAATGAGATTGGTTGAATAGATGCTTTTCCAAATTGGCTTCGGAAAGCTATAGAACGTAAAGATGTATGGGTTCTCACGCAGAGATTTAATTACCTTGGGATAAACTGCTTTCCATTTCTCACAAAAAGCCTCTAGAGCAGCTTTCCCAGCCTGCTCATCTTCTGCTCGGTACACAGCTTTGAAGTCATCACAGATGCTTGCCCGATCAGATACGCGTACTTTATGAGCAATATTACGTGCTACATGTACGCAGCATGATTGGTATTTGGCCTTTGGATATACTTGCTCAATTGCTGTGACAATGCCCTTTAATCCGTCGGAGATGAACAACAAGACTTCCTCTACACCACGCTCCTTCACGTCCAATAACAGCTCATTCCATACAAAGGCCGATTCGGTTGGAGCAATGGTATACGATAATACCTCCTTAGAACCATCTTCACGAATACCAACGGCAATGTACACGGCCTCTTTGGAGACCGTTTCACGTTTAACTGCAATATAGGTAGCGTCGATGTAGACGCAAACATATCGCTTGGTTAGTGCACGTTTTGCAAAGAATTGGACTTGCTGGGTCATTGCCTTTGTCATATTCGATACCGTCTGTGGAGTATAGTGATGACCATACATTTTTTCAATGAGTTCAGCAATCTCCGTCATCGTTACGCCCTTTTGGAACATGTGGATGACAAACGATTCGAGCGTGTCGTTGGAACATTTATAAGGGGCCACGGTCTGCTGCTTAAACTCTCCATTACGGTCTCGCGGGATCTGAAGCCGCAGGTCTCCATATTCGGTATGAAGTGTACGTATGTATCCGCCGTTACGAGAGTTTCCAGAATTCACTCCAATACGGTCATACTTTTCATAGTCCAAGAAGGCGGTTAATTCTGTTTCTAACAAGCGATTCATAGCTGCCTCAAGATGAGTGCGAAAAACTTCAGTCACATCCTGTTTTGTGACTAGAGCTTGAACCAAATCTGATGTAAAATGATTCATAGGGAAGACCTCTTTTCTATGGATTGTAGTGTGGTAGCTCAATTCTACAAGAAAAGGTCTTCCTTTTTGCTATTTATCTATTTACACAAGATATTTTACGCTCTCTTCGCTAACTCTTGAATCGACGAATGAATAAAATAGGTGGATTCTTTTTTTTCAATATCTTCACGCAGTTGTACAATATCGATGAATTCTTTAACGTAGTCTACACCTACATAAGTATCTACTACAGAAGTAATATATTTAGATATGCGGCCTGTTCCACATCCAACCTCCAGTACAACACTATCTCTATCTATGCTTAAGAGTGGAAATCTGTTCTCTAATTCAAAAGTGGTCCAAGCTCCAATCTTACTTTTGTCTCTATCACCACATAGGACTACAGGTGCATCAATATCAATGGAGGGATCAATCTGAATATGATCATTATATACTCTGGTCAACCAGCATCCTCCTCCAATGGGTGGATTTTTTTCACAACTTTAATTCTCCCCCATCCAAAAATTTAATATATGACGCATAGATATGCCCTTTTCGCTTTTCTATTGGTGGCAACTTCATGTACTCCCCATACATAGAGGATAAAATATCATCATACCCTTTAGGTGCTTGAAATTTGAGACCTTCAAACTCCACCAATATCGTCTCGTCATACCATTCACGTCTGTAAATATGACCAGCCACATTATGACATACTAGGAACGGAGTTTCTTTTTTGTTATAAATACTGGAAAAATAATTAAAAATAGTGATGGTTAGTGTACGGGGGATTAATGATAATACTTTAAATAATACCCTACTGCAGACAGTGCCTGCATTTTTTTTACCTACTTGTGCCCATAATAGTTTCCTGCACATTTTACATATGAGAGTAGTAAGTTTTTGTTTATACTCACCAGATGTCAAATTATCAATTGGGCAAATATCAATAAATATTCCATCCTTTTGTTTAATATGTTCCTGTCCTGCCCGGATAAATGATGTATTTTTTAATCTTAACTTCCCGTAAACCCAATTATAGTGTTCGTCTGTACATTGATTTTGTAAAAAATATCTGTCCTTATTTAATTCTTTTTTGCAAATTTCGCAAAATTGTTCATAATCTTTTCTAAACATATGGATATCTATATCGTCATCCCACGGAATAAATCCTTTATGCCTAATTGCTCCTAGTAACGTGCCACCTGCGAGAAAATACGGTATGTTATTCTTTTTGCATATTTTATCTACTTCTATAAGAAGTTGTAGCATCTCCTCATGTAACTTTTTCAAATCCTCATCATTTAATTTTATATAGTCTATTCCCTCTATCATTTCATATCACCATTTATTACTTTTTCTCTTTCATTGTCCTTCGATGTATAAGCCAAAATTCTCTCATAGTCATCAAAGTAATCTATTTCTGACCAAAACATTCCCTTAACATCAATGGTTTCGATATTTTTTTCTTCTACAAATGAATATAATATATTCTCCCACCATAATTGGTGCTGTTGGCTTCCAATCAAACTATCTAGTTTCTCTTTAAATTCCACCAGGAATTTCCCTTTAATCTTACCTATCCCTACATATTCACAAGTTCGTTCTCTTAAGGGGAGATTCTTCCCGTATTTTTTTATATATCCATTTTCTAAGGTTAAAAAATAATCGCCGACTTCTGTTCTACCGGTGTCTACCATTAGAGCACATTCTTTTTCTGTCTCTATAATTAAATTTAAAATATCATTATCGATATAAACGTCACCATTCATAATAATAGTGTCATCCGTCAATTCTTCTTTGGCAAACCAGAAAGAAGCGATACTATTTGTTACATCGTAGAATGGATTGTAATAATAGGTAACGTCTAGCCCCTCTAACGCTTCATAAATTTTGGTTTCACAGTATCCTACACATACAATGGGTTGAATATTTCTTTCTAAAAACATCATCACACTTCTTCTAATTAACGGTATCCCATCTACCGGCAATACGCATTTGGGAATTTCTTCAATCATTCTTGAAATTCTTGTTCCTCTTCCCGCAGCTAACAAAATAGCCTTCATATTCTACCTGTCCTCCTCTCAACCATTCTCCACGCTTTCGAATTGTTCCCAAAATATACGCATAACATCAATACTCCCGGTTGTTACTCGAATCCAGTCAGTTAGTACAGGTTGGTTATAGGTTTTGATTAAAATATTCTTTTCCTTTAACAATGAAAAAATCTGCTTTGGATCCTTTTTACTTTTGATAAGTACATAGTTCCCAGAATTAAAGTGATATTCATAACCGTGTTTTTTAAGTTTATCTAGTAAATACTCTCTCCCCTGTCTCTCTATCTCTGTCAATGCATCAATAATTTGGGGATTTCCTAATATTTTTTCTGCAAATTTAATCGCAAAACAATTCACTGGGTATGTTGAACATGCTTTTTTTATTTCACTAACTAATTCTTCATTTGAAATGATGTAGCCGATTCGACATCCGGCGATAGAAAGCATCTTTGAAAATGTTCGAAATATCAACACGTTATCGTATTCGTTTGTACAATGTATAAAAGTCTTGGGAGAAAAATAATGATACGCTTCATCAATTACAACCAAAGCACAATTTTCATGAGCTTTTTTTATAATCTCTCTGACTTCATGTTCTTGCCAAGGTGATCCAATAGGACTATTGGGGTTAAGTAAGACCACAATACCGGTATCACTATCAATAGAATCCAGTACACTGTCCAAGGACACTTCAAAATCATCATTAAAAATAACAGGCGCATGTATCATTCCATACATTTTCATATAGACGGAGTACATCTCAAAACTGGGGCTAACTGATACTACTTTCTTACCTGACTCTCCGAAGACTTCGAATAGCAATCGTATTGCATCGTCAGATCCATTTGTCAAACAAATACTTGATGGTTCACAATCCAAATATCCAGCTAATTGTTCAACTAATGATGTCATCTCAGGATACATCGCAACATATTCAGGAGTTATACTTCCCATTACTTGTTCAAAAAACTGTACCGGTAGCCCTTCCGGGTTTTCGTTCATATCCAAACGAATGTAATCTTTACGACTTTCGTTATATGATGTTCTATATAAATTTTTTATATTGGGGTTTACGTAGTACATGTTATAGCACCTCTCTGCATCAAACGTTTGAAAGCTGTTGCATTACCTCACTCTTGATGCTATGGTGAATCTTTTTTCCGCACGTTCCATCCGCATTAGATATGCTCTTTTTAAATCTAGAAACACGGTCTTCTTTTTTAAAATCTTCGTTACGTTCTACCATATTTACAAATTGGGATACTGTTACATCTTGATTTACAAAATAGCAACCAAGATAATCAGAATAATAATATCTATCTTGTTTACTCATGTCTTCACTTAATAATCCTAGAACGGGTTTTCCCGTAATAATATACTGCAGCATAACTGAACTGTAATCACTTATGATACCATCAGAAACAGTGACAGCGGGATAAATATCACTATTATTATCAATTATAATGTTGGGTGACCGTTTTAACTTGCTTACAAGTTTTTCAAAAGTAGCCCATAGATGTGGACGCATTGTCTTTATTGTAATTTCAGTAAGTGGATGTGGACGCCAAATGAAGGCACATTGTTCATAGTCCATGAAGGAATTTAATACTTGCTCTGTTTGTTCAAACCAAGTATCAACGGACAGAAGATCGGCAATTCCTGTATTAAATAAAATTACATGTTTACCTTTTATGACTTGTTCCCAATAGAAAGGAATTTCTTTCTGCTCGCTTTTTTCAATAATCATTGCGTCAAGTTTAGGGGAGCCTAAATTCATTATTTTATGGGGCTCTATTCCATTGGAGATATACCCCTCTTTTGTGTTGTTTGATTGTACAATGATCTTTGTTGCATTTTTGTACGCAGGTAGTAAGTTCATTTTTTTATTCTCAGAACTTCCAGCCACATAATATGGTACGTAAGCTAGCATATCTGTATACTGTGCTAGATTCTCTGAAAAAAAACGAGGGTTAACCATAGTAAGTTTATTGTAATTATCAAACGGATTGTGGATATAAATAATATCTGGACGTCTATTTTCAAAATCATACATTTCAAATAACGTGATATCTATATCTTCTGGGAATTCGTTCCCTTCATAGCAAAACTTAATGAATTCACCCTGCTCATTTTTTTCATAGTATGGAATAGGAACTACGTAACAAGTGCAATTCGGATCGTTTTTTGCTTCTCTATATATACTTTCTAACGAATCCCACATTGAGGACTTATAAGGCATGAACGCTATTTCTATTTCCGTTTTTACATCATTTATGATATAAAGTCTTATATCTTTTATTGTCTTTTTTACTTTTTTTAATAATAAGTCTGTCCCTTTTCCATCTATAAATAATTCAAAATTATGAATTGCATTTTCAATTAAACTGCGAACTTTTTGCTCCTCTTTCATTAAATCAGCGAAGAACACCAAACTATTAATGCAATCTTGCATCATTTCAGTCGTATTGCTCGCACCTCTATTTATTACATAATCAGTGCCTTCTTCTATCGTAGTAATCAACTCTAAAATTTGTTTTTTCTGATTTAAGCGCATACTTTTCTTCACTCCATCAACGTGCATACTACAGACACCTTAGTGACCAAATTAAGGTCAATATTTGAAATACGTGCCCACAGATTCCGTCATTATTTTACCCCTTCACCATCTACAAGGCACTACAAAAATCCCATGGGGTTATGCTCGTATTTTCATGCTACTAGACTTGTCACCTTGTATATACTATCGACAAAATACTACATAAGATTAATAGTAATGACTTGGATGAATTCAGATAACAAATAATAGAGAATTCCAACAACAATAAACAGCCGACCTCCCCAGCCGGCTGTTTTAATTTACAATAATAGTATATTTCCCAATCCTACAAACTTCTATTATGCACAGGATTTAAATCTCCATCCCCATGTCTCGCTTTTGCAATTACTAGATGCCGACTTCCCTCATCTTCACTGTAATTTGCTCGATCCTGCCGTCCATATCTGTCCCCGTAAACTTAGGGAGACTCAACTCGCTCACAATCGCTCCATCACGCATGAACATAATGCGCTCCGTCCGTGCCGCAACCTTGGCGTCGTGAGTAACAAGCATGACAGCAGTACCTGCTTCGTTGATTTTAGAAAAGATGTCCATAATCTCCTGTGCCGACTTCGAATTAAGCGCACCCGTAGGTTCATCGCCAAAAATAATTTTGGGACTGTTCATAAGCGCACGGCATATCCCTGCACGCTGAAGCTGACCACCCGACACCTGTGTAATGTCGCGCTTTTCTAGCTCCGCAATGCCTACCCTCTTCATGAGTGCCCTTGCCTTTTCCGTAATTTGTGCAGCATTCTTTCGATTGTCCCTCATAGAGGGAAGAATGATATTGTCGAGGATATTCAGGTTTTTCAACATCGTCGGCTGTTGGAAGACAAACCCCATTTTTGTTCTGCGTATATCAGACAACTCGTTCTCGCCAATCTCCGCTAAATTCTTATCGTCCATGATGACTTTACCGCCATTTACGCCATCTGTTCCGCTCAGTGCGAACATCAGTGTTGATTTTCCCGATCCTGAAGGTCCCATGACCGCGACGAATTCGCCTTCATTAATTTCAACGGATACACCGTCGAGAACATTCCGCTTCTCATCACCCTCGCCGAAAGATTTTACGAGTTGATCGCCGATAATGATCTTCTTCATATGCCTACTCCTTTATACTTTCGGAAATTTTGATTTGCCCTGCTCTCGATGTACCTATGATGGTTGCGATAAGCACAGTACCGATCATCATTAGTGGGCTAAGCAGATATGCTGACAGTGGATTGACCGTAAATTGGAACGCCGACGCCCCAAAGTAAGAGACCATTGCCCCCGCAAGCATCTCTCCGAGCGTATTGGCTAGAAGCGTTCCAAGGACAATGCCCACAATCAGCACGAACACGGAACGCGTCACATACTGCGCCTGAATATCCGAATTTGTAAAACCGAATGCCTTCATAACGGCAATGGAGTATCTATCCTTTGCAACAAGCAGTTTCATAAACAACAAGGTAACCAGTACCGCTATCAACAACGCAACGGCAATTGCGGAATAGGATGCCTTGCCAACAGCACTGATTGTCGAGCCAAATGTCTGTGCCATAAACTCATCGATGTCTGACACCTTTGCAAAAGGGAATTTATCCGTGTATTCCGAAACTTTACTACCGATTAGCGATTTGTCGGCAATCACCGCACTGATCACAACCCACATCATCTCTGCCGACTGATCGGTAAACACCGCCTTTGCGGTTTTGCCTCCATTGGTAATGTCAGAATAAATGCCGCTTACCTTGAGATTTTTTTCTTTCCCTTCTATCACCAGAGTCATGGTATCGCCGACTTTTTTGTCGAGCTCTTTGGCGTTCATGACCGACAGCGCCACTTCATCTTCTACACGTGGAGCCGTACCCTCTGAATATTGCACTGGGAATACGGAATGGTCTCCGAGCTCGATTTTTACCCTTTCCTCCGAGCCATTCTCCATCTTAGCTTTAAATGTTTTGGTTGTGAGTACCGCATACTTGGAGATCGCGCTATCGCTGCTCATTGTTTTGAGCATTTCAGCTGCCTTCTCAGACATATGGTCAGTCTGCTGTATATCGATGCGCATATCGCTGTTGCCTATCCCCATATATTTGATGAAGCTTTTTGAGGAAATGGTGTTGTAGAGGTTCTGAGGAACGATGATGATAAATGCCGAAATCACCAACACGGCAAGCATTGTAACGTATAGCTTCTTCCTCGCAAGCACATCTTTGATACCAAGAAAAGCATTGGTATGGAACAGTTTGTTGTTACTCAGATTGAAGCGTTTTGCGCCCGAGGCCTTTTCCTGAGAGGTTCCATATCGAATGGCTTCGGCAGCGGATATTTTCCGGAAGCGTCTTAGCACTCCATTTACAAAAGCAATAATTGCCCCAAATACAAGCAGTACGCCGATTACCCCGAACAGCATAGCAAGAGAAGTGTTCTCGCTTTCTCCCATATACATGCGGATATTTTCAAGGAGCATCCCTTTGAATACAAAAGAAAGTGCATAACCGAGCACACAGCCTGCCGCTGCAATCGCCGCATACTTTACCAGATAAATTCCCTTGATATCGGAAATGCGGAGCCCTATCGCCTTCATCACGCCAATCTCGCGGTAATCGTCTTCGATCTTCGCCAGGAGTGTAAAGCGGATGCACATCAATGCGATTGCTACAACAAGTACGCTGACTAGAAGAATCACTCCTATCATCATCCCGTCGGAAATCGCGTTAAGTGTTTTGAAGAGAGAATATGTAATCGCTGGCCCGTTCGCTTCGAGTCCAGAAGAGGCATAAGCCGTTTCGAATTCACTGGTCTTAGACAAATCCTTGAGTCTAAACTCGATCAAGTACTCGACGTTCCCTGCATGTTTTAACTCCTCATAATCATGCTTGCTGACCAGCATTCGCTTCGAAGAAGCTAACGAGGAATTCATTTGCGAATCTCGAAGCATGCCCGCAACCGTGAACTCCTTCCCGCTTATGTTCGCCTTGTCGCCAATCTTCGTGATTCCGTCCTTGATGTAGCTGATCGGAACGTACAGTTCCCCATCGGATGCTTGGATAGGACTGCCGTCAAGATTCAAGAGGAAGTCGAACTTCTCGCTCTGGACAGTAAGACCATTGTCCTGCACACTATTAGCAAGTGAACGATTGCCAAAGCGGAATTGCGAGCCGTCCATATTCAAAAACTCAAGCACTTGAAAGTCTTCAACATTAGCATCTTGCTCCGCAAAAGCATTCAGCCGTGCTGTGTTAAGTGCACCTGAATGCATCTGCATAAAATGCGGCGTTTTCGCCTGAATCATAAGTGTGTCTAGCGCGCCTGTTAGATTGACGATGAGAATTGCCGCCAGTGAGACAAGCATTGCCGCAGCGGCAACAAATATCATCGTTGTCAGGGTTATTGCCTTGCTCTTCAACATGTCATTACGGATTATCCTGAAATGCATACGTCACCTCTGTTCCTTGAACTTCTTAACCGATTTCAAGTCGTACAGAATCACAAAAGCCATGCAGAACAAAATCGCAGCAATAAGTCAGCGATGTTCATAAGTAACCTAAGCAACCCTTCCCTGTTATCTGTCACTAGTCATATGGCTATCTTCCCTGAAGATAGAACGAGAACTTATATGTTCCGGCTCCGTTTGAAACTAGGACGTTTTGGTCGGATACGAAGCCTTCATGATCTCAAGAAAAAATTCACAATTTTTCCGAATGATGTAGTTCTATTTGACTACTCGGCATGTATTCCGTTTATGTTACCGAACATCTTCATCGTGTGAATTAGACTTCCCTCTGCAGCCCCAAGCAGTCTCTCTATGTTATAAACAAATGCCTGCATACGTAACATCCGCTCTTCATCCGTCAATTCAACCACATCATCATCCAACACGTTATTTGCATAGATCACGATCATCTCCATGCATTCATATGGGAATGGCGTATTGAACATGCCTTCCTGGATACCTTCGCGGATAATTTCCGCCAGTATCGGCGTAACGCCGTTAATGATGACCTTCTGTATTTTCTGATGCATAAGTGCGTTCTGCGGCTTGTGAATATGCTCCATTATCTCCTTGCTGCTCCCACCGCTTATGTTCAGCGCCATCACTACACGGATAATACGCTCGACTACAGGGATGCTCTTGTCAGCAGCAATATCCTGCGCCGCACCTAATAGACGGACATTGTAACGCTCGATCAGCGCGTCTAATATATCCTCCTTCGATTTAAAGTGGTGATATAAGGTCCCACGTGCAATCCCGACCTTATCGAGGATATCGTTTGTACTTGCACCGTCAAAGCCTTTCAGGCCAAAAAGCTCATCCGCTGCGTCAAGAATTTCATTTCTACGCTCTTCGGCTTCTTTTACAATTCTCATCCATATACCTCTTTCTTTAGTAGACCGACTGCCTGTCTGTTAAATGTTAACATAAACCAATCTATTAAAAAAGGACTTTTGCCCTAAAAAACTTGAATACATGGAAGGGTTTAATAAGTATCCCTTAACGCTTTTGTTGGGTATTAAAAAAGCTCAGACCTAATCAGGTCGAGCTTTTGTGATGATTACTGACATAACCTATCCCTCCGAATCCAATGATTTGTATGTAATCAAGGAATATTTCGGCAAAGGGCAAGGGCATTCCTTCCAAACCTATGAAATTCGAAAGGTTTGTCTTCTCATCCACATCGTGGCGACCCACTTTTCGCCTTTGCTTACAGGTGTACCTGCATGCAGGGTAAGTTCGTTTAATTCAGGATTACTGTAAAAATATTCGAAGTAGACCGCCATGCCTTTATTAGGGAACACGGATAAATTAAGCTTAGGGAAGGTCGTTTCTCCGCCTTCCTCCACATCATTCAGATACATAACTAGTGTACTAATTCGATTATTGCCACTTGCCCGACTCGTCTCAGCGAAGTAATCATAATGCGGTTTATACTCCTGACCGGGGGTATAGAGCAGCACTTGCAAACCATCACCATGCTCGATCGGAATATTCATGATATGAGCGATTCGCTTCTCAATCCTTGCGACCGACTCACTGTCTTCACAAAATACTCCACTGCTCGTTCTAATTTGATTGACTGAACGGTCTTCTCCGATTTTGGAGCGCTGCAGCCGATCTCTTGAGTGTTCAATCAGTTCATCGCACTCTTCATTACTAAGGACATTTCCTAGTACCACAACCAAGGGCTCCTCATATTTGGCAAGGATTCGAATCTCTCGATCTTCTGTCTTGATAGTGCTTCCGACATGATCAAAAATAGTACGTTCTTTCTCCGTCGCGTTCCCGATCATCCTTAGGTATCCCCCAGTTAATGACATCAATCACAAAAATAAGATACCATAAAATGGTCATTCCGCTCTACTAATTTTTAGAAAGGTACAGACCACTTTCACCTTTACCTCTACATTCCGAATCATACATTCCTGATTCACAACTAATACGCAGCCGCAATATAATGTTTCTAGGCTGTATGTGACGAAAATACACGAGCATTCAGTCAAACGTTATCATTGTTATTGTTTTCATCTGGTGGTTGACGTTGTCTTTATGATAAAGAGTGGAACGGGTGATATCATTATGATCTATACGGCTCTTGGGGACTCCATCACATTTGGGGAAAATGCTTCTTCACTAGCACAGTCTTATCCCCGATTGATCGTCTCTGCGTTACATTCAAAATCATGCAGAGCCCAAGGCTTTGTTCTGGCTCAGCCTGGTTGGAACAGCTATAATCTATTGGATGCTTTGATTTGGCGCGGGGCCCCTGTAATCAGCCATTCCTCTGTCGTTTCGGTATGGATTGGCGGGGTGGACTTAGCGAACACGGCACTAGCCGCGCTTAGATCTAAAACAGCACCGGAAGTAAAACATATGATTGCAAACTATGAACGCAATTTAAGCTCCATTTTCACTACAATTCAAGCAGGAAGCTGTGCTCGAATCGTTTGCTGCACCCAATACAATCCATTTCCCAAAAGCCCTCTTGCCGTTGATGCGGTAAGCAAATTAAACCTTCTAATCAGTGAAATTTCCAATCATTTTAATGTTACGGTAGCTCCCGCCCATAAGTGGTTTGAAAGGAAGCAGGCCGAGCTTATCTATGGATTTCAACATGGAAAGATTGAAGATGCACTGGGTGGATTTTTGCCGATACACCCGAACAACAGGGGCCATCAAGTGATTGCAGCGAAGTTGGCGCCATATCTTTTCCCAAACAATCCCCCGCTTTTTACTTAACGAATAAGTTCTAGTATAATAGCGAAGAATGAAATTAGTACAAATCCAAAGGAGGGATTGCACATGGATATCAAAGCAAAAATTGAAGAAGTCGTTGCTAAAGTCAAAAACGACCCAGACTTCTCATCTAAATTTATGAGTGATCCTGTCTCGGCGATCGAATCTGTAATAGGGATTGACCTGCCAAATGATCAGATCAATGCATTGATCGAGGGTGTAAAAGCGAAATTGACCGTAGATAAAGCCAGCGGTGTTTTTGATTCGATCAAGAAGCTGTTCTAATTTGTACATAACAAGTTGAGCAGTTCTCATACAAAGGGGATATACAAAGTCATTTGAAATGACCTGTATATTCCCTTTTTCGCATTTTTGCAGCTGCTTAACTGGCCATGGCCGGAATCCTAATATAGCAATATCGGTGGGTGCATGATATGGTAATACAGGAAACTATTATTAGAAAGAAGGAATTGAATGATTTATAAAGCAGATCACAATGTAAGACAAAAATTGGTGCCTATGTTCGAACATATGGATAGCACGATTGTTCTCTCTTATCTCCAAGGACATATGGGTGACGCTTGGGTAGACAACCTTGAGAATCCAACTGTTGCTCAAATCACTGTGGGGATTTTTGTGTTTTATGCGGGGAACCCCAGCGCAGAAGAATCTGAAGAATTACTTCACAATCTTCCTGAATTTACGCTTGCAATTGTTGATTCGGATGGATGGAAAAAGCGGATAGAAACGGTTTACAAAGGATCCTATGAGAAATTTCAGCGATTCAGATTTAAAAAAGATTCTGGGGATTTGGATAGAGCACACATACAGAGTCTACTGTCTGCATTACCTGAAGAATATGAAATTAAAAAAATCGATAAAGAGATAGCTAGCGCCCCTTCCTTACATGAGCTCTCAGAAGACTTTGTCAGTCAGTTTGATTCGATTGATGATTTTATGGAAAGAGGAATCGGGTATGCTATTTTACATAAAGGGCAGGTTGTTTCTGCGGCAACATCATTTAGCATCTATGATGACGGAATCGAGATCGAAATTGCGAGTCACCCTAACCATAGAAGGAAGGGACTTGCAGCAACTGTTGCCTCTGTACTGATTTTAGATTGTCTGGATAGAGGGAAATACCCGAGTTGGGATGCGGCGAATGCTGAGTCTGTTGAGCTAGCAAAAAAGCTGGGATACACGTTCAAGGAATCTTATGACACATATTTTATTAATAACAAAGTGAACAGAAACCAACCTTAGATCCTCTAACATTTCTTTATACACCTGTAATGTGTAAATCTTCTCCTTTAACTGATCATATTATGAAATGTATTATTTTTTTGCGTATTTACAATAATGATCTAGGGGAAACAAAAAGCATGCATAATAGGATTTTAGAAAATCAAAACGTAGGAGGTAATCATGGGCAGAATCGTTCATTTTGAAATTCATGTAGATGACATGGAACGTGCTAAGAAATTTTATGGAGAGGTATTTGGATGGACATTTGAGGATTGGAGCGATTATGCTGGAATGCCCTATTTCGGAGCTACGACTGGGGATGCAAATGAACTGGGCATTAACGGGGCTTTGATGCAACGTAAAGGCACTACCCCTGAATCAGGTCAGCCTTTGAATGGCTATGCATGTACAATGGGAGTGGAAGACTACGATTCTACTGAAACAAAAATTCTAAAGCTAGGAGGAAAAGTCGCATTGCCGAAGCATGCACTACCCGGAATGGCATGGCAGGGGTATTATATTGACACCGAGGGAAATACTTTTGGGATTCATCAGCCAGATAAGAATGCAAAATAGAATTTTTCCCTTTACACATAGAAAAACCCGGCCGCTTGAGAGGTCGGGTTTTTCAGGTATACCTTATTTTATATACGTGAGAGATGCTTCATTAATATCGTACAAGGTACCTTTATTGCTTTCAACAAGCTACCCCTCATCTTCTGAATAGATCGTCACTCCCCTATAGGCATCTGCATACGATGGAGAAAATGAACAAATCTAAATTGGAGGTCACGACCATGAGCTTGCAACAACAGGGGCAACAAGAACAAACACTGTATCGAATGGATCCAACGACTATGCATAACGTAAGATCCATTCAAGATCACATAGGAAATATATGCCGCAACCATATGAATAAACTTGTTCTAGTGGAGACGATGGATGGCGATGTTTTTGAAGGGTTGCTTATCCACTGTGAAAGAGGAATTTTATACTTACGACTTCCAAGCCATGGGACTAGTCGCGGTTTTGTTCCTGGTTTCCAAAATGATTTCGTCTTGCCCCTAGTGCTGTTCAATTTACTCGCCATTTCATTAATATAGGCCTGATCAAGCCTAATCTAAGGAGTGAAATCTTATGGCATTTATGTCGCCTCAAGGACCACAAGGAATACAGCAGGCACCATCATCCCCTCCTCCACAATTTGCACCACCACAACCCCCAGCTACAGCGTTCGCCATCGACCCCGGAGCTATTTCCGGTTGTTTATTCCGCAACACGTATGTGTGGTTGAGAAATGGGAACTCGTTCTGGTTCTTCCCGACCTTTGTAGGACGTAGATCCGTTGCAGGTTTTAGATGGACCGGTTTTGGATGGATGTTTACTGGAGTCGATTTAAGAAGCATTGTGTCATTTACATGTTTTTAGAGAAGAAAATAACGGCCCAGTACCTTACCGGTGCTGGGCTTTTGCATATGGGTAACCCACAAATTTAAAATCTTTACCTAATGGCTGCACACTGACATTGTGAAGCTCTACAGCGCCACTCATCTTTTCGATCCCTCTCCCGCCGAGAAAGGACGATGCATTCCGACCACCTATCAGCTTCGGAGCCATGTAAATAATGACTTTGTCGATGAGTTTATTCTCAAAAAAGGCTGCATTGATTTCACCCCCGCCTTCTATCAAAACGGAAGAAATCATCTCCCTGCCCAAAAGCTGAATAACTTCGATTGGATTGACCCTGCCCGTCTGTTCCGTAACAAAGACTTTAACACCTGCCTTTTCTAATGCCGCCTTCTTCTCGACGTCGTGAGAAGTTGTTGTGAACACCCAAGTGGGGGCTTTTCCATCTATAACCACCTTAGCATCCAAAGGTAACCGTAAAGAGGAATCCAAAACCACGCGTATCGGATTCCTACCGTTAGGTAACCTTGTTGTAAGCTCGGGGTCATCTATAAGCACCGTGTTGACGCCAACTAAGATCGCGGCATTCTGATTGCGAAGAACGTGGACATCTTCCCGAGCCGCTTCTGAAGTAATCCATTTGCTATCGGAAGAGTAGCTATTGATTTTCCCATCCATCGTGATAGCTGTTTTTAAAGTTACAAACGGAATATGCTGGACAATGAATTTATTGAAAACCTCATTCATTTGGTAAGATTCTTCTTCACATACTCCCGTGATGACTTCGATTCCTGCCTCCCGGAGTATATCCACCCCTCTCCCCGAAACGAGCGGGTTAGGGTCAAGTGCTGCGATCACCACTTTTTTAATGCCTGCTTCAACAATAGCAACTGCGCATGGCCCTGTTCTGCCATAATGGGAACAAGGCTCAAGCGTCACATAGATGGTCGCTCCCCGCGTAAGCTCTCCAGCCATGCGGATCGCATGGATTTCGGCATGGGGTTCGCCTGCCTTCATATGAACCCCGATGCCCACGATGCGGTTTTCGTTGACAATCACAGACCCTACAAGCGGGTTGGGATCAGTCTGCCCCTTCATGACCTTTGCATTCTGTATGGCCAGCCGCATATAGAATTCATGGTTATTCATCATTGTTGCAGGAGCCATTCCCTTCGTTTATATGTCCCGACCGCTCGATTTTGGTTTTTAAGTATTTTTCATTATATTCCGATACATCCCCCCAAAGCTGTACCCGATCTTCCACTGCCATGCCTGCGTTTCGAAGCGCATCAATCTTTTTAGGGTTATTGGTTATTAGTGTAACCGGTTTGGTCCGAAGGACATTTAGTACTTGTATCGCATCACTATAGTCACGGGCATCGTCAACAAATCCAAGTTTAAGATTGGCATCTACGGTATCGTAACCATTTTGCTGAAGGATATAAGCCAGCGCTTTACTGAAAAGCCCGATCCCTCTGCCTTCGTGGTTGGCAAGATAAAACAGCGCGCCAGTTCCATGTTCGGCAATATGCACCAATGACTGCTCTAGCTGATATCCGCAATCACAGCGTTTGCTGCCGAAAATATCCCCCGTGTGGCAAATGGAATGGAACCGGATTAAAGCATGATCTACATTCTCGAAGTCTCCGTGCACCAGCACACTCGATTGTTGAAATTCAGCTAAATTCACATTCGATAATTTGGCAACAATATGCTCAAAATCTTCCGTTACCTCGCTGCAATTCAACCAGCAATACCATTTAAACTGAACGGTCTCCCCCCGCAAATTAATCGGAAGGTTTATTGGCCCGACCAGATAAATGGCACCGTTTTCCGTATTGATCATTTTAATTCTCTCTTGTAGAAGAGAAATGACTTTGGGATCAAACTCCTTAACAGCAGGCATTAACACAACTCCTCTTTTAACCAATGTTTATGTCTTATTATGAACGAAACAACTTTTATACCCTGTTAATGGTTAAACCAGCATCCCACCTAAGCCAATCCAGAACATCACGTTGATTTTCTTCCGAAACGCCATGGTCGGTCGGGTATATCTTTAATGTGATTCGTTGCGTGTGTTCCTTTAAATATGTCGCCGTTTCATGCACGATCCTGACTGGGAATACGGAATCATACTCACCGTGCGAGACAAATACCGATACATTATTCAGACTTCGAAGTGAATATTCCGTCTTTACAAAGTCAGGAATGTATCCATTCAACGCAACGATTCCCTTTAGTTGATCTCCCATTGTAAGTGCAAGCGTCATGGATAAAATGGCGCCTTGACTGAAGCCGAGCAAGTAACATTTGTCCGGATCGATCGGATACTTATCCATCGCATATTGAATGAAAGCTTCAAGTTGTTTTACCGCCTCATCAAACATCTCTCGAATGGGATTGCCCAAACTTTTCAGTTCGTAATATTGATATCCTGCACCAAGCGGTAGATTACCGCGAATCCCAATGACAATCAAATCATCACTTATAGGTGCTACCAAGCCAAACATATTTCTTTCATTAGAACCTTTACCGTGCAGCGTAAAAATAACCGGGTATTTCTTATTCGGTACTACATTGGCAGGCAGGTGAACGTCATATTGGTAAAACGGAGTCATTTGAACCACCCTTTTTGAGACGCTTTTCCTGCCATAATAATGCGGTCAAGCGAGAATGGCGACCGGTCGGCCACTGCAAGGTATAAAGAAACCATCATAAATCCAAGATCCAACTCATAGCCAGCCATCTGAGCATTGCCAAGAAGTCCGGCGGAGAGTTTTGCAGTCAGTATTGCACCAATAAGCATTACTACGAATAACGCCGATACATAACGGGTAAACAATCCCGCTATCAGCATAATACCGCCCACAAGCTCAAGCAGCGCCACGATATAAGCCGCAAATCCAGGGATACCAATGGAACTGAACCACGCCTCAACATTAGTCATGCCCATTTGAAATTTCGCGATACCATGAAACATAAATATGATTCCTAGCACTACACGCATAATAATTGTTACTGCAGCTGTCTTCGTCAAACAAATCACCCTCAAAATAATATTAGTCATAAAGAAATAAAATTCATATTAGTAATACTAATCAAAAGCAAGTAGCGTGTCAACAAAAAAATTGCTAATATATAATTATATTTGTTATCACTAATATTAAAGAGGTGCAGTCCTATGGATATTGGCTCCACAATACGTGCTATCCGAAAACGAAAAAATATAACTATTGCTCAAATCTGCGAAGAAACTGGTCTATCACAAGGATTCATGAGTCAAGTGGAAACTAATAAGACTTCCCCTTCCATATCAACTCTAGAAAACATCGCAAAAGCACTAAAAGTACCTTTAGCTTACTTGCTATTAAAGAAAGAAGATCGGATGAATATTGTTCGTAAAGATGAGCGAAGCATTACGACAAGCGGTTCTGATAAGTTAACAGTGCAGCACTTAAGCTCTACGAAGAACGTAAGGATGATGGTCGTTGAGTTTCCTCCAGGGGCTTCGACGGGGATTGCTCCACATGCGCATGAAGGTGAGGAGGTTCATATTGTCATTGAGGGAAGAATCTACGCGGAGCAGGGAGAAGACGCGGCTGAATTTGAAAAAGGTGATTCCTTCAGTTGGAACGCATGTACACCCCATTTGGTGAAAAACATCGGTGATGACACTGCCATCGTTCTAATATCCATCTATACGGAGAACGACAACAATCGGGAGCTCATCTAACTATAAGCGATGTTCGTAGGAATCGAGTAGGAGGCTACCCATTAATTGAGTAGCCGACCTCTCACACCACCGTACGTACCGTTCGGTATACGGCGGTTCAATCGTTTGAGTGCAATTTGCGAAGATGCTCGTACCGAGCAGGGAAGTC
>NZ_JAMAVT010000128.1:0-200 GCF_023713665.1 Paenibacillus sp. MER 180 | reverse complement strand
TGGTTGTCTGGGCAACTCCACATCCTGTCCCACTTACCATACATTTAGGGGCCTTAGCTGATGGTCTGGGCTGTTTCCCTCTTGACAATGGACCTTAGCACCCACTGTCTGACTCCCGGATATAAGTACATGGCATTCGGAGTTTGACTGAACTTGGTAACCCTTGGCGGGCCCCGCATCCAATCAGTGCTCTACCTCCA
>NZ_JAMAVT010000127.1:0-214 GCF_023713665.1 Paenibacillus sp. MER 180 | reverse complement strand
TTTCGTTGTTCGCCACGTCCTTCATCGGCTCCTGGTGCCTAGGCATCCTCCGTGTGCTCTTACTAGCTTAACCTAGTATGCTCATTGCTGAGCGTATATCAACTAAAAGGATGATTCTAAGACACTTCACTTTCGCGATTCAGTTTTCAAGGTACAAGTGAAAGAAACATAACTGTTCTTTCAAAACTGACAACGAGCAATCGTTTGGTTTGGA
>NZ_JAMAVT010000126.1:0-217 GCF_023713665.1 Paenibacillus sp. MER 180 | reverse complement strand
CGGAGCATGTGAGCCAAGGGGCAATAACAGCGGAGCATGTGAGTCAAGGGGCAATAAGCTCGGAGCACGTGAGCCAAGGAGCGATAAGCTCGGAGCATGTGAGTCAAGGGGCAATAACAGCGGAGCATGTGAGTCAAGGGGCAATAAGCTCGGAGCACGTGAGCCAAGGAGCGATAAGCTCGGAGCATGTGAGTCAAGGGGCAATAACAGCGGAGCA
>NZ_JAMAVT010000125.1:0-226 GCF_023713665.1 Paenibacillus sp. MER 180 | reverse complement strand
CCATTATGGGGCCATAGCTCAGCTGGGAGAGCGCCTGCCTTGCAAGCAGGAGGTCAGCGGTTCGATCCCGCTTGGCTCCACCAAATAAGTTTTATAACATTGTACCTTGAAAACTGAATCGCGAAAGTTAAGTGTCTTAGAATCATCCTTTTAGTTGATATACGCTCAGCAATGAGCATACTAGGTTAAGCTAGTAAGAGCACACGGAGGATGCCTAGGCACCAGG
>NZ_JAMAVT010000124.1:0-230 GCF_023713665.1 Paenibacillus sp. MER 180 | reverse complement strand
CTTAGAATTCTCTTCCCACCTACCTGTGTCGGTTTGCGGTACGGGCAGCTTCACCTGGCTAGAGGCTTTTCTTGGCAGCATGAAATCAAGACCTTCGGTACTGTAATTTTCCCTCCCCATCACAGCCTAGCCTTAATGATGTGCGGATTTGCCTACACATCGGCCTCACTGCTTGGACGAGCATCCATCAGCTCGCGTCCCTATCCTTCTGCGTCCCCCCATTGCTCATA
>NZ_JAMAVT010000123.1:0-230 GCF_023713665.1 Paenibacillus sp. MER 180 | reverse complement strand
TATGAGCAATGGGGGGACGCAGAAGGATAGGGACGCGAGCTGATGGATGCTCGTCCAAGCAGTGAGGCCGATGTGTAGGCAAATCCGCACATCATTAAGGCTGGGCTGTGATGGGGAGGGAAAATTACAGTACCGAAGGTCTTGATTTCATGCTGCCAAGAAAAGCCTCTAGCCAGGTGAAGCTGCCCGTACCGCAAACCGACACAGGTAGGTGGGAAGAGAATTCTAAG
>NZ_JAMAVT010000122.1:0-230 GCF_023713665.1 Paenibacillus sp. MER 180 | reverse complement strand
TATGAGCAATGGGGGGACGCAGAAGGATAGGGACGCGAGCTGATGGATGCTCGTCCAAGCAGTGAGGCCGATGTGTAGGCAAATCCGCACATCATTAAGGCTAGGCTGTGATGGGGAGGGAAAATTATAGTACCGAAGGTCTTGATTTCATGCTGCCAAGAAAAGCCTCTAGCCAGGTGAAGCTGCCCGTACCGCAAACCGACACAGGTAGGTGGGAAGAGAATTCTAAG
>NZ_JAMAVT010000121.1:0-235 GCF_023713665.1 Paenibacillus sp. MER 180 | reverse complement strand
GTCCCAGTGTGGCCGATCACCCTCTCAGGTCGGCTACGCATCGTCGCCTTGGTAAGCCGTTACCTTACCAACTAGCTAATGCGCCGCAGGTCCATCCATAAGTGGCAGATTGCTCCGCCTTTCTCATCTCCCTCATGCGAGGAAAATGCCTATCTGGTATTAGCTCACGTTTCCGTGGGTTATCCCAGTCTTATGGGCAGGTTACCTACGTGTTACTCACCCGTCCGCCGCTAAC
>NZ_JAMAVT010000120.1:0-249 GCF_023713665.1 Paenibacillus sp. MER 180 | reverse complement strand
AGCTGTTGATGGAGCAATATGGGGGAGCGGATGGAGAGCTGGCAGCGGCGCTGCGCTACTTGAACCAACGGTATACGATACCAGATAAAGTAATTGGGTTGTTGACGGATATTGGGACCGAGGAATTCGCGCCATCATGTTATCAGTGATGACGCGGCAATATAGGATGCAATTCTAATTCGAAATCATCAGGCTTATTGTGCCATCTGCCGCCACGTTCTTTTAAATAAACAATCTTACTTAGAACAG
>NZ_JAMAVT010000119.1:0-249 GCF_023713665.1 Paenibacillus sp. MER 180 | reverse complement strand
AGCTGTTGATGGAGCAATATGGGGGAGCGGATGGAGAGCTGGCAGCGGCGCTGCGCTACTTGAACCAACGGTATACGATACCAGATAAAGTAATTGGGTTGTTGACGGATATTGGGACCGAGGAATTTGCTCACCTCGAAATGATCGCCACGATGGTATATAAGATGACGAAGGATGCAACACCGCGGCAACTGGAGGATGCAGGGCTGGGGCCACATTTTGTAGCGCATGAGAAAGCGCTGTTCTACA
>NZ_JAMAVT010000011.1:0-221241 GCF_023713665.1 Paenibacillus sp. MER 180 | reverse complement strand
TGCAAGCACTCCTTCAAGCCCGCTCGACTTGCATGTATTAGGCACGCCGCCAGCGTTCGTCCTGAGCCAGGATCAAACTCTCCGTTAAAGTTAAGTTTGAACTGCTCATATCTTTTGACGAGGTATTTCTACCTCATTCACAAACGTTGCTCGTTGTTCAGTTTTCAAAGAACAATCTTAGTCAGTAACCAATCTCTTAGTTACTTTCTTTTTCTCACCGCTTTGTCGGCGGCGACTTTTATAATATATCATGTTCACTTCTTAGAGTCAAGCACTTTTTTTAAATTCTTTTTTCGAGCTTCCGAATGATTGCTTATTCAGCTTTCGTTCGAAGTGCTTCTCTCGAAGAGGCGAGTATTAATGTATCATATATTTCAAACCCAAGTCAACACTTTATTTAAAAAAAGTTAAAACGCTGCATGAGCTGTCATGCAGCGACTCAACTTTCTGTGATTGTGCAGCCGTCAACCAGCCCATTCATAGGCCCGAGTATACCCTAGCTTGCCATATGGACTAGCATGCTCAATCAAACGTTCCTTCACACAACCGCGATGTGTAAGCTTATTTAGTAGAGCTGGCATATAACCGGCCATCCACTTGAATTCTTGGTGCTGCATAATATCCGATATCGGAACTGGCCCCTTCGCTTGCTTCAGCCAATTCAGCAATGGAGCGCAGCATTCTACACTCTTCGATGAGAGAGAGAACTCGCAAGCAAGCAACGCAAGTTCAATTCGCTGCGGCATCGTCTCAGAGCTTGCAGTGAATTCTTCGTACATCTTATAGACACCTAGATTTAACTTCTTCACTTGCTGCCATAACGCTTGTCTAGGCATCTCTCCTTGCTCCATTATGGCAAGCGACGCCCAATAATAGAATGCGAAATCCACACATCGATAAGCGTCTAGCATGTATTCCAGCTTCCGTAAATGCTTCGCTTGATTATATGCCTCCAAAAACAGCGCATATGTCTTCATGTATTGCATCTGGTTCGGAGTCTTCTCTTCTTGAATCAATCTTTCCTGCCAACTTGCAAGCAATCCATCGCGATCAACGCGAATATTGCCACGCCCGTAAAACGGAAGCAGTGACCTCGCCTCATCCGAAACGATCCATTCCTCCCACCTATCTGGGTGGATGCAAATCCAGCGTGCAACTGAGCTGTCATCGGCCGATACTTCCATCGACTCAAAAGGATGGGACGGACACGCTTCATCAACAACCAGCACATAGCGATCCCAATCAATATATTGGTGCATATCAGCATCCAATTGGCTGCGATCCAATATATAAAGACCGCTGACTGTAGTCGCACCAATTAATTGATCTATGGAGTTATCCAATACATGTTTCATTCTCGACCCCACGCTTTTTTGGCTTTCTTTTACATCAAATGATAGTTTATAATTCTACATAGAAACTCTCTTTCCTTCTTCCTTCGAAAACATTTTCAATCTTGAAATGGAGAGGCTGCGATGAAACAACGTCTTTTTAGAACAAGTAAAATCAATGAGTTTCGATTGTGGGGACTTGTACTTACATTAGCCGGAATGGGAATGATGGTGCTCGGCACATCCGGCATTCTCATGTGGGGCATACAAGGACGCCCCTTCGCTGGAGTATTCATGGTACTGGGAATGATACTCCTCTTGGGAAGTGTCGCGATTTACTTCTGGGCTGGCATGTTGTCCACTAGTGCTGTAATTCTTGAATGTCCAGAGTGTGGTCGCCAGACCAAAATACTCGGCAGAACGGATCGCTGCATGTTCTGTAGAACGATTCTTACCCTTGATCCGGACAAGGCAACCGCAGAAAACATCGCCCCAGAGAGCAACTTAGATCAAGACAGTAAGAAGGATGTTACCGTATCAAAGTGAGGGAAGAATGACTTACAAAGAGATTTCTCACGCATTGACTCGTTGATTCCCACAACACCAAGACCTGACATCTATGTTTTCACGAGCCTCACTCGCAAGAGTGAACCGAATATAACAGACTTAACGAAGAAACCGCCTATCTGATTAGATAGACGGTTTTCTTATTTCTAACTTATAAAAAGTATCATTGCGTGATTAAGAGTTTCGATATCGAAGAACGTTCCATATGCCTTCATTGGCGAAGCTTCGGGCCCATACAGCGACTCCGCCGAGCTTTAGACGTTCTGCCATTTGAATGCGAGATTGAATCGATTGTTTATCCTCGATCCATATTTTCTGAGTTGCGCCTTCCTCCTCATATTCGACATAATGCTGGCCTGCACTCTCCGAATAAACAGGCTTCAACTTACGATCCTGAATCAAATCTTGAACTTTCTGCATACCAACAGCCTTAGAGGATACTTTCACTTCTCCGCCTTCAGTTGTCTCTGTCCATATCCGTGTGTATAGCGGCATTCCAAGCACGAGCTTATGCGGAGGCACATTATCCTCTTCCATAATTCGCTTCATAGCATTCTCTGTCCATGGCAAGGATGCAACAGAACCAGCAGTTGGACTTGTCGCCCAATGTTCATCGTAAGCCATAACCATCATGAAGTCGACGGAACGCGCCAGCTGTTCCCGATCCAAAAATTGCGACCATCTACCGCTCCCAGACTTCGCCGTCACATCAATCGATGCAACAAGACCCTTCGCATGTAGACGAGGAGTAAGTTCTCGTACAAACTGCGTTAAATTATCGCGGTCTTCAACATTTACGTTCTCATAGTCAATATTAATGCCGTCAACTTTGTATTTCTCTGCGAGCTTAACCAATTGTTCTATCGTTCGGTTACGTTTGTCGAAGGTTGCAAGCGAAGCTGTAGTTCGGTCTGGATCAAAGCTGTTGCTGTACAGCGCCCATACCTGCTTCCCATTCTGATGCGCCCATTGTACAAGACGCGGATCTGCCTTCTCATCCACATTTCCCTCGTTATCAGCCAAGCTGAACCACGTAGGGCTTATGACATTCGTCCCCGGCATCGCGGGCAGCTTGGTTGGATCCGGATTACGCGAGTACACAGCTTCCCAAGCCAAGCTTACTGGTCGCTTCTCCTTTACAAACGCAGGAACAGGCGCTGGCGAGATTGAAGGAACTGCTACACTTCCCTTACGCTGAATCTCGTCTTTAGCAACATAACCGACATTGCCGCCTTCCGCCTCAATCCGGAGCCAGTCTCCTTCTTCACCCCAGACCGTGACTTGCGTTCCACTTGCAAGCTTCTCTAAGGAGGGAGCTTGCTTACTAGCATTTTCACGCAAGGCTATTTTGGCATCATCCTTTTGCTGAATGACGATCCCCTGTTGAAGAGTCTGCCCCGGTGTGCTTAGTTGAACCGCACCATTCGAAGTGTACTGCTTCGCACGCAAGCCGTATACTTCCTTCAACGCAGTCATTGGAACATAAATGTCGCCGCCAATTTGTTCAGCAGCAGCTGACCACTGTTTAGCTCGACCATTCAAGCTTCCCGTTGAGTGTCCAAGCGCAACTGAAGCAACGTCCTTAGAACTTGTCATAATGACGGTTGCGGACCTATTCTCATACACAATAGAAAGCTTATCAGACAATGCCTGAACAGGTATGAGCAGATTCTCACCTTTGCCTTTCGTCCCATATCCCGTCCAGGCACCGTCCCAGATCAAGGGCTGATCTACCTGAGAGATCTGGGAGTCAGCCTTATTCTGACCAGGTAACCAATCCCTGATACCATCCCATCCTTTCCACACGCTCGCTGCCAGGATGGCGAGTCCAATCAGAATAAAGAGACATCCTCCTCCCTTCCCTTTTTTACGGTTCTTTCCGCCGGTTCGATAATGCGGAGCACCTCTCCCCACTCCATTGCTTCTCATATAGTCAACTCCTACTTCTTCAGACTCCATCATTGGATTCGATAAAATAAAAAAGCGCGCAAGCATGAACTGCCGCGCGCATTTACATTTCTGCATTGTATTGAATATCGACCATCACCTATTGCTCCTTAGTCGATTCCACACAGGATTGACATACACCATACACTTCCATCCGATGTCCGCGTACGTTAAAACCAGTAGCCTCTGCAGCCGATTTCTCCACCGATTCCATTAATTCAGGAATAGCGAAATCAACAATTTTGCCGCATCGCTCGCAAATGGCATGATAGTGATCTGTTACATTGGCATCAAATCGACTAGAACTGTCCCCATATGTCAACTCATGAACGAGCCCCGCTTCAATAAACAACTTCAAGTTGTTATATACGGTAGCAACGCTCATGCTCGGAAAATCCGGCTCGAGTGCTCGATATATTTCATCTGCTGTCGGATGATTCATCGCATCCATCAAGTAAGCCAATATCGCATGTCTCTGTGGCGTGATGCGTACTCCGGACATTTTCAGATGTCCCAATGCATGTTGAACCCGCGTTTTCATCTTGTCCACCGCCTTCTACGCTCACATTAGTTCTATACGGGTTATCCCAACAAATCGTAGATTGTAACGATTCTCAGAAAATAATCTCTATATGTCCATTGTACGTGGAAGTTTTTTGTTTTGTCAATCCTTAATACGTCGCGCTGTTACCGTTTTCGTATGCTTATGTCACCATTCGTGTCCAAATTGACTTGATACGTAGCATTTCCTATTGTACCCTCTACTTTATTCTTTACGACATGAAAGGGAAATTCCGAATCTATATCGATGTCTCCAAAACGATTCATCGCTTGCAATGTAACATCAGCCCCCTCTGGTATGCCAATGGCGGTATCGCCCGCCATATTCTGCAATTTCCAGTTGCCGCCGATGTTCTCTGACTCAACAAGCATGTCTCCACTCAAGGTCTCTGCTTGGACTGCACCAGCCGATTCATGAATGTCGATATCTCCTGATTTCGTATCCGCCATCGACTTCCCATTGATGTCGTACATCGTAATATCCCCACGCATGGTAGATACTTTGGCATCACCGCGTATATTTTGCACAAAGAGATTACCATTCAGTGTCTCTCCCTGTACTGGGGCTTCAATATTAAGCAGCTTAATATCACCATTGTTGCTCTTCGCCACTGCTTCGGCTTTCATATCATGGATCGCGATATCCCCATTATTCGTCATCACATCCGTCTTCCACATAACATGAGCCGGAATGGTGATGATCATATCAATGCGGATTGGCCGATTCCCTACTGCAAATTTCGAGCCGTTCGCGGTAATCGTCAATGTATGTTCGGAAGGATTATTATCGATGGTTGCTCCAGACTGGTTAGCCAGCGATTGCGCCTGCTCTCTATCCACTCCGCTTACAATTGCACTTAGCTCAACATCCATATTCTCTACATTCCCAGTCTGAATCCGAATCTCCCCATTGTCATTGCGAACAACGAGCTTCGATATATCCCCTGATATCGAATGTTCCAGCTTCGGCAACCGGACATTTATCCCATTATCACCTGCCATCTCCTTCATCATGGAGAAGTCGAACTGAATTCCTCGTACCCAATCCCGGAACAGGGAAGGCTGAGAAATCATGAAGACGGAGACTGCAATAAAAACAGAAACGAACATGCCTAAAAAATCCAAGCGCAGACGACGATTATCCCCCCGCTTGCTGTGGTACACGCCAGTCCAAATATATTCGATCCCCCATATAATAAATAACAAGGGCCACCATGTTAATAACAATCGCAATGTATGATATCCAAACAACTGATCGCTGAGCAGCATGATTCCGACAGCGACAAGCAGCAGCGAAGCAGTAATTCTCCCTACCTTAACCACTGAAGACCATCTCCTTCGGTTGTCCGTCAGCGTCTCTTATTCGATTCCTTCACAAGCAGAAAGATACCGCCACCAATAAGAAGAGCCGCTCCGGCGTAGGATCCCGCATACGTAAAGAACCAACGAAGCCACGCTGGATCTACGGTTAATAGCAGCATAACTATTCCCCCGAACAGAAGAAAAAGCCCTAAGAGCGGCCCTTGTCTGGTCGGCTCTATGCCACCAAACATCGCTTGATGATTGACACGTTCCGTACATTGCAAGGCATCAAACAAATTAAAAAAGTAAATCACCGGCAGCATTAATCCTAACAATACGACAAGCGGTACATTCACTTTGGCATCTATTGCTGTAAAATACACGATAGCTACGATATCCAAGGCCAGCATCATCATAATAAGCAGCCCGCGCTGCATTAACCCTAAGTAGAAATGACCTGCTCCAGGGAAAATGAAGGACAAAAACAAAGAAAGAAACTTGCTCTTCTTCTGCGGCATTGCTCCATACATCGGAGGCGGTGGTATGGGCGCTCCTGGGCCTGGGCCATATCCTTGATGATTCTCATGAGCATGAGACATGCGTTCTCTCCGCGCTAATTGTTCCAGACGCTTGCGCAAAAACTGCTCATCCTGCTCCTTTTTAGCAGACTGCTCACGGAATCCTTGATTGTGAGGTTCATGTAATTGATCATCTTTTCTATCAGCCAAGTCCTTCCCTCCTTACATAGCTCCTAATCCGGCATGTTCCTGCCACGCTCGCTTAAACAGCATCTTAGCACGATATAATCTAGTTTCAACCGTTCTAACTGGCATCTTGAGCATCTGCGCAATTTCTGCGTATGTTCGCTGGCGCATGTGGTACAACTCCATGACCATACGATATTTCTCTGGCAATGCCCGAAGTGCTTGGTGGACCTCTTCACATTTTTCCTTCTTCATCACGCGTTCTTCCGGCATATCAGCGACATCATGAAGCTGAAAGGATGCAATATGGTGCGGCTCAAGCCGTTCTACCTGGCCTTCCTTCCGCTTTTTGCGCAATATATCAATCATCTGGTTCTTCGTTAGCCGATACAGCCATGTCGTAAATTTCGAGTCGCCCCGAAATGAATGAATATGGCGATAAGCCTTCACGAATACCTCTTGGGCGATATCTTCCGCCAAATAACGATCTTGTACCGTCTGACAAATACACGTTATCACAAATGGACGGTGTCTTTCCACTAAAATACGCATTGCTTCCTCGTTACCTTGCTGCACTTGACTGACGATCAGTTCATCCGAAAATTGAGTTGTCTTACGATACACCATAGTCTCTTCCCTTCTCTACCCAGCAAAATTCATTGTGCGAATTCGCTCTACCGTACGTATTAAGCTTATATTCATTGTACGTTGGATACAGAAATGAAAGAAACCTTCCTGAGTCTAGGAAGGTTTCACCGACTTTAGTCTAGGATCGCTTTGGACTCTTACTCTAAGGTAACAGTGCGAACCCCTTGCACTCGCTCGAGTTGCTCTACAAATACGAACATGTCGAACTGTTTGGGGACGCCAAGAACGAGCTGCAATTCTGCTCGCTTCTCCACCATCGGATCGCCAGGTTGATTCAATAAGCGTTGGAACATCATCTTCTTGACGGTAACATCACGGGTTTCCATGAAGACATGGAGCTCATGAAGAAATTCAGAAGTAGAATCCGCATCTAATGTTAAAACGCGAGTGCGCTTGCCACCGAAGTAACGCTGCTCTACCTTGTTGAATCCGAACAAAATGACGATGACTAGGATTGTCGTCACCACAGCTGCATATTGGAACCCAGCACCTACCGCTAGTCCAATCGCCGCAACTACCCATAGGGAAGCCGCTGTCGTAAGTCCTGCGATTGATTTGCCCGTAAAAATAATTGTTCCTGCGCCAAGAAAGCCAATGCCTGTAATTACTGCTGTAGCGAGACGAGCAGGATCCACACGGACATTTCCTTCGTACACGAAGCTGGAGAAGCCATAAATGGACAACAGCATGATAAGTGCCGAACCAACGCAAACCAAAATATGTGTTCGCAACCCCGCTGGATGATTCGCCTGTTCTCGCTCCAATCCGATCAATCCACCGAGAAGCATCGCAAGCAGCAATCTAAGCGTTAATGAAAAATCATCAATTACCCACGGACTATTTGCAGGTATCTCCGCGAGCAATTCCATATCCGACTACCTCCTTCTTTCCAGGTGACGCAGCGATATGCCCGGCGCAATCTCCTCGTCGCGCACATATCGGAAGCCTTCGCGTTCATACAGTGTCAGCGCAGGAAGATTGCGAGCTCCCGTTGCAATACGGTGCGTATGAACATCTGGCATATGCAGTACATGACCTAACAAACTTGCACCGATCCCTCTCCGAAAATAATCCGGCCGAACCATCAATCTGCAAATCTCCATAATTACAGGCCCTGTCATTTCGATGGATACCGCTCCAGCCAACTGATTCTCATCCCACCACCCATAGAATGTTTCCGTGGTATTATGCAGGTCTTCTACCGTTTCCATCAGAGGGGGGATCTTGTCAAAGCCAATCATGTCCGCCTCAATCCGGTATGCCGCCTGTTGCAGGTTCCAGAGTTGATCCAATGTTGCAACATCATTCATATCCAACTGACGTATCATGTCTTTCACTACCCTTTCGGAATAACAGAGTATACGACTACATGAAAATAACTTGAATCTACACGAAAAGCGGAGATTTACTCCGCTTCCATGCCTGGCTCCAACGTTCAGATATGTTACCCATCCGTCCTACGGAGCCCTAATCGATTCTTCATTTTTTATCTATAGCTTACATTTACAGCTCGCTCAAGCACTGAACAAGCAATTCGTTCACAAGACCCGGGTTGGCCTTACCCTTCGTCTCCTTCATAACTTGTCCAACAAGGAAGCCGATTGCCTTCTGCTTGCCTGCGCGGTAATCCTCCACCGACTGCGGATTGTTCGCGATTACCTGCTCGACGACAGATTTAATGGCGCCTTCATCACTAATTTGGACAAGTCCCTTCTCTTCAACAATAGCCTGAGGAGCTTTGCCCGTCTCCAGCATCTCTTTGAAGACCGTCTTGGCGATTTTGGAACTGATCGTGCCTTTCTCAATCAAGCCGATCATTTCGCCCAAGCCTTGGCCTGTAACTTTTGAAGCATCCGCTTCAAGGCCATTCGCGTTCAAGTATCCGAGTAAGTCACCCATAATCCAGTTGGCTACTGCCTTGGCATCCTTCGTATATTGAAGACTCTCCTCGAACAGGTCAGCCAGCTTCTTCGATGCCGTAATGACTTCTGCATCGTAGCTTGTTAAGCCATATTCGCTCGTATAACGTGCCTTGCGCGCATCCGGCAACTCCGGAATCGATGCCCGCACACTCTCTCTCCACTCGTCATCAATAATGAGTGTAACGAGATCTGGATCCGGGAAGTAGCGATAGTCATGCGCCTCTTCCTTGCTGCGCATCGTGAGCGTACGCCCTTGCGCTTCATCCCAGCGGCGAGTTTCCTGAACAACCTTACCGCCTTCATCCAGGATGTCAGCTTGGCGCTCCTCTTCATATTCAAGACCACGTTGAACGCCGCGGAAGGAGTTCATATTTTTCAATTCTGCCCTCGTACCCAGTTCTTTCTGGCCAATCGGGCGTATGCTGATGTTCGCATCACAGCGAAGGGAGCCTTCTTCCATCTTCACATCGGATACGTCGCAATATTGCATAATTGCCTTCAGCTTTTCCAAATAAGCCTTCGCTTCTTCTGGTGAATGAAGCTCGGGTTCAGATACAATCTCAACGAGCGGAGTGCCGACACGGTTGAAATCGACGAGAGAAGCATAACCGCCATCTACGTGCGTTAGCTTGCCTGCATCTTCTTCCAAGTGCAGTCGGTTAATGCCGATCCGCTTCGTTTCTCCGTTCACTTCAATATCAATCCAGCCGTTCTGCCCAATTGGCTGATCGTTCTGAGAGATTTGATATGCTTTCGGAGAGTCTGGGTAGAAATAGTTTTTCCGGTCAAACTTGCTTACCGGAGCAATTTCACAGTTCAACGCCATAGCAGCCTTCATTGCATATTCTACCGCTTGGTGGTTTAATACCGGCAGTACGCCGGGATGCCCTAAGCAAATCGGGCAAGTATGCGTATTAGGCGGTGCTCCGAATTCGGTAGAGCAACCGCAAAAGATTTTCGAGTTGGTGTGCAGCTCAACGTGCACTTCCAAGCCAATGACCGTTTCATATTTCGTACTTGGCATGTCGTAAGCCTCCTCAATTACAACTGCGGACGCAGCTTATGGAACTCCGTGCGTTGTTCGAACGCATGGGCTGCACGAAGCACAGTCGCTTCGTCGAACGCCTTGCCAATCAATTGCAAGCCAACCGGCAATCCATCCGCCAACCCGCATGGTACGCTAATTGCTGGAACGCCAGCCAAGCTGACCGGAATCGTCAATATATCATTCAAGTACATCGCTAATGGATCATCAATTTGCTCGCCGATACGGAACGCCGTTGTCGGTGCTGTCGGCCCGAGCAAAATATCGAACTTGTTAAATGCTTCGTCAAAGTCACGCTTAATCAAGGTGCGGACTTTCTGCGCCTTCAAGTAATAGGCATCATAGTAGCCTGAGCTTAGTGCATACGTACCCAGCATAATGCGGCGCTTCACTTCTTGTCCAAAGCCTTCACTGCGAGAACGATGATACAGATCCAGCAGATTGTCAGGGTTGTCCGCACGCACGCCGTAGCGAACTCCATCGAAGCGCGCCAAGTTGGAGGAAGCTTCCGAGGAAGCAAGCAGGTAGTAGGTCGCTACTGCATATTCGGTATGCGGCATCGATACTTCTTCCCATGTCGCACCCATATCCTCGAATACTTTCAAGGCAGCGAGCACAGCTTCCTTCACCTTCGGATCGACACCTTGTCCAATATATTCAGAAGGCACGCCAATGCGCAGACCAGCCACATCGCCTGTCAGCTGTGCTGCATAATCCGGAATTTCTACCTTCGCCGAAGTGGAATCCATCTTATCGTGGCCTGCAATCGCTTGGAGCACGAGGGCTGCATCTTCCACATTTCTCGTAATTGGACCGATTTGATCCAACGAAGATGCGAATGCAACCAAGCCGAAGCGAGAAACGAGACCGTATGTCGGCTTCAAGCCAACGACTCCACAATAGGAAGCTGGCTGACGGATTGATCCGCCTGTATCAGAGCCTAGCGCGAATGCAACTTGTCCAGCTGCTACGGAAGCCGCGGAACCACCGCTAGATCCGCCCGGAACACGTTCCAAATCCCACGGGTTGCGAGTCGTGCGATAAGCAGAGTTCTCATTGGATCCGCCCATTGCGAATTCGTCCATGTTCAGCTTACCGATTGTAATTGCCCCCGCTTCCTTCAGCTTGCGGGATACCGTACCATCATATACAGGTACGAAATTATCAAGGAATTTACTTGCACATGTTGTGCGCATTCCTTCCGTTACGATGTTATCCTTAACCCCTGCAGGGATACCAGCCAATAAGCCGATCTGTTCTCCTGCCGAGATGCGCTTGTCGATTGCGGCTGCCTCGTTACGGGCACCCTCTTCATTCATAGTAAGAAATGCTTGCACTTGCTCATCCGTGCTGGCAATGCGTCGGAATGACGCGTCCACCAATTCAGAGACGGAGAGCTTGCGCTCTTGTATTGCTTGTCTTGCTTCCGTTAATGACATCTCAAGTGGTGTCAATGCGGGCATCCTCCCTTATTCGCTTTATTCCAGAACGGCCGGTACTTTGAACTGACCATCTTCTTCTTCCGGTGCGTTAGCCATTACCTTCTCTATCGGCAGTGAAGGACGCGCTTCATCCTCACGCATCACGTTCCGTATAGGTAGAACATGAGTCGTTGGCGTGACGTCATCGGTATTCAATTCATTTAATTTTTCTGCATATTTTAGAATTGCGTTCAGCTGTTCCGTGTAACGCTCTTTCTCTTCATTGCTCAAGTCGAGTCTTGCCAACTTAGCAACGTGCTCGACGTCTTGTACGTGAATGCTCATCGGCAGCCTGTTCCTCCTTGCGCCATCAAGGCCAAATTCATCCCCTTATTATAGCTTAGAAGCGGAATCAACTCAACGCGTCATTCTGATAAAGTAATGGATGCAAAAAAAACACCGAAGCACCGGAATGACCGGTGATCGGCGTCTTCTTTAAATCCAAGCTCTTAAATTCACTTGGCGAATGAACTCTTCTTGTGACATTGCTCCGTCCTGTTCGCTCTCTTCGCTATCAGGCTCTGCGTCTGCGTTCATAATTCGACGGAATAATGATTCATTATGGGTCGCCAGTGCATAATCGATAAGTGCTTCCCGTTCGATGCGGTCCGCTTCCTGCTGCAGCAACCGTTCCTCTTGATCGACATCGGATGCTGGCACGAAAAAGTTGCGGTTTGCTCTCGGAACTCGGATGACATAGTCGAATGCGTTGTCTGCATTGCGGTCATAGGCAATAATATAGCCGTATTCCCCGATAGGCAAATGTTGTTCGAAACGGTCGGCAACAATGACTACTTTCTCTCCCAAAGGCAGCATTGTCCATGCCTCCCATCCGTTAGATGTATTCTATATGGTACTAGAATTTATGGTTCCTGTAAATGTATACGTACGAGTATCGCAATTGGTCACAAAAAGAAGCCTCTCTATCCTGCATACGATAAAAGCTGTACATCCGACTCTAGCTATTGTCTATGTTCACAAAGAAATGATTCGCAATCCTTCCTCCGCAGTCGTTAGCTTCTCATATCCATCAGCAGTAATCAGGTATGTATTCTCTATACCTACGACACCGCGTCCCGGGAAAGTGAATTTAGGTTCGATAGCAATTACCATCCCCTCCTGAAGCGGCTGCTTGAACCCGCGGGCCAAAACAGGCCATTCATCAATTTCCATACCAATTCCATGTCCAAGAAACTTGACTTGATCCTCACCATACCCCATAAAATGCTCTTGCAATCCATACGATTTCGCCATATCAACCGCATCTTCGTACAATGTCTCGCATACCGTTCCCGGCTTCAAGTGTTCCTCAGTTGCACGCAATATCGCTTCCGAAGCATCATAAGCACGCTGGAGTTCATCGTCCAGTTCCCCAATGACAAGGGTTCGGGTCTGATCAATTACATATCCATCGATGCAGCAGCCGAAATCGATCAGAATAGGTTCATTCACTTCAATCGCCTTACGGCTAGATCCTTGTGGACTTGCAGGTGTCAGTCCAAGCCCTCCAGCGGGACCGTCGAAATAAGTCGGTTCTGCGCCTGCACTTCCTGATGCCACCATGCCAGTTATTAGTTCCTGATTGAAGCCGCGCATTCGGATCATTCCAACATGACCCTGCAGTCGGAATTCTCGTTCAATGTACGCAATGAGTTCTAGTTCTGTCATTCCCGGCTGGATGTAATCTGCCGCAGCAGCAAGCACCTTATGTGCAGCAGCTGCGGCAACCCGAATGCGATCCAGTTCATCAGAGGACTTAATCATTCTCAGTTCCCGGAATAGGATCGATCCGTCTGTCCAATTCGCATCTGGAATGACCGTTCTCAATCTCTCATACTGCTGAACAGGTAGAACATCGAACTCTGTAGCAATGACGACAGCTTCCTTAACTTGGAACAGCTCCGCATAGTAAGAGCGGATCGTCTCACCAAGCTGACGGAATGAACCGAGCGGAGCAACGCGAATGATCGACTCCTGCTGTGCACGCAGATAGCTGCGTTTCACCAAATAGACAGGTTCGCCGCATCTCGGTACGAGCACATAGCCGGTCTGCATGGAGCCGGTTAAGTAATATATATCCACGTTGTGTGTAACTAAGTACAAATCGATACCAGCAAGCTCCATCTTCTGCTGCAGGCGAGCGATTCGATTGCGATGCTCTTCGATAATTGCTGCATCTATTCGCTGTTCGGAATGCATCAATTGACTCCTCCTCGTATTAGGAAATGATATCTGCCGTTTTATTTGCACTTGTATCTGTTATGTAAAAAGAAGGACTGCGATACATAGTAGTAGGCAGTCCCATCGTTGCTGTATGCTTCCCTGATCATATCACGAGCGAGGTTTGGCTAGCAAAATGGATCTATGTATATTGGATAAAGTGAGCATCAAAAAGCGCTTGGTCTCCTTGTTCATCAGGAATCAGGAGTGCCAAGCGCTTATGTACTGCAAAATCGTATTAGACAAATGGGTTGTGCTTCTTCTCGTATCCAATTGTTGTAGTCGAACCATGTCCAGGGTATACCGTAACTTCGTCGCTTAGTGTGAACAGCTTCTTATGAATAGAGTTCACCAGTGTCTTCATGCTGCCGTCTCTCAGGTCTGTTCTCCCCACACTTTCCCGGAAAAGAACGTCACCTGCGAACAAGTGCTTATCATACAGGAAGCTCACACTGCCCGGCGAATGACCAGGTGTATGCATCACGTAGAAGGAATAACCGATCAGCTTTAGTGTATCCCCATCTTGCAGCAAATGTTCCGCTGGCTTCATGGACATTGGCGGAGACATTTGCGGCCACATGGTCGAGCCATTAAGTTCCGGTGTTGTCAGCCACTCTGCCTCAAGCTCATGAATGTACACCGGGCACGGATGTGCCTTACGCACAAGATCCACACCGCCAATGTGATCGAAATGCGCATGTGTCAACAATATTGCCTTAACGTTTAGTCCATCGAGCGCTTGCAGCAACCGATCTGGATTCATGCCCGGATCAATGACAACCGCTTCTTTCGTATCTTCATTTGTCAGTAGATAAGCGTTTGTTTGGACAGGACCTAAATTGAAACTTTGAATCGTAAACAATGTCTTGTCAGCTCCTTGCTATATTAAAAGCCCGACAGCAGTTCTCTCAATTCAGACGTAATTCGAGCATGATAGCCCGTTCCCTCGCCGTATTGTTCGAGAATACGCTGTCTGACTACTTTCAAATTATCTTGATAATCCGGAGCTTCACGATCCGGGTTCTCTTCCTTGAATCGGATCATATGTGCCTGTACGTCACTTGGACGAGGTCCCCATTGACCGAGAACGTAACCGCCCGTATCAGCGAAGATGACGATTGGAACGGAGCGTCCGCCCATCGTCAGGAATTGATCCATAACCTCAGGGAACTGTTCCATAATTAAGACTTCTGTGTCAATGCTTGCTGCTTCCATAGCGCGGAACACAACAGGCACATTACGTACCGCATCTCCACACCAATCTGCCGCCAAGATTAAGCAGCGGATATCGTCCCGATATTGAAGCGATTCGAAAAACCCCTTCTCTTCTTCACTGGACCAAGCAAATTGATCATACCAGGAAATGAAGGCTTCCTTGTTCTTCTGCATGGAGTCGATAAATGCTTGTGGTGAAATTCCTCGGCCTATCACATTCGCTACATGTTTGCTCATTTCGGGTTCCCCTCTCTTCGCTTGGATTTCATATATTTGATAACAAAATATAGGATAAGGCCAGCAAGTGCAACCAAAATAAATGGCTGAACATAAGGTGCCGCCTTCTCATTAATATGTTCCCACTGATCTCCAAGCGCGTACCCCAAATAAACAAATAGGATGGTCCATGGGATTACAGCCAGCGTTGTCAGAAGCGTAAATTTTCCTACCGGCATCTTGGATATTCCTGCTGGTATGGAAATCGCGTGACGGACAACCGGAACGAATCGTGCAGAGAAGATTACGCCTGTTCCATACTTCTGGAACCACTCTTCCGACTTCTCAATATGGTGCTTGCGTATCAGGATGTACTTCCCGAACTTCTCCAAGAAGGGCCGCCCGCCATATCTGCCGATTGCATATACGATGAGTTGCGCAAAGACACCACCAATTGTGCCGAAAATAATCGCAGCGATAAAACTGACCTTGCCAATCGATACTAAATATCCGCCGTAGGCTAACACGATTTCACTCGGAATGACTTCAATCATGAGCCCCAGCATTATTCCCCATTCCCCAAGCTGCTGCACCCAATGAAGCAGCATATTGATCATATCATGTATCCATGCCATAGCTCGTCTCTCTCCCTTTTTAATTCCCAGCTTATTCTAACATATGGATCGCCATGACTCCAATCATCACTTTGGCTTGTTCGATCTTGATGCCTCCTTACCCCTTGGGATAACACAAGTCATGCGCTACCCTGGCCATGCATACACTTGGACTAAGCACAAGCTTGTACCTTGTATCTTCTCTAGTAATGGCTGCCTGCAAATGAAATGTTATGAGCAAGCACTAATAAGTGATACTCAATTGGGCAAAGGAGGTTTCACAATTTGACACGTTTTTGGATTGTCTCTCGCAAACAATTGCGAATTGGTGCAATCGTCTTCTCCGCCATATTAGTAGCTGCAGCGTTCTGGCGCTATGAAACCGTGCGGTCGGAACGAGCAGTTGAGGCAGCACCTCAATCGACTCGAATTCTCCACATGGTAACAGGAGAGGTTAAGTCCAAACTGGATAATGGGAAAGAAATCGAAGTGTATCAATTTATTCCGGGTACCGTTCACGCCAAGGCCGGTGAGCGAGTAGAGCTTCGTATTCGCGGAATCAACGGAAAAAAGCATGATTTCGAAATCGAGAGCATGAATGTAAAAGGCAGCATCGAGAAAGACAAAGAAACCGTCATCACCTTTACTGCCAAAGAAGGCATTCATCGCATCGTCTGCTTAACCCATCCGGATATGCAGCATGAAGGCCCTATGGTAGGGTATATCGTAATCGATTCGAAATAGCGCGTGGCCACAAGGAACCTGGGTAGGATGCCTGCATATGATGAACATATATGCAGGAAAGGAGTCGTCATCCATTGAAAGCCCCGAAGGAGCCTCATACAAGGCCTCTCCCCACAGCCAGAAGAATTCGCCGTGCTTGCAACAATGAGTTGTATCGAACCATTAAGCGGATGAACGTCTGGATTCCCGAAGATCTCGTCAAACAAGGAGAAGAACTATACTATCGCAAAGTGATTGAGAACTTGATCTGGATTCACGAGAACGGTGCCAACCGCAAGAAGCTGTCCGATTGGTGGGACGAGACCGTCTGCGAAGAGCTTGCCGCACTGTGGAATGTAGATCAAGCGAAATTATCCTCCAGCTTTCGGCAAGCATTCGGAGGCTAACTGCTATAATCGCTCATGCAGGCTGTCGGGTTACCATCCGTTCAGCCTATTTCTAATGTCCAGCAACCTACGGAGCACTCATAGACGCACCAATCGGATTCGAGTTATGATGTTAGAAAATGGACGCTAAGGAGGACCTCATCTTGAAAAATATCGTATGTGCACTAGCTTTGCCGCCAGAATTTCTAGAGGGCATTCGCCTCGCTGCTCCCGAATACAATGTCATTGCTGGACGTGCTAAGGAGCTCGATCGAGACGTATTCCGACAAGCTGAAGTTATTTTCGGTTGGTCGCCTGCTATCATCGAGGAATGCCTCCATGATGATTCCCCGCTTCGCTGGATACAGCTGTGGACGGCTGGAGCCGATTATGTTCCGATGGATACACTCCGCAAGCACGATGTAATGTTGACTACGGCGGGGGGTGTGCATCCCGTCCCGATGATGGAGACGGTATTCGCGATGCTGCTCGGCTTCACTCGCAATCTGCCACAAGCGATTCGCAACCAAGATCGACACGTATGGGACAGTAAAGGGAATTATACGGAACTGCTGGGCAAGACCATGGGGATTATCGGCATCGGGCAAATCGGGGCTGAGGTTGCACGAATTGCCAAGGCGTTCGGGATGCGTGTTCTAGGCGTACGCCGCTCCGTTCAACCGACTGATTATGTCGACGGCTTGTACACGTTCGAGCAGCTGAATGAAGTTCTATCTGAATGCGACGTAGTCGTCAACATACTGCCAAAGACATCTCAGACGATAAACTTATATGATGAAAATAGGTTCGCTGCCATGAAGCAAGGGGCACTGTTTATCAACGTTGGACGCGGTGCATCGGTGAAGACGGATGCTCTTATTGGCGCCTTGAACAGCGGCCACCTCGCGGGCGCTGGCCTCGATGTGTTCGACATTGAGCCATTGCCTGAGGATCATCCGTTATGGTCCATGGACAATGTCATCATGACTCCTCATATTGGAGGCAATACCGATCAATTGAAGGAACGAGCTACGAAGCTGTTTATCGAGAATCTCAAGGCCTATATCGCACAGGGACGTCCTGCTTGCAGCATTGTCGATTACGACAAGGAATACTGAGAATGCTGATTATGGTGGCCGGGCTTGCGTTTGAACCTCGTGATTATTCTGTCAGCTTTCAGGCTGAGACAATCAACTTGCTTGCGAAAGAATACGCGCTGCTCGAATTTCTGTACCGAAATCGCGGCAAGGTCTTTAGCCGGGAGCAGCTGCTGGATCAGGTATGGCCAATGGAATATCCGGGCGAACGAACGGTAGATGATCATGTGTATCGGCTCCGAAAAAGAATGAAACCATGGAGCGGAAAAGTTCAACTGATCACCGTGCGGGGGCTTGGCTACAGCCTCACAATAAAAGAAACGCTGGGACTTGCGGTTCCGTCGCTGACGGACAGTGGATTGCAGAAGCAAATCGGGCAGTTGTTGGACACCTATCTCATGTTAGGGCAAAGCCAATCGATGTTAGCCCTTGTTAATCAGCAAGAGCTTCTTGGCGTGAATATCAGTCCCTCCCATCAAATGTTTCTGAGGTTTGTGCGGGCAGATCTGGACTGGTTTCTGGAAAGCGATGCGGAGAACCCAGATAAATTATATTGGCTGCTGATATTTTACTACTCTTTTTACATGGAACCGGCAAAAAGTCTGAATTACTTTGAACGGACGATTGAATCGGGGATTTTACCGTTTGAGATGCATCGTGAGCTGAAAGTGTTAAATATCCTCGGTCTTTATGCAGATAACGGTCGTGTTGAAGAGGATCTGCAGCGAGTGCAAGAAGCTTATCGGATCATTGAAAAGGAGCAAGGTAAGCTGGATACCTTCAAGGTTCATATTGCCATGTCGGAAATGCATATTCATTTGGTCGCAGGCAGTATCCAGGAGGCGGAGCGGTGCTCTAGGAAGATCGAAGACATGCTGGCTGAAGCTCCTTATTTGCGGGAAATCAGCGCCTACCATGGTTTAAGAGGGAAATTGATGCTGCATCAAGGCCGCCCCCAGGAAGCAGCAGCTGCATTCGAATATGGCCTTGAGGCCGGCGAAACGGCGCATCATGTACCGCTGCTCGCTCGGTTGATCATTGGTACGCTCCATTTTTTGAAAACGTCGTATCACGATCCCAAACTGCTGCAGACCTTCCAGACTCGATATGATGAATTTGAACGGGGGTATAAGCTGGAGGCATATAAACAGCCCATAGAACAGATGATTGAGCGGATTTTAGGTTCTGTCTGATAATCCCCTGATATTTCTTCGTTAAAGTGAGAGTAATTCTAATTTAACGGAGGAAATATGCATGTCTACCACATCTGTATCAAACGGGCGCCAGGTATCTATTTGGCAGAATCGGATTTTTACTAAAATGTACTCGGCTTATGCCGTCTCATCTTTCGGCGAATGGTTCGACGTCTTTGCAATTGAGATTCTGGTGGCATACCGCTGGCATGCGGATCCGTTTATGATCGCCTTGATTCCGGTGATGATCGCTCTCCCCGGCATTCTGTTCGGATCTTTCGCCGGTGTAATCGCCGACCGCTGGAAGAAGGTCAATCTCATGCTGTTGGCCGATGCAGCCGAGACGCTGCTCACCATATTGCTGCTGTTTGTTCCCGGCATGTACTGGATGCTGCCTTTGCTTGCGTTTCGCGCCACAATGGGAGTATTCCGCGTTCCAGCGCATCAAGCGTTAACGCGCCAGGTGGTTCAGGAGAATCAACTGCTCAAAGCAACCTCGTATAACGGGCTCGTCAATCAATTTTCCAAAATCGCGGGGCCCCTGCTCGGCGCAGTGGCTTTAACAGTGATCTCCCCACAATTATGTATTTTGGTGAATGCCATCACGCGCTTTTTCTCCTGCATCTTGCTATATACAATGCGGCATATCGATGAAAATGCAAAAGCAGAGAATCGGGAGAATTCTGATGACTCGGAAAACGGCGCAGAGACTAAGATGAGCTTCGCCCAATTATGGAAGCAAGGGTGGGCATTGCTGCTGCAGCGCCGGATTCTTTTTAGTAGTTTTATCGTGAATATGATCATTATGCTGATTATTTTGATGATCGATTTCCAGTTTCCGACGTTGTATCGGGAAATTGCCCCTCATAACGAGTCTCTGCTTGGCTGGATGGTGGCTGCCACAGGAGTCGGAGCGTTTATCACCATCCTGCTGCTGAACCGTCTTGGCAAAGTAAGGTACGGACCTGGTATCGGAGGAGGAGCCGCGTTGATTGGAGCTGCTTTTGGAAGTATGGGACTCTTAAGAGCGGATTCGCAAGAAATATGGAGCATCGTCTTGGGACTTGTGATCGGTATTGGAAACGGGCTGTCTATCGTGACTTATAACTATGTCCTACAGAAAGAAACTCCTGAGGGTATGACAGGCCGGATCTTTGGCATTCAAAATATGTCCGCCAGCACGATGATGGTAGGTGCGCCTTTAATCGGAGGCTTACTGATTCGTGGAATGGGTGTGAGCAAGGTGTTTTTCTTGCTGGGAACAGTTGTCTTCATCATTGGCGTCATATGCCTGAGTTTTCAGCACGTATTATGGCCGACCAGGTTCCAATCAACGCAGCCGCAAGAAATGCAGGAGGTTTCCGGGTAGCGGTTTATGCAGATCAAAAGACTCCAGTATGGAGCCTGAAAATAAGCCAACTTTCCGTCTTATGGATGTCATTTTCATATCGTTTATCGTGCTGGCAACATTTACGTACTCGCTCCAGCGAAGGTACGTACCGCTGATTTCAACCGGATGCTGCGGGACGATGCTATTAATCTGATCGTACCGCCTTGGAGTGGCGAATATTAATTCAGCGGAAAGTTCAAATCGGCCTCTGTTCGCATTATCTGCGACGAGGCCGGTTTTTTCTTGAGTTGTTCGAGATTCCGCCCCTATCGGCATGCCGGCAGACACAGCATGTTCACAAAAAAGCCTAGAGATCTTAGACATACATCCGAGTCTTACCAAGCTATTTACCTTCGGAAGTTTCTGCCGTCAGCACGATTGAGGCCAGCTTTCCACCAAGTTCATTATCTGTAACATTCACTGAAATCCACGGTTGCACATTTTCCTTCAGTTCGTCATACACGGTGGACTGAGCCGTCTTAGAGTCAGATCGCCTTCAATTTTATGAGAATAGTCCGCGTCAAATGAAGGCGACCAGCGCTCGAGTGCTGGTTAACGTCCATGAACTACTGTCCCCTCGTGATCAACGACACGATCGAGCTGTAAGCCCGCCTCGCTTCCTCCGTCATAGCGAAGCGCTTGCCGTTCGCAGGATTGCGCATGAGAAGAACATGATGTGCCTCCGCTTCATATTGTCGGAACATCTTGCCTGCTGCATTCGCATATGCAGTCGCTTGAAGGCGATCTGCACTGTAGTGCGCCGCAAGCGCCAGCTTCTCAATGGCTTCGGTCTGCAGCACGCGATCGAAGCGGTCGCTGCTAACCGCCGCCTCCCACCAAGCGGCGGCGTCATCGGCGCGGCCAAGGCGTGCACTTGCCAAGGCGAGCGTACGGTAGAGCCCCTTGCCATCGCGTTCGTAGCGCAGCCCTTCCTGCAGAAGGGCAAGCGCCTCCTGCGGAGGCAAGGTTCGGCTCACGGCGATGCGAAGCGCCGTGTTCGCGGGCGCCCAGCGCAGCGCAGCCACTTGCTGCGCATGCGCGCGGGCCATGCCGACAGGGCCTGTGGCCTTGTCGGCATCAGCGCTGGCAGCCGCGGCGAGCTGTTGTGCCACGAGGTGGCACGACGCGAGCACGATTGCGGCTGCCAGCGGAGCGGCAAGCAGCAGTGCCGCGAGACGCTTCCCGCGCTTCGTGCCCACCTGCCACAGCGCGAAGCGCATCCTTGGAGAGCCATGATTGAGGCTCTCATCGTACAAGCCCAGCGTTAGCAGCACTGCGAACAGCAGCGTCACTAGCCCATACGACATGTCGAAATCAATCAGACTATGTGCAAGCAGCATCGCTGCGGCCAATCCGAATCCGGCATGCCGACGCCATGCTAGCAGCAATGCTGCTAATACTAACCCTATTGCAGGCATTGTAAATACCAGCCCTACATCAAGCAGCATATCCAGCACGCTGCTGTGCACTTCCTTGCCAACATACGGCTCGCTCTGAATGCGTGCAAACTGCTGCCGCCATGAATCTCCGCCTGCGCCGAACCAAGGATGTTCCTTCCACAGCGTAATTGCATCCTTATAGAACAATGTTCGCGCTCCTGCAGTAGCATAATGATCCGTAATCCGGCTGCTTGCCCCTGTAGGCAGCAAGTGAATGCCTGCTATCATAAGCATTGGAAGTATGATGAGAATCAACCCATTTCGTAGCCAACGGTTCTGAGATAGACTCAGCATTACGCCGCTGAACAGTACAATTGAACCGATCCAAGTGAACCAAACAGGCATCGGCAGCCACCCATCCCCACTCTGCCACATCGAGGCACTCCACGCGGCCGCTAGGAAAGACCATGCTCCGAACCACAAAAACGTCGTCACGTACTCCGCACGAAAGCCGCGAGCGCTCCAGATTCCAACCAGCAATACGATACCAAATACGATCCAGGATCCCCTTGATTCAGTAAGACCAAGGACGACCAAATGGGGAACAATCGGCACAGCCGCAAACAGCCATTTGGTCGAGATTACCCGTACATGAATACTTCCACTCCGTTGGCTTCGAGCTTTAGCCGCCGCACAGGCTGCGCCGTTCAAGTGCAGTAACGCGAATGCCCCGGCAAGTACACCGAGCGTATTCGGGTATTGGACAACCCCACCTAATCGAAATCCAAACGCCGACAATTCTGAATTCTGACTCACCATCACACCTGATTCATTCGGTATCCATCCATAGAGCATGCCAAGAGCGCTGCCACTGATTAGGAATCCGACTAACATGATTGAACCTGTAATGAGCCGCTTAGCCTGCCCCCCCCCTCTGTGCAGCATAATGGCGAGCAGTATAATCCAAGCTTGCAGCATCGCGGTTCTTAGGATTTGCATCTCTGTGCCATATACGGTTGCAGGCCCTAACACCCAGCTAATGAGGTAGCCAATGAGCAGGGGAAGCGGATATATGAGTGGCAATGGAAGGACTGCATCCCACCTCCATGCGGCAAGCATACATACAGAAGCTGCACAGAGCAGGAGAGATAGCATTCCCACATCGCGATCATAGAACAGCCCCTGCTTCCATAACGCAACAAGAAGCACAGCGAAGATTATCCCGATTCCAACATACAAAACAACAAAATTGCCATGGCCATCTTGTTGTAAATCCACCTTCATCTGCACTCCCCCTTCTTTCCCGATTCTACCAATTCTATATCTATTATGATGGACAATCAAAAAGAAGGCCAACCCTTAGGTTGACCTTCTAACGATACTGCTTGTTATTCTGCGAGAATCGCCATCACGATCTTAGCGCGAACAAAATTATTGTCACCCTTCGTGAACAGCCATTGCTGGGCGTCCACAATCTGATAGGATGATTCGCCTCTTGCGGCAGCCAGCTCCTTCAATTCACGAATGACTTTCTCTTTGCCGGACAGTTCAATCGCTCGCTCCAGCGTGACCGTCGTTCCATCGAACAGATAGAGACCATACTGTCCTTCATCAAATCCTTTAGATTGGCCCTTTTGTTGATCAATGATGAATGTAAGGCTGCCCCCACTTGTCAGTTCTCCCTTACGAGCATTACCTGATGCAACCTTCTGTTCGAGCTCTGCATAGGAAGGCAGATACTGTTCAAATGGAGCCATGTAATACTCACCGGAGCCAGCTGGCATCACTTCAAAGCCGTTATCTACTTCTGGATAAGTACCGGCAATGCCAACTTCGCGCGGTTTGCTGATGTACATGCTTAATGTTCCATGCGCAGGAATACCTTGTCGTTGATCATCCGCAGTAATCGTGATTTTCTCGATGCCCTCTGCGGAATCGGCTCTCGCACGCAACAACAGGTTATCCCCATTAATCTCGCATGAGACCAGGCCGTTTGCCGAGACTGCAGTATAGAATAATTCATCGTTGTCTAAATCCTCAAAATACCGTGACAGCACGATACTAGCTTCCCCGCCAGGCATCAAATGCACAGTACGATCAAAATTATTTTTCAGGCTGGGTGACTGATTGATTTTATAGTCCTTATAGTATGTAGCGGATATATCTTTACCGTTCGTATCTTTTATTGTTACTTTGAATACCCATCTAGTATCCACTGCGTTCTGAGCCACAGCGCTGAAAATATATCTTTTCTGATTAACAGGTGTTATATTATTGAATCCATTTCCAGAGCGAAGCTCGTTATAAGGTACCGGTAAGTTGGATCTCCAATCTACATTCTCAAATATATATTGGAAATCATTGATTTCAGAAGACCCCAGCTGCACATAACTTTCCTGTTCAGGTTCTCTAATCCGAGGAATAATATTACCCTGTGAGGGGTCGACTACCGCAACGACAAACTTATGATGAAGTACCGTTCCATCCCCTTGGGTCCATTTGAACTCGACCGTAGTCGATCCTGGACTATGCGGCGTCACCACGTATTCTTCGTTAGGTAAATCTACCTTTACTTCGGCAATTGCAGGATCAATGTTCACCACTTCCTGATACGTAACATTCGTAACAGATGGCTGAATTAACTCGGCCCTAATCTTCTGACGCCCTTCCTGATTCATTGCAACGTCTGTGAATACCTCAAATACCTTAGTCGGGTATCGATTATTTAGCCCAGCTGCTGACGTCGATGTTGGTAAGGCGCTTAATAGGAGCACGATGCCAAGACATCCGATTAATAAGTTCCTTACATGACGAGAAGCGCGCTTCAAGCTGCTCCCTCCCTCCCTTTCTCTCCTACCATTTCTATTCTATGTAATGGTGAAGTACATTGCTATTTTAGCATGTTATGGGCGAGCTGTTATTGAATTTTTTGATTTGCGATCAATATGTGATTTAATCTGTTCCCGCATAATAAATGCACGCAGGGACCGTTGTGCAGGATCACTGGTTACCTGAAGCTTGGCTCCATAGAAGATATCGTCTTCCCGACTCGCCATACGAGCAATCGTTAAGCGGCAAGGAACAGCAAATCCAAGCTGCAGTTCAGCCTCTAATTCGCTTCCTTCCACGAATGAAGAGTTCCCCTTAATGTTGAAGCCGATCCCATTCAAACTAATATCTTCGATATGAATCGGTATTGGCGTCGGCGTAATTGCCATTCCTTCCGCTGGTCGTGGAGGCAATACGTATCCGTGCTTGCGCACCTCTATTCGCGGAAATAAGCGTTGGTCTGTAAATTTGCGCTGTTGATGCGGCGGATGAATAAGCATCAACGACCCTTCATGCCGTGCCACAGCCTGAGTATGGAAATTAAATATGCCTACCGGCGAATATATGGTCACCTTCAGCGCCTCTCCAAGTTCAAACCGCTCGAATTCTGGCAGTTCTACCTCCATGACATCTCCTTCTAAATAAGACAATACTCCCGTTGCAATGCAGTTGTCGCCCTCAAGCACTGTACGACTGTGCAAAAGCGACATTAACAAATGCTCTGGAGCATCCGTTACATAAGCTCCCGTCATTGACCGTTCAACCTCCTAGGTTCTTCGTTCGCAGTTTATCCCCTTGCTCCGCTTCGCTTCGTTTCATTATTCACGTTAATCTTGCTCTTGCTGTATGAAGATCGAGCCAGACATAGGCGTCCTGCTTGTTCTATTGCAACAACTCACTTTGCCCTGTTCTATAACCATGCAGCTATAGATTCTTTTAATGGGCATTGATTTGTTACTGTTCCTGTTCCATACTACCTTCCTTTATATATCGTCCAAAACGGAGGGAATTTGAAGAGAAGCATACTGCTGGATAGAGTCGCTCGACCAAGGAGTTCATGTATGCAGCTCACTATCCCCCACATCAAAAAGAACCCTCTACAACGGAGAGGGCTCTAGCCTTAGATACTTATACTGTGCGCTTGCAGCCACGAGCTTCCAACAGCTCCTGCAGGACATGCTCCAAGTACGGATCTGCGTTCAAAAACTGTCTGAACGTCTCATACTCGTTCCACATTTGCGGGTCAGTCTTCTCTACCTGCCCAGCAGGTTCTTCACCGCGAACCGCACGAATCAAAATATTCTTGGGTGTGTGCTCTATATCAATAAATTCGAGCAATTGTGTACGATATCCTACGCAATCAAGCAACTTCGCCCGCAGTCCATCCGTCGCCAAGGCACTGAAACGTTCCTTCAATATGCCGTGTCTCAACAAGGGCTCCAGCACGCTCTGCTCCACCTGACGGTTCAATTCATGCTGGCAGCATGGAACCGACAAGATAACTTGAGCTCCCCACCGTACAGCCTTGTTTAGCGCTGCATCTGTCGCGGTATCACAAGCGTGCAGCGTCACCACCATATCGACCTCATCGGCACCTTCATATTGGGCGATATCCCCCATTTGGAAGGAGAGTCCGTCATAGTCAAGGCGCCTAGCAAGCGCCTCGCACCGTTCGATGACGTCCCGCTTCAAGTCCAACCCTACAATGTGAACCGGGAGCTTGGATTCTACATGCAGAAAATGATACAGCGCGAACGTTAGATACGATTTGCCGCAGCCAAAATCGATAATGCGAACCGTACGATTGCTCGGCAGATGCGGCAGCACATCCGCTACCATTTCGAGGAAGCGATTGATTTGGCGGAACTTATCATATTTCGCTGCAATCACATTTCCTTCCTTGCCCATGATGCCCAGTTCGACCAAGAATGGAACCGGAACTCCCTCGTTCAACACATATTGCTTCTTGCGGTTATGTGACACTTCAACCTTGCGCACAACTGCCGCTTGCTTGCGAATCGTTACCTTGAATTTCTTGCTGATCAACACTTGGTAATCGCCCTCTGTTGTCCGCAACAGTCCCTGCTTGAATGTACTCTCGAATAAAGACATCACCTTCGCAGCCGCTTCTGTTAACGGGACATTATCATGCGTCACCTTATTATCATAATGATACTCGAACTGGATCTGAATCTGCCCGCGCAACTGCACCGGCTTGAGCAGCACCTTGGTGTAGCCCTCCTCAGGCTTGCGCCGCAGCTGGCTAAGCACTGCACTGCTTAAGATTTGTTCTGTAATCACTCGTTCAACTAACTCTGTTAATTGTTCCATCTGCTTATAACTCCTACCGTTCCATTTGCCATGCTGTACTCTTACTTACGTCTTCTCTGCCCGAGATGACCTCTTCTCGGCTTAATCCGCCTTCTAGAAGCGTCTCATCCGACATTGCATCAAGTCGTTCATAGAACTTCAACGCTTGCGTATATCGACTTGCTGCCTGCTCAGGATGATGCCGCTCTTCACTGTTCAACCACTCAAACAAAGAGTCCTCTGCTTCAGCCAGACGACCCTCCTTCTCAAACCAGCGCCACATCTTCTCCCTTAAGCGATTATCAATATGATAGCCTTTGATTACCTGATATATCGCTTCCATCGAGTCTTGAACCGGAAGCAGCCTCCGATCACTACCTTGCGAGGTCGCTTCCAGCAAAAGCTCGTACGACTTCATCAATCGCAGAATATATATTGTCTCGTCATTGTCAGTTCCCATCATGCTCTCACCATATCGCGGCACTTCGGCAGCGCCAAACGGCGACGACTCATTATCATGCCTGCTTCGTTCCCATTCCAACTTAGCCCGCTCATACAGTACAATCGCCAATGCTTGGATCTCATCTGCATGCAGCCGCTCTCCCGTCCGGAACAGTCGTATGATGTCCTCTGCCGGAAGCTTGTCAGCCAGTTCCCCGCTAATCCGAAAACGGCGCTGCAACAATTCATCCCACTCGACAATCAGTTGCTCACGCTTCTTCTTTTCCTTTAGTCCAAGCGCTTGACCAAACATACGAGTCATCTCTTCAATTAAACGGAGTAAATAATCACGTTGGTGCATCACCATCACCTCGGCCGTATTTTAGATTGAAAGACAAGGTAGGAATAAATCATGGGGACAAAGACTGATACCGCTATTACAAGTAAACCGATATATCCACCCCAGTGGAGGGGCAGCAGCCATGCTCCAGCACATGCTAGTAAACCCGATATAAGCCACACCTTGCCTGCCAGACGATGCGTTTTGCGCCATACCTGTTCGTCTGCAAGCGTCCACGGCGTACGGATACCGAAAAAATAGTTGAACCGCACACGTCCAAACATGTTGCCAAGGAACATCCACAACAATCCGAGCGCAGTTAAAATCAGAGATTGCACTGGAAACCCGTTAATTAGATGATAGCCGATCACAACGCCGAATATAGCTTGCAGGAACACAGACAATGCCCAGCCGAACCATATGTATGTGGATTCGAATTTCTTGTAATTGTGCTGCTGCGGATCTGCACGTCGAATGAACGGCAAAAGTACGGGGATCAGTATTAAGATAGCAGAGAATATGATAAAAACTATCGTCTTCTCCATTGTCCCGTCAGGAGCGCCATAGTAGTTGAAATGGGATACAATCCTCTCTGGAAGCTTCGGATATGCCAGCCACATCAGTCCAGCTACAATCACATTGTACACAAACAATACAAGAAATGCCCTTCTCTCCAGAGTGTGATCCAGTAGTTTCATTAATCATCCCTCCCTCGCTTCCCCTGGTATGAAATGATATCAAGAAACCAGCCGAGAGCCTCCTGCAATACGGTTGTATTGAGTGAGTACCATATATGCTGGCCTCGCCGCTCATCAAGAATGAGCTTCGCTTGCTTCAACCCATTCAGATGATGAGAGATGCTTGGCTTCGTCATATTAAAGTGATCGGCGATGTCTCCTGCCGTCATATCCTTATCCTTCAACAAGGTTATAATCTGTCGCCTGGTCGGATCTGCAAGTGCTTTAAACGCCTCATTCATGTCAAAGCCTCGCTTCATGTACATAATATTCGGATTCAGACATCCAAAAAGTAAGTCAAGTATAGCGAAAAAGGGGAGCTTCCTCAAGTGAAGCTCCCCTAAACGTGGTCATCCATATCATCGTTGTCCCCTAATACATCAGAACACTTCTGCTGCCTATTACTGAAATACATTAGCTAAATAGGTGTGCAGCGCATCCGCAAGTGTCGCTGGCGTCTCCATCATACTCATATGACCCGCCTTCTCTATCGTAACCTGCGAAATATTGTCCCCGCTCGCCGTAAAGGCTTTATCTGCTGTCACAATCTGATCGTGCTCTCCCGCTACTAACAGCACGGGTAACTCAGTTGCTTGCAATACCGAAGTCCGATCAGTTCGCTCTCTCATCGCAAGCGCTGCTCCAGCAGCTCCTTGCGGCGGTGTGCAATATCCAATCTCCTTCGCCCTGCTCACCTGCAAGGCATGCTCTTCAAGATGCTGTGGCGCGAACAGCTTCGGGATTAATCCGTCCACAACAGGAACGATACCTTGCGATTGCAGCTTCTCGACAACGGCCAAGCGATTCTGCTTGCCCTCTTCGGTATCCGGCAAGCTCGTGGAATGGATCAGCCCGAACCCATGCAAGCGGCTGCTATAGCGCTGAGCGAACGACAGCGTAATATATCCACCAAGAGAGTGACCAAGCAGCACAAATTGCGATAGCTCGAGCTTATCGGCAAGCGCAAGCACATCGTCAGCCATTTGTTCAATGGTATATGCGCCTACAGGTGAATCTGACTTGGCATGACCTCGCAAATCTGGAGCAATGACGCGATAGTTCTGCGCCAGCATCGGCATTATCGCTTCCCAATATTTCGAACTTCCACAATAGCCATGAAGCAATAGGACAGCAGGGCCTTGTCCTTGCTGTTCTACATTCATCGTAAAGTTAGCATCCACCTGTATTCTTGTCATCGCTTATCCCTCTCTCCTTTTGGTACGTTCTCAAATTCGCAAGCCTTCATTTTATGCAGAACCTGCCGAAATATGCACCTTTAATTACCATTACACAAAATTTTCAAAAAAGCTTGTCCGAAGCATTCTTTCATTCCAAAAACATCCATACATATATAGTATATTACACTACCCATAAATGCCTGAATCAGCAGCCAACTCCAAGCATTGCCCGCACCAGTAATCTGCGATCTCGAATAGAGGGGGGGTGAACAATATGCAAGGGTTCGAACTTTTCTTTGCCACGAGTGCATTTATTCTCGGGTTAGTTCAGCTCATCATCAAGCTGACGGACCGGGAAAGTAAAAAATGATCCGTTCCCCCAGAACGGATCGGTACAGCTTAACACGCACATCTGTATGAACCCGAATGATGGAGGCGGAGGGCGATCCGGCTCCATCTTTTTTTGGCCCACGACATCATTTGTATGGAGGTTATTCGGTATTTATGCTTGGCTCGGGAAGAAATGATTCGATGATAGCATCCGCTATTTCGTCCGCCATCTTCATGACGTGATGCAAGGAAGTCGTCTGCAATGTCCAATACGGCTTCGGGCCATTCACATTCACGACACAAGCAATGCTGTATTGACCCACTGCTGGCATAGCTAAGCCGACCGATTCTGCTGGCTGTAAGGAGGAGTGGCTGACCAGATATTGTCCTACGGAGCCTGGATGTCCGAGGCAAGCATCGATTGCAACCGTCACAACATGATCCCGCAGCGCAGATAACCGGGATTGCAAATTCGTGGCATCACATGGCTCTTCCATCGTCCCTACCACCTGCAATCCACGCTGCGCAAGTCGGGTGCCAACCAAGGGTCCAAGCGCATCTCCTGTGGATCGGTCGGTACCGATGCAGACGAACATAACATCCTGACCTTGATGCTTGTCCGCGACTTTCCGCAGCCAATCTTGGAGACGATCTATCGTGCAGCGCGTTCTCTGGCCGCTCTGTTCGTATACCTTATTCATATTGCCGTTGACTTGCATGGGCGGAGAGCTCCTTCTGTTCTTTGTACTTCTTGATCAATCCTACTTCATAATTCATTCTGCTACATGATTCAATCTGCTTCATGATTCACATTCTACTGTACAATTCCACTGATGCCAAGCAAGGCACAATAAGGAAGGAAGGATAAGAAATGCCTCGGAGACGAACATTGAATTACGCGAGGATATCGTTTTGTTTCCACTGCTTTCGTGATACAATACGGACATGTTGAATAGGACGTTATTGCAATAGCGTCTAAGGAGGAGAACCATGGTTTCCAATGAAAGAACGCAAGCCAATGTAGAAATGATGATTGATGTGATCAAGGATAAATTGAAGATGGCTACGGCAGCAGCGATGCAGTCCTCTGCGTTCTCCGTAGAGCAATATGACGACATCAAGGATATTTACGATATCATTATGAGCAAGCCTGCTTTCAGCATCAGTGAAGTAGAGGCGATTGTCTCTGAGCTCGGCAAATTACGCCGTTCCTAACACTTTGTCGTATCGCATCACCAGTTGCAACCAAACGAAAAATAGCTCCTAGCGCACAGTGCATAAGCAAAGCGGCTCGGGAGCTATTTTTATTTATACCGTAATTGTATTGAGCGACGACCGCAAAGCCCGCAGACGTTCAGGGTCAATTGGTGCTAGGGCATGACCGCCCATGCGTACATTCGATCCAAAATGAACCTGCTTCACTCCTGCTTCCCTTGTGAAATCAACCACCGTCTCCGCGGTCAGTCCACTGCCAGCCAGAATCCCCAGATTCGAGCCAGCAACCTGCCGCACCATGGACTGGATACACGCAAGGCCTTGCAGAGCGCTTGGCTGACCGCCCGATGTCAGTACAGTAGTCACCTGTGGGTAAGCAAGCAGAACATCCAAGGCTTGTAGCAGGTCGGCAGACTTATCGATCGCGCGATGGAAGGTCAGCGGCAAATCGCCGGCCGCCTCCAACACTCTCTCAAGCAGATCAACGTCTACCTTCCCTTCCGGTGTAAGCGCGCCAAAAACAATAGCATTCGCTCCAGTTTTACGTAACAAGCGAGTATCGCGCACAATTGTTGCTCGATCGTCCGCATCATACACGAATGAACGGCTATGCGGCCGTACCATCACATTAACCGGAATACTTACGGAAGCTATAGCCTCTTCAACGAGCCCGAGACTAGGGGTTAGTCCCCCTTCTGAAAATGCAGTAATCAGTTCAATGCGATCCGCTCCATGCAGCTCCGCTTCCTTCACCTCTTGCACTGTCGTACCGATAACCTCTAAGAGTATGGGATTCATTAGCTCACCTCTTCTATGATGTCATACTACAACGAAATTGCGCATCATACCTCTCACTTCAATGCTTGAAGCTGAAATACCGTCTTCTGTTCACCGACCACACGGCCGTTGTCGTTCCGAATTGTGCCTGGGAACACGCGACGAATACGCTCAATTGTCGACTTCTCCTCATAGCCAATCTGTTCGAGAATCGATGCAACAATATGCGCCCATTCCTCATCTGAACCATCCGCTACCTTGAAGGCGAAGCTCAGACCTTCACGACGAAGTCCGAAGGCAAATATCCCTTTGAAGCCGCCCTTGGCTATGATGTTCTTATCTTCCATCAACAGCGAGTCAACCCGATTCGTACCGCCAACTAATAATGGATGCTCCTGCATTGCATTGCGAATGCGCTCTGCAGCCTGGCGAGTCGGTTCATCCTTAATAAGCTCTGGGCAGGCGATCTTCACATACGCCGTTGCGAGTCCTTGAAGCGGAAGTGCATACACCGGGAAACCACAGCCATCCGTACCTGCATGCATCTGTTCTGGATCAACACCTGCCATCTCGCCGATTGTACGTGTAATCTCTTGCTGTGCGGGATGTTCAGGTTCCGTATAAGTCGCCAGATCCCAGCCCATCATATGGCTCCATGCAAGGACGCCGAAATGCTTGCCCGCACAATTATGATACGCTCTCCGGCGTTCTCCTCCATCGCGCAAATACTGCTCTTTCACTTCTTCGTTCAATGGAAAAGAGGGCGAGCAAATCAAATGATTCTCTTCAAGTCCCGCACACTGCATAATGTGTTCCATCGTATCAATATGAATGGATTCTCCTCGATGAGACGCTGTCATCAACGCTAAATCTCGAGTTTGCAGCCCATAATGCTCAAGTGTCCCACTGCGAACAACAGGGATCGCCTGCAATGGCTTGCCTGCCGAACGCAGGAACATCGGTGTATATATATCTCCGAGCGCATATTGAGGCTGCAGATGGCGATCGACACCACAGATTGCACCGCGATGCTCGCACTCCAGCCAGCCGTTACGTGTTTCCTCCACTAGACGTTCATTCATGTTCGTCTTCCTTTCATTTCTTCCAGTTGCAACAAAGCATGGAAATATGTTATTGATATTACATATTTACCTTTTGTCCATAATCCGTGCTTTAAGAAGCATCAGCGGACATCTTGTAATGTAAACATACACCTAAAGGAGAAGTGTTGACAACTGTGAAACAACAATATCGGGGCGTTACGCCAGAAGCAAAACGCAAGTTCGCACTAAATCTTCTGGGGGGAGCTGCCGCGACACTTATCTTGGCTATCGTTTTCTTTTTTATCACTAGAAGTGTTCTTCTGAATCAAACGACTGACTTCGATCGCTACGTAACGGATACGGTACGCCAAGCAGCCTCCCCTACCTTAACAACTGTCGTCACATGGATCACCCATATCGGATCTAGCCGTGTCGTTGTACCGTTGGCTGGCATACTTATTGTACTCCTTGCCTTCGTGTACAAGCGCAGATGGGACGCCATAAGCCTTCTGACTGTCTCGCTGGGAGGCGCCTTGGTCAATGAAGGCCTGAAGATCTGCTTCCAGCGGGCAAGACCAGACTGGGAACACTGGGTCGTTGAACATGGCTACAGCTTTCCAAGCGGTCACTCCATGGTTAGTACTGCCTTCTTCGGCATGATTGGATATTTAATATGGGTTCACTTAAAAGAACAGGGCAAGCCTGCCGGATATGTGCTTGTACTTACGGTATTACTTATTGTATGCATCGGGCTTAGCCGCATTTATTTGGGTGTTCATTACGTAACCGATGTGCTGGGCGGATACACGGCAGGTGCAATCTGGCTTCTGTTTACCATTATGGCGATGCAGTGGCTGAGAGACCGCAAGAGAAGCGCCCGATAGGTACAGATAATGGGTGCCTCTGTTTCAAACCTCCTAAAATTGTGTAATCCTCTAGTAAGACATTCGACTACACACAAAAGGAGAGGTTAGTATGAGTCAAAACACAGAATGCAATAACGCAAAAATGGATTGCAACACATTTGTAAAGGGACTTCTCATCGGGGGCGCGATAGGAGCGGCGGCAGCTCTGCTGCTTGCGCCGAAATCCGGACGCGAGCTGCGCTCAGATATAAGCGATAAGGCACAGCAAGTAGGCGGCAAAACAAAAGAAATGGCGACAGATCTTGGATCCCGCACAGCCGAAACCGTAAAAACGGTTGGATCAAAAGCGGGTGCAGTCGTTAGCAGCGTGAAAGAAGCATCCAAGGAATTCGCTGCAACCGTAAAGGAAGCAACAGCCAACACTGCAAATCAGCTGAAGGAAGCATCTGCAGACGTAGCAGAGGAAATTGCGGACGAGTTGAAGAAGGAATAGTGAACGGTGTCTAATTTTTATGAGAATGCATCCAAATTATCATAGCAGACACAAAATGAAGATGCTGTCTATACAGACTAGCATCTTCATTTTTTCTACGAAGAATTATTCGATGTCAATATATTCTTAAGTTTCTCCGTTGCACGCCGCTGGATGCGCGACACGCTCATTTGGGAAATGCCGAGACGATCCGCAGCCGAACGCTGTGATAATCCTTCATTAAATATAAGTGCCAATACATTTTGTTCTTCCGGCTTGAGTTCCTTCATAGCCTCCATCAGATCCATCTTGCGTTCCACCGATTCATAATCGTCGGCTTCAGAGCGAATCAGCTCTCCCAATGTCGCAGCACTCTCATCCTGCGATAATGGGGTATCTAAGGAGACGTAATGATAGCACTCTCGACCGGCTAGAACTTCGACAGTTTCTTCGACGGACAATTCCAACTTCTCCGCAATCTCATTTACATTAGGCGACCGCTCAAGCTTCATTGTCAGCTCATCAATGGTCTGCTGTACGAGCGCACCTTTTTCCTTAATCCGGCGTGGAACTTGTATATACCATGACTTGTCCCGCAAGAAGTTCTTCATATGCCCAATCATACTTTTCATCGCATAAGCTTCGAACGGAACACCTAACGAACTATCGAATTGCTTCAATAAGCGGATCAATGCCATATTGCCGACCTGCATCAAATCTTCATACAAGTCCGGACGGTTGCGTGAAATCTTGCCTGCGGCCATCTTGACCATGGGATCGTATCTCTGAATGAGGATCGTTGCAATCTCATTATCGTTTGTAGCTTGATATTCATGTATGAGCCGTGTTGCTTCCTCGGATGAATGTTGTTGAGGGACAGCACTCATAGAAGTTCCCCGCTTCGCTGCAAGCGCTTCTTCATCTTCACAACGGTGCCGTGACCATCGACGCTCATCACTTCAACCTCATCCATCAACGCCTGCATTAAATAAAATCCAAGACCACCGGCCTGAATATCTTCAACCTGCTTGTCATGCAAGCCTTCCACCCCACTGGTCTTGCTTGCTGCATCAAAGCTCGCTCCCTCATCCTGTACGATGATCCCAATCTCATCCTCAGCAACCTCAAACAGTACTTCAACAACTCCACCCTGCGAATCATACGCATACAGCACTGCATTATTGCAAGCTTCCGAAATCGCTACCTTCATATCTTCTATATCCTCATAGGAGAATCCGATACGGCTTGCGATACCATACAAAGTCAACCGTGCCAACTCCACATATTCGGCTTGTGCTGGCAATGATAACTTAACGCGCTTCCATTCTCTTGCGTGTTCCATAATTCTGATTCAGTCCCTTTCATCGTTCATTTGTTAGGCTTGTGGGGTCAGAAATTTCGAAATACCTGTCATATCAAATAGTTTTTGGACATGTGTCGGTACATTTACAATACGGAAAGCTGACTTCTGCTCATGACGCATCTTCAATATCGAAATCAAGATTCCAATCCCTGTGCTATCAATATACGTCAGCTCTTTCATATCTAAGGTAAGCTCTGTGTTCGCATCGTTCACAATCGGTTCCATCGTGGAACGAAACTCTTTCGCTGCTGCCAAATCCAAGTCTCCACAAGTCTGGACAATTACTTGCCCCTCTTGCTGTACCGTCTTAACTGCAAACTTTTTTCCGTTCATCATGTTCCTCTCCTATACATAGGTTAACTTGTTAAATGTACTTTATTGGTAAATAACCTTCTTCATCTAAATCGAAACAATGGGAAAAGAATGCGACGGCTACTCGCCACATTCCTTCAACCATACGTCAAATGTAAATAGGGCCCCTTCTGGTACCGGTATGGCACGAATATCCCCGTCCATCAATTGGACAAGCGACTTGCAAATGGCAAGCCCCAATCCACTTCCGCCATACTTGCGGTTCATAGAAGAGTCAAGCTGTGCGAATGGCTGGAACAGCCCTTCCATCTTATCGACTGGAATACCGATTCCTGTATCCCGTACATCGAACCGGACATGGAACTTATTGCCTTCCCCCGTGCGCTTCGTTTCGATGATGGACACATAAATGCTGACATTCCCACGATTCGTAAATTTGACTGCATTTCCTACGAGATTAATAAGGATCTGCCTGACGCGCAGCATATCTCCATACAATAACGATGGCACATCCTCATCCATTGAATACGACAAGGTCAGATCCCGCTTATTCGCCTCGACCATGAACAGCTCATAAACCTCTGTAATGAGCGAGTTCGTATCGAACGGAAATTCTTCTAATTCCAGCTTGCCTGATTCCATCTTGGTGAAATCAAGAATATTATTAATCGTCCTGATCAGTGTATCGGCGCTCTTGCGGATCAACTCCGCATAGTTCGATTGCTCACTTGTCAGCTCAGTGTCGAGCAGCAGATCAACCATTCCGAGCACCCCGTTCATCGGCGTTCGAATCTCATGGCTCATCATTGCTAAAAACTGTGTTCTAGCAAGTGCCGCGCGCTCCGCTGCTTCCTTAGCAGCTGCCAGCTCACTATTCATCCGCTCAAGTTCCTTCGTCTTCTGATGGAGAAGCATCTTCTGCGCCTGCAGCCGCTTCTGTGCCAGGAATATACCAACGAAGCTATGAATCTTCGACTTCAAAATATGAGGGACGAATGGCTTGACCATATAGTCAACCCCGCCCGCTGAGTATCCAGCAAATAAATGCTCGGTTTCCTTATAGTTCGCCGATACGAATATTATCGGAATATTCTTCGTCTTCTCGCGAGCCTTAATCCATTTGGCCGTCTCGATCCCATCCATGCCTGGCATTTGAACATCCAGCACAATAACGGCGAATTCCTCTTTCATTAAGTGGCGCAAAGCTTCCTCGCCTGAAGTAGCCTTGACCAAGCGATAGCTTTCCTCGGACAATACGGCCTCAAGTGCAAGTAAATTCTCGCGCCTATCGTCAACGAGCAAAATATTGATTGGTTCCAAGGTGTTCACAATTGTGCCTCCTATCGTATTTTACGATAAATCTTCTCGTTACGATCGATCTCCTCGTATTGAGATTCTCTCCCTGTAAAATGCAAGGATTCCTTGCCTCCGACAATAAGCACACCTAGTGGCGCCAAGCTCTCATAGAAAAGATCATGAACCCGGTTGCGCAGCGGCTCATTAAAATAAATCATTACATTGCGGCATAGGATGACGTTAAACTCATTGAAGGATCGATCCGTTGCCAGGTTATGCTCTGCAAAAATTACATTTTTACGCAAGTAAGGATGAATGACAACGCCCTCTCCAGAAGCCGTATAATATTCGGAGAAAGAGCTTGTCCCGCCCGCCTCCAAATAATTTTTGGTGTATGTGCGCATTTTGTCCATCGGGCATACGCCTTCTTTGGCTTTCTGCAGCGATAGCGGATTCATATCGGTTGCATACAGCCTGGTCTTCTCATACAGTCCTTCCTCATGAAGCAGTATCGCCATAGAGTATACTTCCTCTCCTGTCGAGCAACCCGCATGCCATATCCGAATATACGGATACGTACGCAGCATAGGGACGACCTGTTGACGAAATGCCAAGAACATGGAGGGATCCCGGAACATTTCGGTAACGGGGATTGACAGGCTGCGGACAAAACGCTGCAAGCAATCCCGATTATAGAGTACTCGGCCCTGCAGCTCCGAGATCGTGTCTACCTTTTCCTCATGCACTTGATGCCAAATGCGCCGTTTGAGCGAAGGATACGCATAGTCCCGGAAATCATAACCATAGACTCGATAAACCCCTTCTAACAGCAATTCAATCTCAATGCGTTCTCGGTCCGAATCCTGGGGCCTTCTTCTCTCATCATGTAAACCGAGCCCGTTTCCGTTCATATCTTATCCTTGCTCCTTCATTCTTCATGTCAACATATTGCTTACCTGTTATTTATATAACCATACTCGCATCAATGAAAGCAGCTGTTCCGTCTGAAATGGCTTGCTGACATAGTCTGACGCTCCTGCCTCAATGCACTTATTGCGATCTTCTTTCATCGCCTTCGCCGTCAGTGCTATGATCGGCAGCTTCTCGAATCGAGGCTGTTCGCGAATGCGGCGCATCGCTTCATAGCCATCCATCTCCGGCATCATCATATCCATGAGAACGAGGTCGAAATTCTCTTCCCCATCCAATGCTTCAAGTGCTTCGCGTCCATTTTCAGCATACACGATATTCATATCGTACTGCTCTAGCACGCTTGATAGCGCAAATACATTGCGCACATCATCATCGACGAGCAGTACCCGCTTGCCTGACAGCAGCATATCACTTGGTCCCTGGTTTTCTTTTTCATCGCTTAGCTGAACTTCCTCCGAACGCTTCAAGAGAATCATCGTTTCTTGCAGCAGACGTTCAGGAGACTTCACATCCTTAATAATGATGCTCTGTGCGCGCTTCTTCAGTTCTGTCTCTTCCTTCGCATCCAGCAGTTTGCCAGTGTATACAATGATTGGGATACGACGGATTCGGGAATGGTGACTAATCTCATCCATTAATTCAAATCCTGTCATATCAGGAAGCAGCAAATCCAGCACCATGCCGTCGAACTTCTCTTCCCCGAGTACCTTGAGTGCTTCCGTCCCGGTTGAGACCGCGGTAACGGCTACGTCCGCTCCTTCAATTAAGGCAATTAGAGACTGTCGCTGCGGACCATCATCTTCTACGATCAGCAGCTTCTTCTCTCCAAATGGCCACTTATGTCCGTCCACTTCTTCAGAAACAGCGACTTCCTTGAGCAACGCTTCTTCCCAAGCAGTAAGAGGCATACCCTCATGGTTCGCAGATACCTGCGGCATATGAGGCTTGACGAGCTTACTGCGTTCCTCTGATGTATGCCCCTCTTCGCCCTCTACGGTTAGTGCCGCTTGGGCTTCTGCGATCGCCTTTTCATACAAAGCAACGGTGGAGTTAACTGGAATCGATGATGGCTCTACCGCCTTCATCGGCAGGAAGAAGGTAAACGTACTGCCTTCCTTCTCTCGACTAACCAACTGCAGCTTGCCGCCAAGCAGTCTTGCCAACTCTCGGCTGATGGACAGACCGAGCCCTGCACCGCCATAATTTCGGCTAGTTGTTCCATCCAACTGCTGGAACGCTTCGAAGATCAAATCTTGTTTATCTTTCGGAATGCCGATCCCGGTATCTACAACATGTATCGCCAAATAAGGCTCATCCGCTTCCTGAAGCGGGGAAGGCAATTGCTCCGGCTTCGCCTTCGTAATGTGAAGGGTTACTGAGCCCTTCGTTGTGAATTTAAATGCATTGCCAATCAAATTGCGTACAACCTGCTTCACTCGATGCCCATCAGTTACTAAGGAACTTGGCAGATCTGGATCTATCTCTACCTTGAACTCAAGCCCTTTCTGCTCTGCAATTGTCTCAAAGCTGTCGCTCATAAAGGAGGCCAATTCGCTCAAATAGACAGTTTCAAAATTCAACTGCATCTTGCCTGCGTCGATCTTGGACAAATCCAAGATTTCATCAATCATTTTAAGCAGATCCGAACCGGACATGTTAATCGTACGCGCATACTCGACCTGCTTATGTCCCAAGTTCCCTTCCTTATTCTCCGCCAGCAATTGGGACAGCACCAGCAGGCTGTTAAGCGGAGTTCGCAGTTCATGAGACATATTAGCGAGGAACTCAGACTTGTACTTCGAAGCCAAGGCCAACTGCAATGTCTGGCGTTCCAATATCGTTCGCGCCCCTTCGAGCTCTTCGTTCTTCTCTTGGGTTGCCAGCATCTGTTCTTCCAGCGCACGTGTCTTCGCGATCAGTTCCGTATTGTAGTGTTCCAGTTCTTCCTGTTGACGCTGGAGCATCTCCTCAGAACGCTTCAATGCTTCTGTGTGCGATTCCAGATGCTCGTTCGAGCGCTTCAATTCTTCCTGTTGTGTCATCAGTTCCTCAGACTGGCATTGCAGTTCTTCGGTAAGCGCCTGTGACTCACGCAGCAATTCCTCCACACGCAAGCGTCCGGAGATCGTATGCACGATGACCCCAAGCTTCTGTGCGAGCTTTTCGAGCAGTCGATGCTGTACAGGTGACATCTTCGTCAATGATGCCATCTCTAGCACCGCAATCACTCTGCGTTCGAACATAATCGGGAATAAGATAAGCTCAATCGGTTGAGATTGACATACGCCCGATTCAATTCGAATGGAGCAATCCTTCATGTCGCTTATAATGATTGGCTTCTCATCCACGACACATTGACCGAGCAGGCCTTTCCCAACAACCATTGTTCGCTCAGCCTTCAAATCGTCAGTAGCTGCATAAGTACCGAACAGTTCGAATACATCTGGTTGATCCGTCTCATTCCGAATATACAGGGCGCCATATTGTCCACCAAGTGTCGGCACGAACTCGCTAATGAACATCTGCCCAACCTGATTCAATGTAGCGGCTCCATTCAGAAGCTCTGTAACACGTGCTGCATTTCCATCGATCCAAGCTTGCTCTTCTTGAGCCTTCCGATACAATTCCTCATTCTTCTTGCGTGCTTCCAAGTCTTCTGCCATCCGCTTGAACACTTGAATGACTTCTCCAATCTCATCATTCGTATGCGGCTCAAGCTTGCGTACAATACGAAGCCTTCCACGGGCAAGACTGCGCATCATGATGGACATCGTATTCAAATTCCGTGTCACACTCGGGATGACCCACAACATAATCGCGCAGGAAACGACAAGCCCCAGCACCATTATACCGGCCGTCAAAGTAATCGACTGCTCGTAATGCTTCTTCGCTTCCAGCACCTGATTGTCAATCGACATCTCATGATGATTGGCCAAATCGGCCACACTGTTTTTCAAGTTGCGTTGATATTCCAATCCCTCTTTATTTCGCAATGCGTTGGCTTCTTCATATTTATTCTTGGTGGCGAGCTCTACTGACTTGTTGACGAATTCGTCGTACTTGTCCCAATCGCGTATCGCCAGCTCGATGAGCTTCTTCTCTTGCGCCGTTGAATATTGTGCCGTCAACTCCCTGAACGATTTAACAATATCATCACGGTAAATCTTCCCTTTTTGCAACAGTTCTTCGCCGTTAACATTCGGGTTTAGCATATCGGTCACCAGCACGCTGGCGATATTGTCCATGTCGTCCCGAATCAAAAAGGCAAGTTCCACTTTGCGAAAGCTGTCCGAATAAATCTCATCCAGATCCTGCTGCAAGCTGCTCATGCGATCATAAGACACCCAGCCAAGTCCGGATATGATAAGCATGAACAGAACGAAGCCAGCGATTAATTTCGTGCGTAACTTCACTGTCTGCTCCTCCTTCTAAATCAATGAACATCCACCCAAATCAGACACTTGTCATCCTCACTGTCCTCATCAGAACCAGGTGCAAACAGCTCGTCCCATGAGCTGCTCTGCAGCGTCTTCTCGTGTCGAAGAATATTGGCAATGCGCTCCATAGCCTCTTCCACGCTGTTGCCCGCCGTTTCCATTAACCCATCCGTATACATTGCAATTCGAGCACGTGAGTCGCATTGTACTTCTTTGGTCTCTACTTCAAGCTCTGGGAACATGCCTACTGGATATCCGGTAGATTCCAAGGTTATGAGCTCACCACCCTCCATCATGACAACGCCAGGAGGGTGTCCTGCGTTCGCATACTGGATGCATCCCTTGTTCGTATCAACAACCACATATAATGCCGTCATATAATAGAGCATTAAATTCCCGTTCATATGAAGCTGATGGAATTTCGTATTCAATCGCTTAAGCACAAGATCCGGCTGTTCGATCTGCATGACAGCGTCCCGAAGAACGGAAGCAATGAACATACACAGCAGCGCAGAGGATACGCCATGTCCCATAACATCGATTATGATAATTCCATATCTGCCTTGGCCCAGCGGGAACCAAGCATACAGATCCCCCGCCAGCTCCTCAGAAGGCTGATATAGTGCGTTGATCGTAATATGTTCATCTTGATAAGGCTCTGTCAACACAGAGCTCTGCACCTTCGCGGCCAAGCTTAATTCATCGCGAATATGGCGATCACGTTCCTTATGCCAATCCTTCTCCCGCTTCAAGCGCAGCGCTAGCCGAATTCGAGCCAGCAGCTCCACCCGGTTAATCGGCTTCGTGACGTAATCAACCGCACCCGCATCCAATGCCTCTGCGAGCATATTGGAATCCCCAATCGCCGTTACGATAATAATTGGAATATCCCGAAGCTCAGAGTATTGTTGGATCGTGCTGCAAGCTTCCAGTCCATCAATCTCCGGCATCATCATATCCAATAAAATAAGATCAATATCCGGTACATACATAGGCCCAAGAGGCCCATCCATCCCAAGAACTTGATACATCTCATGGGCTGACGAAGCAGTCTGCACTCCGTCATAGCCAGCTTTACGAAGGATTTCCCGAATGAGCATGACATTCGTCGGATTGTCATCAACGACGAGAACGTTCATCATACTCTCCTCCCCTCATCGATTATGATATAGTTCGTGCCTTTTCGACATAGCCCCCCATAATTCCCAACTACCACTATACCGGAAAAGGCCAAAGAAGATCATCTCTTTTTGTTACTTGCCTGTGAAAAAAAACGAGAGCCGGTTAACCAAACTGTTAACCGACTCTCCCGCACTATGCGCGCTGTCTCCACAATTGCCACAGCTTCGTCCCAATATCGACCCATTCCTTCCAATCCTGCTGTTGGCTAGCTGTGGAATGGGAATGGCCTTGTCCCTGCGGTGATTGTTCACGTTCTTGCTTATGCTCGGCTTCACCCAGTGGCTCCTGTGTTATCACAGCAGTATCCGCCTGCAGCGGTGCTGATACAGGTGCAGACGCTGCTGCCTGATGCTCCTTAGACACTCGTCTATCAGGGGTGGGCTTACGTTCAAATCGCCCTGCGGCTCGACGTACCCCCTTAACCAGTCCTACTGATACCTGCTTCGCAGCGATTGAGATCTCGTTCAAGGCTTCACCGGCATGTTGAACAGAGTCCATCACTGGCTCCATCTTCTTTAATTGCTCAGACAGCTCTAGAGAGAGTTCATTCGCATTTTTGGCGACACCTTGCAAGTCGCCACTCAATAAATTCACGGTCTGCTGTACTTGCTCAAGCGTATCGGCAGCCCGCTCCAGAGAGCGCTTGGCTGACAGCAGTGTTTGAATCAGATAGAATACCAGCACCGCGAACGCTGCTGCTGCAAGTAATGCACTAATTTCCAATAACATAGATGAATACCGCCTTTCTCCGCATTCCCAAGCATAACACATTTTTCCGTATACCAATTATGAATAAATACCCTGAAAGCAGAACTGTGAAACAAAAATACCCAATTGTTTAGCTCTCCTCCAGCTGTGGTAATCATCATGCAAGCCACGACAATCGAGCAGCATAGACAAGCTACTCGGCCCAAACCTATTTTCGTAGCATTCTATCAAGGAGGAACTGCTTATGCTTACATGGTCAGCAATATTTTTAGTAATCGCTGTAATTGCAGGAGTGTTTGGTTTTTTTGGGATCGTCGCAGCAGCAGCATCCATCGCCAAAGTACTGTTCTTTATCTTCCTCGTTCTGTTCATCATCTCCCTTGTGACGGGAAAACGAGTGTCATAATCGCCACATCGCTCTATGCAACATACAAGAATAACAAAAAAGGCTCGTCCGTATGACGAGCCTTTTGTAATGCTTAACCGTTCATATCGATATTCAACTAAGATTCTTCCTCGGAAGGTGAACGGCTCTCACCACGGAAAAATGCTTCCTTGTCCCACTGTCTTAGCCAACGAGAGGATAATACGCCCGCCAGCATGGATCCATTTACATTTAGCGCGGTGCGCCCCATATCAATTAGGGGCTCTACAGAAATTAACAGTCCCGCCAAGCCAACCGGCAAATTCATCGAGGACAGCACGATTAGTGCAGCAAATGTGGCTCCTCCTCCAACACCCGCAACACCGAAGGAACTGATCGCAACAACCGCTATGAGCTGCAGAATAAACCATGGATCGAGCGGATTCGTTCCCACAGTAGGTGCAATCATGACGGCCAGCATGGCAGGGTATATGCCGGCACATCCATTCTGTCCCATTGAAGCGCCGAACGACGCACTAAAATTCGCAAAACTCTCCGGTACTCCAAGTTTATCCCGCTGTGTCTCCACATTGATTGGAATAGAACCTGCACTTGTACGTGACGTAAAGGCAAATACCAAAGCAGGAGTTGCGAGCTTCACGTATCGTGCAGGCGATATCCCCGATAACCCAAGAAGCAGCAGGTGAATGATAAACATGACAATCAGTGCAACGTAAGAAGCAATTACGAATCGGCCCAACTTCCATATCTCCGCTGGTGCTGTCGTAGACACAACGCGAATCATCAACGCAAGTACACCATACGGCGTCAATCGAAGCACCAATGTCACCATCCGCATAACAACCGCGTGTAGCGAATCAATGATAGAGGTGAACGTGCGCCCATGCTCAGGCTTCTTCCTAGCCACACCTAATGCTGCAATTCCAACAAAGGCAGAGAAAATAACAACTGCAATGGTAGAAGTTCTTCTTCCCTCTGTCATATCGAGAAATGGATTCGTAGGTATGAACTCCAGTACCTGCTGCGGGATCGTCATATCACGCACTTCTCCGACCTGTTCACTCAAGTGCTGCCCACGTTCTGTCTCTTGTTGTCCCGCCTCCATATTCACGGCGGATAAATTGAAGGCCAGCGCAGATGCGATGCCGACAGCAGCTGCAACGGCAGTCGTCGCGATCAGGATGCTTATAATCACTGCACTCATCCTGCCAACACCCGTTCTCGTCGTCACATGCAAGATCGCGGAAATGATAGATACGATAATCAGCGGAATGACGACCATATGCAGCAGACGTACATAGCCACCACCCACGATATACACCCAATCGTTGAGCACACGTACAATATCATGCCCAGCTCCATATAGCTGCTGGAGAATCGCTCCATATACAATCCCTAAGCCGAGCCCAGCAAATACCCGCTTCGTAAAGGACACATGCCTCTTCTGCATGACATACAGCATATAGAGGAGTCCAAGCACAACAACAGCATGAACGATCAACCACCAACCGTTGCTCACGGTCATTTCACTCCTTGGTCGCAGGAGGCGCGGACATTCTCATGTCCATAATTCCATCCAGCATCATGTGATGCTATTATTACTCCCCAACTTGTGATATTTCATCCAGATTGAGGTTGACTTGCTGACAGATGTGAATGAAATGAAGCAACTCTTCATCCGGAATACCTTCGAAGAAGCGTGAGAACACAATCTCTCGCTGGATTTCTACCGCCTTGACCTTCTCATGCCCAGCTTCTGTAAGCTCCAAATAATTAATGCGACGATCAAGTGCATCTCGATTGCGTGTAACATATTGCAGCAAGGTGAGCTTATCGGTTATGCCCGTCACGGCTCCCGGTGTCAAGCGAAGCTCCTTTGCTACATCTGTTACTTTCATTGCCCCATTGCGAAATAGAAGATTCAGTACAGCAAATTGAGTCATATTCACATTGAGATTATGCAGTTCCAAATGCCGATCCCATTGGGTGCGCATCCCACGCAGCATAGAGCGGAAATTCATCTGCAATTGGAGCAGTTGTTCACGATTAGGCAAACTGTCACGTCCTTTTCTATCGTCCTATCTAACTTACCAACCCTAACATGAACCTAGCAATCGGCAGCAAATAGGCTTATCTTACTCCGTACTAAAGCTTCAACCCAAAGCGGAACTTCCAGCCATCCTCTAAGAACTTCACTTCTTTTACTTTAACCAAATGCGGCAGCTCTGACGATAGGGAAAATTCCTTCGTCTGCAATGAAAGCCATGAGAGAGGGATTGAAATGTCCTTCACGCGGGCATCAGTCGGCACTACACGTACCGATTGACTGCTATCATCCCACTCCAATTGGAATGTAATCTTGAGTTCTGCTTGAACATAAGAGATAGGCTCCAATTGAATCGTTGCTTCCAATTCATTGTTCGCAAGCTCTGTCTTCATCCCACTAATATTCCACTTTTCCTTCAACGAGCGATAAGGTTCTGTCTCCTGCATATGCTTGGATACCAGTCCATTAATCTCTTCTTCGCTAAATTGTATCGTAAGAGAACGATTGTGCACGATTTGCTCCAAACGTTCTGACAAGGACACATCCACTTGAGGAGGCCAGCCTAATACCGTAGTCGGTTGAATGTAAAAATACGCCGCTCCAGCAAGCAGAATAAACAATACGATGACCGTCAACAATCCACGGCGCAGCCATTTCCACAATGTCTTCACTCTTATCATCCCTTCCAAAATATTGTTTCACTACCATGTAAACCGGTTACATACTAAACAAGGCGGGGGGAACATTCCTTATGTCACCTATAAACGATACCTTCATGTCCTCATCGCAAACTTCAATATCCTCGAGAAGGCCTAACATAAAGTGGGTATCTGACAACAAATCCAGTAACAAGTAATCGGAATGTTCACCTTAGCAGTAAACCATACCATTGTATAACCATGAGAGAGGAGAATTCAATAATGAAGAAATTAGTGGCAGTGATGGCTATGACTTTAACGTTCAGTACGATAGCTGCAACAGGAGCATTTGCCGCACAAGCAGCAGATACAACTGGAGTTGTTACGACAGAAACCAAGTTCGTAGACCTGGAACAAAACACGACTCTCTATGATTCGATCAGCGGTAAAAAAGTAGGCCTCTTGGAGCCTCAGGTGATTTCAATTGAAGCAGCATCGAAGGATGAGCACAATACGACTTGGTATCGGGTGTTTACATGGATGGGAACAGCGTGGATAAAAGACCCGAATGCCTACTCCAAACTCGTTGCAGTCGGCCCCAATACAACCATATATAACATGCCTAACGGCAAGCAGACGGGCAATCTTGCAGCGCAGACACTTCCTATTATCAATGAGCAAATTGATGAGTCCGGATTTACCTGGTATCAGATCAATAGTTATCAAGGCAAAGCATGGATACTGAATCCAGAACAAAGCCAGCGTGTCAAGTTAACAGCAATAACTCCACTCTATCAAGCCATTGATGGCAAGAAGGTTGGAGAATTGAAGCCGCAGACGGTAAGTGTGCGTACAGTGAAATATGATGCAAAAGGAAAGCGCTGGGCCAATATCCCGACTTGGAAGGGAAACCTGTGGATCAGATGGTAATCTGCAGCTCCTGCTAAGCGAATATTCGAATTTACAGGTATTGACATAAATAATTGCTGTGAATATAATAGTCGTAACAACTATCTAGGACGACGAAGAGACATAACCATTGTATTGCATCCATACATAACGGTTATGTCTCTTTTTCACCCAATTAGTTGCTATGACTACTATTGTCAAGGCAATTATAACTTTTGAACGGAGGTGTGTTGGAATTCGTTCTGCAGACACCGGAATTTTTCAAGTTCCGTATCGGGCGTTGACAATCGGCATTATACTCATTTTATCTACTGTCGCCTTCGAGGGTCTCGCCATTACTACCATTGCTCCCACACTCGCACACAGTCTGCAAGGCATCCATTTGTACGGCTGGATCTTTAGTACCTTCTTATTATTTCAACTTATCGGTTCCATGGTTATCGGCAAACAAATTGATCGGCATGGCGTGATTGCATCCGTTCTCGTCTCTTTCTCTATCTTTGTCATTGGCATCATCATAGCTGCTCTCTCCTTCCATATGTATATGCTCATTGCAGGAAGAGCATTGCAGGGTTTTGGTGCTGGCTCCCTTGTCACCTGTGTTTATTACATTGTAACGGTTCGATACCCGGATTCGCTGCGCACCTCTATATTGGCAGCTTTCTCAGCTGCTTATGTTCTTCCTGCATTAATCGGACCTTATGTCGCAGGCCTCATCTCGATCTATTTATCGTGGCGATTCGTGTTTTGGCTCGTGCTCCCTCTTATCGTACTCGCACTCTGTATGACACTGCCTTCTTTCCGGAGCATACAGAAATCAAGCAGTTCTGAGGTCAGAGGCGGACGCAAAGAGTTATATGCGATACTGCTCGCTATCGGAACAGGATTGCTTCTGACTGGGTTAGGCCGAATTACGGATTGGTTGGGCGTAGTACTCACCGGAACTGGGATTGCCATTATGGTACATCCGCTCCGTCGTCTTCTGCCTCAGGGGACATTCACAGTAACGCGTGGTCTCCCTGCCATCATCGTAACACGAGCACTCTACATCGCCTGCTATTTCGCAACGGAGAGCTATGTCGTTCTCGGATTAACAAAGGTAAGAGGAATAACTGAGGATCTCGCGGGACTAATCGTAGCCGCTGGGGCATTAAGTTGGTCTGGCGCCGCATGGGTGCAAGCTCGCCTTGACCGGCGCGACCTAAGCAAAGGTCGACAAAGGAGAATCCGAGTTGGCTTATGCATCATGATTGTGGGTGTCTCGCTTGTGCTCACTTCCATTGCACTGTCAGGCGGCGGCGTTGCTCTCGCCTTGATCTCGCAGGTCATTACCGGATTCGGGGTCGGGCTAGCTACCCCAACAATTGGGGCAGTTGCTTTGCAACTGGCTGAGGAAGGCAAGGAGGGCGAGGTATCCGCCACACTCCAATTCATCGATTCTTTCAGCATAGCTATAAGCATAGGGATAAGTGGGGCTCTTGTAGCTCTAAGTGAAAGCCTGCAATTGGGAATCTTCACGGGTGTCATGATGGCATTGGTTCTACAACTCTGCTTCGTTGTTCTCAGTTTCGTTACGTCTTTCCGCATTACGATGAAAGCCCGCAGTATTGTACAGTCACATTCATCAATGTAGTATCCATTTTTGGAGGTGGACGATTTGGCACGTGCATTGGTTGTCATTACTCCTGCTGAAGGACATGTGAATCCATCGTTGGGTTTGGTTCAGCAGCTTGTAAAGTGTGGCGAGGAAGTCACTTATGTGTGCACCGAGGAATATCGCAAACGGATTGAAGCCACAGGTGCAAAGGTCATTACTTACACGTACGCTCGGGGATCATTTGCGGATGATCCGATATTGAAGCCGAAAATTTACAAGCATCATTACCAATTTATTCATTTCATCCTGCGCGGCATGATTGAACCTATCATTCCAGAGGTTCTTGCTCTCACTGAGCAGGGCTCTTACGACTATTTGATTTATGATTACTTATTAGGCGGCTGGGGCGGACAAATGATAGCAGAGCGTCTTGGCATCCCTGCTGTATGCTCCATCACTTCGTTCGTATTCGTGAAACCGCTCGGAGCAGAACAACTGATGACCGAGCAGGAGGAGCAGGAAATTCAGACAATCTATGATTCCTCGATGGAGATCGCAAGGCAATTAGCGGATCGCTATCAACTATCCGCCCCTGACATGTCTGATATTTTCAACGCATATGGAGAGCTGAAGGTCGTGCATCTCAGCCGTGATTTGCAGCCAAATGCAGAATTGCTGGACGACAGCTATGTGTTCACTGGCTCATCCATCGTACCGCGCATGGATGCCCCAACCTTTACATTGGATCGAAGCCAGCTTCCTCATGCACATACCGTCTATATCTCGTTAGGCAGCATTTTGAACAACAACATTGAATTTTACAAGCTATGCTTTGAGGCTTTTCGCAATGAAACCATTACATTCATTTTAGCCTGTGGCAAAGAGACAAATATGGAGCCGCTTGCTGACTTGATTCCAGACAATTTCATTATTAAACCCTACTTGCCGCAATTGGAAGTGCTGCAGCAAGTGGATGTCTTCATTACACATGCCGGCATGAACAGCACAAGTGAAGCCTTATACTACGATGTGCCGCTCGTCATGATCCCATTAACGTCCGATCAGCCTATGGTTGCAATGCAAGTGAAGAACCGGGGAGCTGGAGTTATCGTGGATCATCAAGGTCTCACGCCAGAAGTGCTGCGGAGCGCACTACTCGAAGTGCTGCATACCCCTTCCTATAAGCAGCAAGCCCATGCCATCGGCAAGTCTCTTCGCGAAGCAGGAGGATATGAACGGGCTGCCGAGATCGTCATGAGCGTTGTTGGGAAGGCAGCAGCACAGCCTTGAGGACACGGAAGTAACCCGGATTCGTCGCTCAATCGATAACTGTCCCGCTTCATTGACACGTTATTTGTCCTTACCTATAATGGTCATAACAACGATAGGGGCTGTTCAAAGCATGCGTATTTGAACAACTATAATAACGATGTGAATGAATCTGGGGGTCCGCATTTGGAATTAGAAAAGTATATCGGAGTCATTGTTCATCGGGCAGATTTGAAGCTTACGAATTATTATCAGAAGGTTGTAAATCCTTTCGACATCACTGTCGACCAATGGGAAATCTTAGTGGTGTTGTGGGAGCAGGAAGGAATCACACAGAAGGAACTCGCTGAGCGGCTGCATAAAGACCAGACGAATGTAGCTCGCATGCTGTTCAAGCTCGAGAAAAAAGGCTTTATCTATCGAGTAACGCATGAATCGGATCGCAGATCACTTCGTGTATACTTGACTGTCAAAGGCCGAGAAATCAAAGAAGACATACTTGCTCCATCCATTGAAGCTTACCAGAAAACGATTGAAGGATTAACAGAGGAAGAAGTGGAAACGTTCCGCAGAATCTTGTCCATTATGCATAACAATGTTAAGGATCTATAACAGATTAGGCAGTATAAAAATCCCCTCGGAGTTCCGTAGCTGCATCATCGATATCTTACGATGTGCAGCTGCGGCCCGAGGGGATTTCCCATATGCGCAGCTATATCATAGCTGTATTTCGCCCGCTATTCCAACTCCGGCGAACGGTCGAATATCCGGCGCACCTGTGACACGATCCAAATGACCGTAAATACGATCATAATATCGAAGCTCACATTGAACAGGAATAGATGCTTGCCCAAATCGGCTTCCCCATCGCCGACAAGTGGCACTGCGACGGAGATAATCGCTATTAAGGCTACGATGAGCGTGACATCCAGCATCTGACGCTTATATTTATTCCGAATATACTCCTTCAGCACGATGCCAATGTATAGTACAAAGAAGATGAAGAAAAAGGTAAAGTTCTTCGGAATTAGTTTCTTCTTGCCCTCACTCCAAGTACTGTAGGTATACGATAATGCACCGCGTGGCTCACCCAATTCCTTCTCATAGCTCCCTAGGTAATAAGGACGAATGAATGTCGCCTGCGAAGCGGCAGCCTCAAGTTTGTCAATGATCCGAACTGGATGACGCAAGTAGTAGCCAACAATGTCCATATGTCCAAGTCTGGAGTAAACATGTTCCGTAAGCTCAGGCGCATCCTGCTTAATCGGGACATCGGATTGAAAATAGTTCGTTCCAGCGAGAACCGCATATTTCTGAGGGATGCCTAGTGCATCCAAGTCCTCTGACACATGCGGAGAATCTTTTAAAATTCCGAAGAAGATCGTCTGATACAAATTGATTTGCTTCAGCTCTTTAGGCGCGAACACATAGATGAGCGCTGTTGTCGCGATCATGAAGGCTGCTCCCCCAGCTATCACCCGCTTCCAAGCTCGATCCGGCCGCTTTTTGTACAATCGAAGCCCATATAAAGCAAACACCAAGCCAACCGGCGCATTTTGAATCTTGGAGGCTGCCAATATAAACGCGCAGACAAACAATAGGACTAGCCAAGTGAGTGAAGGATGCTGCTGCCTTGCCAAAGTAACCGCAATCGCCGTGGACAACAATAGAAACAGCAGGGAAACCGACTCACCGAAAAAGGAATGAAAATAACCGACATATCCAATATCGAAAAACATGAACAGTACACAGAGCGCTGCTGTGATTTGCAGCCACCGCTTGCCTGCACAAGCGTAGCGGACAATGACAAACAGTGTGCTTAATAGCAGCAATGAATATACAATGCCCATTGCCTGCATCGGGAAATAGGATGGATTGAGCACCCGTCCAAGCAGCCCTGCAATGAAGACAAACAACACCTGCGAAGACGCATAATTGACGGCAAATGGGCCGTAATCATATTTGGAATGACTAAATCCGAAATATTTGTCCTCATATGTAAACGTGTCATTAAGCGGCGATATCCCCCCGCTCCGCACGATACGATCAAAGTCTCCGTTATCTGCTACTCCGATATAAGGCGAAGTAAACAAAATGCATGTTAAAATGATAGCACCGATTAGAACGGAACCCCAAGATACCCAATCTTTTCGTTTCATGCCAAGAATCACTCTCCTAACTAAAAAGAATAGCACTTCCCCGAGAGGGGGAAGCGCCTCATTTCATTTATTGGCGTTCAGCACTGCGGTAGTTGTCATAGTCCTCTCCGAGTTGTCCGTCGCTCGCTCGCGCCGCACGGGATGAAGGCTCAGATGCTGACGATGGTGCGGCGAAGGTAATCAGTCGATGGAGCACAAACGAAGTTACGGTGTAAGCACCCGCTTCGCATAACACAATCAGCGATTGCTGCCATGATTGCGGCAGCGAGCCTAGCAGCCCCGTAACCAGCGCCGAGAATGCAGGATGAAGCAGCACGTAGGCTGCTGCATAGCAGAGCAAGGAAATAACAAGGAACCGAATGAAGCTGCTGAGCTGCGCCCCCTCGTATTGGAACGTAAAGCGGCGATTGAGCACATAACTGCACAGCACCCCTATGGTGTTCCCGACAAATGTCGATGCGAAGTGATCCCATCCAGCAAGGTGCATCAGTGCATAAATAAGCCCAAGTCCAATGCATGTGTTAATCACGCCGACAACCGCATAGCGGCTGAACAATCCCAGCCAGCCCTTCCTAGCCGCTTGCTCACGGCTCATCGGTTCACCTCTGCACGCTGGGCACCCGGCCAGGAAGGCTGCGCCTCATTCTGTGCCACGTATGCGTCAGACAGCACCGTCTCCACAATATAGGGTGGTCTGCGTTTTACTTCATTATATATCTTCCCGATGTACTCTCCGATCACACCTAACGCCAGCAGCTGAATGCTGCCGATGAACCATAGCGAGAACATCAATGAAGCCCAGCCGGACACGGTATGTCCTGTCAGCTTGGAAATAAGCGTGTAGCCTCCGGCAATAATACTCGCTCCCAGGCTGATGAAGCCAAGCATTGTAACAAAGCGCATAGGTTTGATGCTGAACGACGTAATGCCATCCCATGCAAAAGACAGCATCTTGCGAAGCGGATACTTCGATTCACCTGCAACACGCTCCATACGGTCATAGGCAACTGTTGTAGAACGGAATCCGATCAGCGGTACGATTCCTCGCAAGAACAAGTTCACTTCATGGAATTCGCTCAAGTGTTCTACAGCCCTCCGGCTCATAAGGCGATAATCTGCATGGTTGTATACCAATGGGATACCCATCTTGCGCATCACTTTATAGAAGGATTCAGCACTCCAGCGCTTGAACCATGTATCTGTTGCTCTGCTGTTGCGAACACCGTATACGACCTCGTATCCCTCATGAAACTTGCGTACGAATTCTCGAATGGCTCCGGTATCGTCTTGAAGATCGGCGTCTAGCGACACGATGCAGTCCGCATGCTCCTTCGCGTACATAAGTCCGGCTAACAGCGCCTTCTGATGGCCGGCATTGCGAGCAAGCTTCAATCCGCAAATAACAGGGTGAGCAGCGCGGGCCTTCTCGATCTGCTGCCACGTTCCATCTCGGCTCCCATCATCTACAAGCACGATACGGCTGTCGGCTGATACGAGCTGATCCCGTTCGAGTCCCTTCAGCAATTCGATGAGTACGGGTGTCGTAATTGGCAAGGCCTCCTCCTCGTTATAACAAGGAATGACCATATAAAGAATCGGTAATGTCATCGTAGTACCCCTTTTACATTGAAAATACGACATATTTCCACATACAGCTGATTTCCATTATATCCTATATCATGAAATATGCATAACCAAAATGATAACTTGGCTCATCTATTATAGCGAAAGACAAAACCGCCTGCCGATCGCTCAAAGCGAACAGCAGGCGGTTTTAGACGAAAATCGTAATAAAGGGACGTGAATTCTCCGTTTCATGCCGACAAATCAACTTTATTCTGTGATTGCTGCTAGGACGGCTTCATGAAATTGGCGTCGCAGTTCTGATATACTCTTATCCCGTCCATAATGCACGCGATTGGTAAGCAGCACCACTACGATATCCCTTTCAGGATCGATCCATATGCTTGTACCCGTAAAGCCTGTATGACCGAAGCTGGAGGCTGACCATCCTGTTCCAGCAAAATCAGCGGTATCTCCTTGCAGCACCCAACCGAGTCCTCGCTTTGCATTGGGTATATTGGAAGTCTGACAACGGAGCGCCTCTTGAATGACGCGGTTAGACAGCAAATTGCCCTCCGCTCCATCCAGCTCAGCCTTGTTTACCCACAAGCGGGCATAGTGCGCCAGATCGCGTGCCGAAGCGAACAGCCCTGCGTTTCCGGCGACGCCGCCCAACGCAGCTGCATTCTCATCATGGACCCTTCCCCAGCAATGCTCCTCTAGCCGCGAATCATATTCCGTAGCCGCTATTCGTGAACGAGCCTCCTGCGGAGGATTGAAGCTGCTGTCCACCATGCCGAGCGGCTTCAGCAGCATGCGTTCCGCCGCTGTAGCCAGTGATTCTCCGCATACGCGCTCTATAAGTCTGCCGAGCACAATATAGCCGAGACAACTATACTGACAGCCTGCACCCGGCGGATACTCTACTTCCATTTGATCCAGATGGCGAGCAATCTCATCAGGTGACCATCCATGTGAATACAAATCCCGATGAGGAGGCAGGCCTGAAGTATGTGCAAGCAACTGTCGAATCGTAATCGAATCTTTTCCATTGCCGCTGAACTCGGGCATGTGCATGACCACAGGATCATCCAAGTTAAGCTTATTTGATTCAACAAGCATTAATAGTAACGGAAGTGTCACTACAACCTTCGTCAAGGAAGCACAATCGTATATGGTATCAACCGTGACTGGTATCCTATACATATCTGTATCCACTGCATGGCCCCTAGCATACTCGAACGCATGACCACCGTACCAAATAAGCGAGACGGCCCCTGGAATATCTCTGCTCGTTATTGCATCATCAATCAGCGCGCAAGCATCCTGAAGCCGTGCGTTGTTCGCAGCAAGACGACCTTCCGGCATCGCCCAATCCCCCCACAGCATTGTGATGAATCTTAGAACGCAATCGTAAGTCCTATTACCGAGAAATTCTCATCTACTTCATAGCAATCATAGCTATGGATTGGATTATGGCATGGCCAGCTTGCCCATAATGGTTGGACGCACAGCTCCGGTAACACGAGGCAAATTATTCGGAACCCCGTGTATAAAATCATTTGCAAGCAGGGCAAATGCGATCGCTTCCTTCGCATCTCCCGGCAATCCCATCTCATCAGAGGCTGTCACCTTCTGTTCCGGCAGCTCTTCCGCAAGCCAGCGCATCAGTGTTGCATTGCGTGCTCCCCCTCCGCTGACAATAACATCTCGTATGCGGTGTTGAGGAAATACAAACTGCCGATAGGCATCCGCAATCGTGCGGGCCGTCAATGCGGTGAATGTCGCAACGATATCCTCAGCCGACAGCCCCAGCATTCTGCCATGCTCGATCCAATGCAGCGCATAATCCGTACCGAACATCTCACGTCCAGTCGTCTTCACTGGCGGCTCGGCGTAGTATGGATGTGCAAGCAATTCATCCAGCAGCTTGGTATTCACCTGGCCGCGTGACGCCCATTCCCCATTGCGGTCATACCCATATGCCCCACCCGATAATTGATAGATGGCTTGATCGATCAGCATATTGCCGGGACCAGTATCGAAGGCGGTCACAGTACTCTGATCCCCGCCAGCAGGAAGAATCGTACAATTGCCAATTCCGCCAATGTTCTGCGCAATTCTGCCCACTTCCGAGTCTCGCAGCAACAGATAGTCCGCATACGGCGTTAATGGTGCTCCCTGTCCGCCAACTGCCATATCCGCCGGCCGATAATCTCCGATAACGGGGACACCCGTATGCTTGGCAATGATTGAGATATCCCCAATTTGTAGAGTGGAAGGAACCGCACATCGATCTGCCTTATCTACGACAGGCTGGTGCCAGATTGTCTGGCCGTGGGAGCTGATGAAATCGACGTCCTCCATCGAGATTCCAGCATTGCTTGCCGCCTCGCGCGCCGCCTGTGCCAGCATTTCCCCCATATAGGCATTCATGATACATATTTCTTCTGTACTCGTTCCGCCTCTTGTACACAATCTTTTCAGTCGCTCTCGAAGCTCATCATCATATTCCTTGCAATGAAAGGCGATCATATCTGCCCGAGACTCTACTCCCGCCCCCTGAATGGAAACGACTGCGGCGTCAATCCCGTCGAGTGAAGTACCTGACATTAGTCCGATGATAATATGTTCCGATTTTACAGCTAATGATCGTGTGCGCAACCTTTCTCCTCCTTAGAAACTCCAATTCACTACATGATATGTAAACGCCTTCATGAATAATTGCTGCTGAATCCATTAAGCCCTATTTTCTGCGAGAACATGTCATTTTTGTCCTCTAATCTTATTATACGCTTCTGAAATTTTATTTCAATTTATGATATAATAATAGAATTATCATTCCACACGAATCTCATAGGGATGGGCTCACGCAGTCGAAAAGAGCCATGTTGAAGAGTAATTTCAACAATTATTAAAACATTCTGCTTCAGCTCGTACATTTCTCATGTAACCAATTGCTCTTCGTAACACAATTGACACATTGTATTTCTGATCCTGACAGATTATAATCTATCCAAATCAATCCAAGAGATTTTTATCACACTAAGGAGCTGATTGTATGAATTTCCCTTCTCTTCAGGAAATTGAGTCCCTTGAGAGAGACGAACAAATTGATGCCATAAAGAAGCTGCGTCTAAGCAATCGTATTCATGAGATGGCAGAAGGCTTCGGGTTCAAGAGCTCTTCGATGTATTACAATTGGTTGAAGAAGCTGCAAATTTATGAGGATCTGTGCGGAAAAAAAAGTGTGTTCAATCCGATTGTGCCTCGATCATCCAACGAGTCGCTGCTTGCAAACGCAAGCTATACGCTCCGAGATGAATCGGGCAGCTTCTCTCCGGCTTCTCACCAAGTTGTACTATCACAAGAAGAGATGAAGTTCAAATATGACTTAGCAGCTTCAGGATCACAGGCCGCTGCCTTGCTGCGCAAGATTGCAGCCTACATCGAAGATGAGGAGAGTGAGTTCAGCATTACCCTCTGTATCGAAAAATAATGGCTGCAACGCAAAAATAACTGGACGCGTCTATCTGCGCAGCCAGTTCTTTTGTGTTTATCCTATATACCTCTAATTCTACGATAATCCCAATTGTTCGAAGGAGCGGCGCATATCCTGAATGAGCAGTTCAGGATCTTCAAGTCCTGCGTACAGCCGTACGAGGACAAGCTCTTTTCCCTCTTGCCCTGCTAGTGGGCGAACAACTTGCACTAAGCTCTCATAGCCACCCCAGCTGACCCCGATTCGGAACATTTGCAGCCGATCTGCCCATGTCAGCACCTGCTCAAGCGGAAGCGCCATCTCGAAGGAGAACAAACTCCCGTACCCGCTCATTTGCTGCTTCGCCAACTCATGCTGCGGATAAGTAGTCAGTCCGGGATGGTTCACTCGCGCAATGTACGGAAGCTCATCCAAATACGCAGCCACAGCAAGACCATTCTGCTGCAGCCGCTCCATACGCAGTGGGAGCGTGCGCAGTCCGCGCATCGCAAGACATGCTGTCTGCGGCGTCATGATTCCGCCGTATAACAGAAATTCTTGGCGTCCGATTTCTTGCAGCCGTTCATGTGAACCGATAATAACCCCAGCCATAATATCACTATGTCCGCCAATATATTTCGTCAAGGAATGAACCACCAAGTCAATACCGAGTTCCAGCGGATTCTGGAATATCGGAGTCGCCCACGTATTATCAATGATCGTTGTCGCTCCGATTCGCTTGGCGAGCTCCGCACATGCACGCAGATCCTGAAGTCGAATCGTCATGCTTGTCGGGCTCTCGAGATATAACATTGAAGTATTCGGCCGAACAGCGGCTTCTATACTCTCAATCGATTCCCCATTCACGAATGTCGTCTCAATCCCGAAGCGGTGCAGGTAATTGCCAAGCATTTCACGAGTTGGCCCATAGACATGATCCACACAGATGACGTGATCACCGGCCTTCACTGCTGACATAATGGCCGCAGAGATCGCCGCCATTCCTGAAGCGAAGCAGCGTGCTGCTTCCCCTCCCTCCAGCAGAGCCAACCGACGCTCTAATTCATTGACGCTCGGATTGTTGCCGCGCGAGTAGAGATGGTGCTCTAGCGGAGAATCCAGTGCCTCATAAAATTCCTTATGGCATGAAAAGGTAAACAGACTGTTCTGATACATCGGCATTGTAACTGCGCCGAAATGCCGTTCATCGTGACAATCATGCACGACTACTGTTTGCTTGTCCCACTTCTTGTCTGAAGACAGGCCTTGTCTCTCGGTTGACATGATCTTATCGTTCCCTTCGCGGCAATAATGACTATATTTATATTGCACCATACTGCGGCATGCCAGCCCTATCTGACACCGTGTATGGACATTGCTAAATATGAATCCCCTAGTACTATGACCTTCTACTGCCCATGTATTTTCCTTCCCGCTCGCATAGTCAGTTCTTATCGCAGCCCGTCGCAGCCGCGCGTCTACGGTAAATCTGGTAGCTTTTGCGAAGCAGCTCAAGCAGCCACTCCGGAACCGGCACTCCCCACTTCAAGCCTAGCGGTTTGTACAACAAGCGATATGCTCGCTTGAAGTCCCCCCACATGCGGTCAGGCTGCGGGATCAGAAAATCGGATACATCCACGACATACCCTTTGCCACAATCATTGGTGACATTTTTGCCATGGATGTCTCTTGGGGTCAACCCTCGTGCGGATGCATACTCCAGCGCTTCATCAATATCGTCCAATACCGATTGTGGTATCGATACCCCATGCCGGAGGCAGTGATACAGCGTTACCCCGGGTAGCCGCTTCAATATCAAATATCCTTGCCCGACGTAATAACATTCCGAATAGGCAGGATGCTTGCCCAGACGTCGATATACTTCCGCTTCGTCGTCCAAGCCCCTCCTACCTGCTGCATACACTTTTATCGCAACAGAGGCATATTGCTTATGGCTGAAGACGACTGCATAATTCCCTGCGCCAATAACCTCCCAATCCACCGGTATATTGGACACTTGAACGGGGTCGTCCCCATTCAGACTGCGAATGTCTGCTGCAGGCAGCAGAACAAGCTCAATCTGCTCTATTAGCGACTGAAGCTGCTCTGGATTAAGCATCAATACCCATTTCTCCTTCTAATCATTGACCATGTGGCAACCCAAGCGAAACGCATTTCTCCCCTTAATATACCATATCGCCGGTCTTCGAGCGCTATCATCAGATGCCCCAGATCCAAAAAATGAGAGCCTCTTTTTGCAATCTAATTGGGAGCAGCCAAGGAATACATCAGGGTATGGTCACGCAAAAAAGGATAGGGACTCAGATATAATCTGAGCCTCTATCCTTCCTCATGTAAATGATGAGATCCATCAAGGATTCAAGTACTTATTTGGCAATGCATTCATACCGCTTCGAGGTGTGATCTTCATTCAGTTCACGCACGATACCGTTCTTAACAAAATATTTCAAGCTGCAATATACCGTAGAGAGTGAAATGCGCTTCGTGGTCGCACGCATTCCAAGATAAATTTCAATCGCGGTTGCGGGGGACTCGGCTTGATTAACGAACGATAAGACCGCTTCTCTCTGCTGTGTTAAATGTACGGGTTCTCGCTTACTGTCAGATTGTACGAATGAGATCATCGAATTGCGATTCATGGGGGTCCCTGCCTTTCTTATCGTTGTTTTCATCGTTACTTAAGAGCATGTTATGAGTTCATATGCTTCGTGTGCGCACTTACGTCAATCCCAAGGCCAGCCGCAATTCGGGCACCATAGCCCGCATCGGCACGGAAGAAGTTGCACAATGCGCGCATTTGAACCTCAGGTCTAACCTGCTTGAGGTCGTTCACCAAGTTCGCAATCAATCGCGATTGCTCCTCTGGGGTTAAGCTGCGATACTTATCGCCAGCCTGCCCGAAGTCATTCGTCTTGCTAATCGTACGCCGCATCGTCGTGCCGTCGAGGAGCATTTCGCTCTCTGCGAACTGCCCTCCTGCTTCAACATATGCGCCGGGATGACTGTTCGGTTCATAGTTAATTGGAGACGGATCCTGATTCACATTCATGGCTCCATCGCGCTGATGGTTCCGAACTTGGGCAAACGGGCAATTGACTGGTATTTGCAAATAATTTGGCCCTAGACGGTGGCGCTGTGTATCCGGATACGAGAACAAGCGGCCTTGCAGCAGCTTATCTTCCGATGGCTCAATGCCAGGTACCAGTACGCTTGGCGAGAAGGCAGACTGTTCTACGCTCGCGAAGAAGTTCGCCGGGTTCTCGTTCAACGTCATCCGTCCTACCTTCATCATCGGCACTAGCTCTTCCGGCCATACCTTCGTAGGATCAAGCGGATCGAAATCAAAATCATCCCCTTGAGATGGCTCCATCATTTGCACATACAAGTCCCATTCTGGGAAGTCTTCTGCTTCGATCGATTCATATAGGTCACGAGTAGCGTGGTTGAAATCCTTCGCTTGAATATGCTCCGCTTCTTCTGCAGTCAGGCTGCGCACACCTTGAAGTGATTTCCATGTATATTTCACATAAACAACCTTGCCTTCATCATTCACCCATTTGAAGGCGTGTACGCTAAATCCGTCCATTTCTCGATAATTCGCCGGGATACCCAGGTCTGAGAATAACCATGTCAACATATTGGTCGATTCAGGAGACAGCGACATGAAGTCCCAGTAATGATCTGGTGTTTGGATATTCGTATGTGGAGCCGGCTTCAGCGAGTGCACCATATCCGGGAACTTAATCGCATCCCGAATAAAGAACACAGGCAGGTTATTGCCTACTAAGTCATAATTGCCTTCGGTTGTATAGAACTTCACAGCGAATCCGCGTGGATCGCGAAGCGTCTCAGGAGATGTCCCTCCATGGATGACCGTAGAGAAACGCACGAATACCTTCGTTTCAATGGAAGGATCCTGCAAGAAGGCTGCCTTTGTATATTTAGACATGCCTTTGATACGGACGAAACACACCGAACGCCCCTGCACCGCGAGCATGGACGACACGCTCAGGAATACGTTCTCGATCGAAATGCGCAAGCTTCTCAATGAGATGGTAATCCTCCAACAACACTGGACCGCGCTGTCCAGCTGTTTTCGAGTTTTGATTATCAGCTACTGGGGCGCCTTGATTCGTTGTCAATTTCGTCGGGTTACTCAATAATATCGCCTCCGCATGTTTTTATTTTATGTTTTAAATAATAATAATTATTATTAAGTGTGTTATTAATTTAGCACACTGAGATACATTTATCAATAATAATTATAATCTAATATTTAATTTAGATAAAATAACAGAGTAATTGTGAGTACCGGCACATGATATACGGCCAAGGATTGAATAGTGAATGAGAGGATAATACTGACGCTGGATATCGCGAGAGAACTGAAACTTGATGATATAAGCCATCCTGTGCTACTTCTTTGGCGGAAATTAGAATAAAGTCGCGGGTGCTAGAACTAGTGGATAAGCTGAAATGAAAATACACCTTACCTCCCATTCTAGCTCTGTACTGCTATTAGGAGATAAGATGCATTGTAGTAAGCAGATTATTGTTACTCGGCTGTTCTTGGGTACGAACGCGAATGATGGATCAGCTCTGCATAATATCCATTCTGTGCAATAAGGGACTCGTTCGTCCCTTCCTCTGCAACGCGGCCATGCCGCATGACGATAATACGATCAGCATGCTGAATGGTCGATAAACGGTGAGCAATCACGAGCGTCGTTCTACCCTCTGAGACCACTTCAAGCGCTTGCTGAATGAGCTGTTCGGTATGAGAATCCAAATGTGCCGTCGCCTCATCCAAGATGAGAATGCGGGGCTGGAACACGAGAATCCGAGCGAAAGAAATCAGCTGCCGCTCTCCCGCCGATAGACCGCTCCCGCGATCAGACAGCCTTGTATCATAGCCATGCTTCAAGCGCTTGATCAGGCCGTGCGCCCCAACCGCCTTGCAGGCCCAGATCACTTCTTCCCGCGATACGGTATCCTGGAATAGGCGAACATTATCAAGAATGGATCCCGAGTACAGAAATGGATCCTGCTGCACTAGTCCGACAATCTGATGCAGCGTATGCTGCGGCAGTCGGCGGATATCAACCCCATCAATCTCAACACTTCCCCGCTTGACGTCATAGAAGCGTGCGAGCAGGTTCACAAGTGAGCTCTTGCCAGCTCCCGTCGTGCCTACGATGCCTATGAACTCACCTGGCTTGATGTGCAAATCCAGATCATGCAGCACGTCGCGATCATCAACATAAGCGAAGCGAATATGATTGAAGTCGACTTGGCCCTGCACTTCAGAGGCAACTACATTATGCTCCTGCTCTGGCTTCGGATCCTGTACTTCAGGTTGAATGCGGAAGATGCGCCACAAGCGATCCATGGATACGATTGTGGATTGGAGTGTATTCCACTGCTGGGTAATATGGTTGATTGGCTGGAAAAACTGACGAATGTAATTGATGAATGCATACAGAACCCCGAACGCCAATGACGTATCCCATACAGCCATGCCGCCAAGCCACACGATGAATGCGACTGACACATTGCCGAGCACATCGAACGAGCGGTTGAACATGATGCTTGTTCGCACCTCGCGCAGATTCTCTTGCAAATACTTCCGATTCTGCGCCGTGAAGCGCTCTGTCTGCTCCTTTTCCTGATGGAACGCCTGGATGAGGCCCATACCCGACAGATTCTCCGCCAAAAATCCGATAAGCCTTGACAGCTCACCCCGTGCGCGCTGATAAGCAGATCGCAGCGCCTTCCGGAAAGCGACCGCAATCGCAAAAATAATTGGGAACAAGATAAGGCAGAACATCGCAAGCCTCGCATGGAGCGAAAACATAAACGCCACGACCAAGAGAAGCGACATGCCGTCCCTTACTACGCTTAACAGCACTTGAGTAAAGAACTGGTTGATCGTCTCGGTGTCACTGGACACATTCGTTACGAGGCTGCCCATTGAATGGCGATCGAAGAATGACATCGATTGCTTCGTTATATGACTGAACAGATCCTTCCGCAACTGGCCGACAATGCCCTGCCCCACCTTCTGAAGCAGGTTCGCCTGAATATAGGTGAACAGCAAGCTAAGCAGTGCGAGAAGCAAATAGCTGCCGCCAAGCAGAAATAATGTGTCCACGCCGTGCTTCCCGGCCAAAACATGATCGTCAATCGCGATCTTCACGAGATAAGGCTGCAGCAAATCCGCTCCAATTGCAAGGAATGTACATAAAAATATGGCGAGAAACGTCAAGCGATACGGCTTCGCATAAGCGAACATAGCGCGAAACGATTGCCTGCGCTCCTCGGGAGAAGCCCCTGCCATGCGTGAGCCTATCTCCTTGGACTGTGCAGGATGATGATTGTTCCTGCCCTTCACGTTCGCTGTCGGTTCAGGCATTTCTCTTCCCCTCCTCTTGAATCGTATTGAGCGAGGCATAATAGCCGCCTGATTGGATCAGTTCTTCATGTGTTCCACGTTCCACAATGCTCCCATGATCAAGGACAATAATTTCATCAGCGTGGCGTACAGCGCTTATCCGGTGTGCGATAATGATGTTCGTCTTGCCCTTTCGAACTTCCCGGAGATTGTTCAATATCGTCGTCTCTGTTACAACATCAACCGCACTTACACTATCATCCAAAATGAGAATGGGCGCGTTCTTAATCATTCCCCGTGCCAAGCTCGTTCGTTGACGCTGGCCGCCGGACAAGGTAAGGCCGCGCTCTCCCAGCTTCGTAAAGAACTGATCGGGAAATCCCATAATATTGTCCCATACGTCCGCTTGCTTCGCCGCCTCCTCAACCGCTTCGTCTGCAGCATTTCGGTTATAGAATGCAATATTATCTCGAATAGTCGTACTGAATAGGAATCCATCCTGCGGCACATACCCAATTTGGGTACGCAGGCTCTCTAGCGTAACTTCACAGATGTCTTGGCCTCCGATCCGAATTGTCCCCTTCGGAGGATCGTAGACGCGAAGCAGCAGCTTCACTAGTGTCGACTTGCCGCTGCCCGTCTTGCCAACAATGCCGAGCGTCTTGCCTGCTGATATCTGAATATTCACATCAGCTAATGATTCTCTACTTTCCTCTGGATAGGCAAATGTCAGGTTCCTGATCTCGATCACAGCATCGTCCGCCGAGATTGGCTGAGCACCCGCATATTCACGGATGTCCGGCTCTTCATTCAACAGCCGGTTCAAGCGATCAAGAGAAGCTCGTGAGCGGAGCATCACATTGATGACATTGCCGATTTGCTGCAGGGGTGTCATAATCATGCGCAAATACAGGGTTAACATAACGAAGCTTCCAAGGGATAATTGTCCCTGCATCGACAGCACACCCCCATACGTTATTGCGATAACGAGGGAAAGTGAGCCAGCAAACGGAATGAGCGCTTGGAAGAGAGATGTCATCCGCACAAGTCCTAATTGATTGCTGCAAATCTGATCCACTGTTGCGCCGAAGCGTTCTTCTGCCACATGCTCAACTGCGAATGTCTTCGTCACCTTCATGCCACCGAATTGCTCTTCTGCGGACTCCGTCATCGCCGCAAGGGAATCCTGCACTGCACGAGAACGAGTGCGAATGCGCGGGCCGAAATAAATGACAAACAGCGGAATCGTAAGCAGTGGAAGCACGCACACGAATACCAAATATAGCGGAATGCCACTTACCCCCATCATAATGATGACTGACAGGAGCAGGATCGTCGCATTCGTCGTCTGGTTCACTCCGTTGGCAATCGTTTCTCTAACCGAGGTAACATCATTCATGAAATAGCTGAGCAGCTTGCCTACACCGTGATTCGAATAATAGTGCTCACTTAATCTTGTAAATTGAGTAAACAGCTTCTGTCTCGTGTTGAATTCAAACTTACGTCCTAGGCGATGATTCAAATATTGTCCAATTCCAAACAAGGAGCCATATCCGATAGCAACTCCAAGCAGCCATAAGCTGTAATGAATCACGGACTCCTTCGTCAGCCCCCGCATCTGCAGCTCATCAGTGAAACGCCCTAGCAAGGTGGGGAATACGGAGTAAATGATATTGGCTAACGCCATGCAGCCTACAGCTGTCACATAGAGCGGCAGATGAGCACGGACATGACTAAACAGCAATGTCTTTCCCTTCATGAATAGCATCACATCCCGTCTCATATTCGTTTAACCAGCACCGTGCACTGGGCCATGTCGGCATCGACTGACTCTTCATCAGCCGCATGTGGGCCCGCCTGTCTACGGCACTCCTGTACCTTGATATCCACTTCATTTCTACATCGCACTGTGTATATCCGTACATAAATAGTAATTGAAATACCTGCCATTAACAAACCATATTTTTACATACATAACACCTATGCTTCCTCACTCTTCTTTACAAAATGGGAACACACCTATCCCCACACACAAATGAAGTGCCTAGCCAGCACAAATAAGCCGTACTGTTCCAAGATTGGGTACGGAAATGCAATTCGTTCAAAGAAATGCGTCAGAAATTATGCAAAGCAAAATGTGATCTCAATCAAATCGTCCCGTATTGTTCTTTGCTATCATCTAAGCATGCATTGAATTATTGATAATGAATCTCAATGACAAAGGAGACATACGATGAGCGAACTTATTAATAATCGCGAAAAAAAGATGTCGAGGATTTCTGGATCCCGTTCAAGGATAAGTTCGTCTATATTTGCTATTTCGCTGTTCGGGACGAGTCGGGGAAATATATGGGGACGTTAGAATTTACGCAAAATGTAAGCGAGATTCGAGCACTAGAGGGACAGAAGCGCATCATGTCCTAGAGCGTCTCCTGATCTCCATCATCGCCCTCTCTGGTACGCGGCCTGCTTAACGTGAATTGTGCCGCAGGCCGCTGCCGCTGGGCCGAACTCATTACATCTAACCACTGCCCCTTTGAGCCCCTTGCCATTCAAGGATCGGTTCGGAGGGGCAGCAAGCAATATCTGCAACTAGCGCTTAGCAGCAGTCATCCAGCGCATTGAGACGTTCCAGCACTGCCCGCTTGCGGTATAGCATCTGCGCTGTCTCTGCCATGTCATGAATCATAGAACGGTTCATAAACGAACCGAATATCATGCCGATAACCGGCACGGATTGGAACAGCTTCTTCCAGCCAAAATTATCGGTAAAGGACACCATCGTCTCCCGCCATCCCTGTACTTCAGACACCGAGTCTCGAAGTCTATTCGGGTTGTCGTAGTCGCCAATGTCTTGCAGCACTGCCTGCTTGCCTACTATGTCGGACATCGTAAACTGCATACACTTCACAATAAAGAGCCGCTCTCTGGGATCATCCGGATCGAAGCCGTAGCAGATCGCCGTCTCCTGAAGCACCTTAAGCGCGATCCCAAGAACCGCAGGTATATCCACCGCTAACGTAAATATGCCGCCAAATCCCGTCGTTGCCCCTTGAGCAAATGCTACCTTCTTATTGGATTCCCGCACCGAATCCGCAACTGTGTTGCTCAGAGCTAAAGGCATCTGCTTCACAGCCAGCAGATCCAGTGGATTCCCCTGCGCAGTAGAGGCCGCCAGGGAAACAGGATCTTCTTCTGCCCACTTTGCACGAAGCTTTTGTAATATGCTTTTCTTCTGGACGAGGTAGCTTCCTCCTGTATGGAGATAGCCTCCCAACTCATCTAGCAATTCAGCAATCTTATTCTGTATCCCCTTGGGAGTGAAGCGATCCAGCAGCGCGAATGGCAGCCGTCCTATCTTCTCGAATATGGATAAGTCCTTCTGCTCTCGTTCCCATTCCTCTATCGCTTGCAGCATCTGTTGAAGCTCGTCTCTCGATTCTCCCATTCCTCTTGATCTCTCCGTCTCCGCATTAGATTAAACCATGTATTTCTATACCAATACGGAATGGCTTCATGTAGGTTGCGTCCCTTTTCCCGGATTGAGATCCCGTTCCTTGATAGCTCTAAGAGAGCGACGAGGTAGAAACGAAATGAGCATAGCGAGATGTGACTTCTTTAGACAGACTTCTGTAGACAGACTTCTCCAGATGGACTTCTGCATGTAGTCAGCAATGTTCTTGTCGATTTAACCAATCTTCCTCTATACTGGTGGTAACTGACTTCAACTTCCTAGCTTCCTACTTCCTACTTCCTACTTCCTACTTCCTATTTCCTATTCAAGCTATCCTATCAACATCTGCATCTGTTTCGCACTCACACCTAGCTCTTATGCATTCATGCTGCTACCATCCTACTCACAAACGCTACACATGCCTGCCAGTTTTCTCATCATGTCCGAACATCATACATATCAGAATTGCAACATCAATCACATAGGAAGAAGGGATACTATGCATTGGTACGAACCGTTCCGCTCCGAGATTGAACAGGTCTTTCAAGATGCCGAGTGTATCATCGAGGCATTCCCAGCCCCGCTGAATGACGCAGGATTGCGCTATATAGAGAAATTCAATCCCAGTAACGATCGAAGCACAAATAATTATATATGCTACTGCCTCCCTTATTGGATGCAGGACATGACTGGACTCTCGACAGCGCATTGCCGCCGCCTGGCGCTTGCAAGCATATTCGGCATGCTCTATTACTTTATCCAAGATGATGTCATGGATAATGATTGCGATAATAAGGCCGAGCAGCTTGCCTTGGGTAATCTATGCTATATCGAATTGCTCGACATCTATAGACAGATGTTCCCTCCCCAGTCCCCGTTATGGGACAGCTTCAGGCAGTACACATGGGAGTGGGTTCATGGCGTCACAAGCGAGCGTGAGCAGGATGTATTTATGACGGATCGCCTCAAGGTCGCTCACAAGTCAGCCCTCGTCAAGCTGTCTAGTAGCGGCGCGCTCTTCTTAACGGGTATGGAGGATAAGCTCCCGCATGTAAACGAGGCCGTTGATACTGTGCTTGTTTGTTTGCAGATGACCGATGACTGGGCAGATTGGCAGACAGATCTACAAGATGGAAGCTATAATTGTCTGCTGGCGTGGATTCGTTCTATTCAACAGATTCCGACAGATAAACCACTTACCGAGGAACTCGTTCGACATGCCATTACCGTATCCGACATCCTCGCTTCCTTTGGTCAAGAAGCTTTGAAACTTCAAGCCAAGCTGGATGGCATGCCGGAAGCGTCCCCTCAACTTGTAGAGTTCAACCGTTCACTAGCAAACATTCTTGTCGAAGAAGCCGACCATATTCGACAGCAGCGTGAAGTGCTGATGATGGGCGGATTGTCGTATTGGTTGTCGAATTCGGTAACAAAGTAGTAGTTCAGAAAACAGGCAAAGTGTTACATTATCTGTGTAGTTCATTCCATATACGGAGGGGTGCACATGGTAACTACGGAGCAACTTTTCAAAAATCAAATCATTCACAAGGCCTGGGAAGATCCTTCATTTAAGGAGCGCTTGCTCAAAGATCCGAAGGCTGCCATTAAAGAAGTGCTAGGCATTTCGATTCCTGACCATGTTGAACTAACGACTCAGGAAGAAACAAAAGATCGCTTCGTCCTCGTCATACCTCCAAATCCAGCAGAGACACTCCCTGCAGAAGGCGTTCGCCGTTTCGTCTGGTAAATAATCTCCCTCTAAAAAGGGGCTTTCCCTCGTCAGGCTATGACTTGTGGAATGCCCCTTCTCACTATTGTATAATCGTCTAAGTACCACTATGAAGCGCAATAGGTGGCTGTTCCAGTGCAGAAGGAAAGCGCACTATCGCCTCTGTCCCTTTCCCCTTCACACTGTGAAAATGGATGCTTCCCTGCATAACTTCAACGATGCGGAAGGTGACCATCAACCCTAGTCCAGTTCCCTTCGTCTTATTCGAAAAATAAGGCTCGCCAAGTCGTGCTATCTCCTCCTGATCCATCCCTACACCATCATCCTGAACACAGATCATGATAGCCCCTCTTTCTTCATACCCTGCTATTCGGATCATACCGCCATCCTGCAGTGCTTCGATGCTATTCTTGATCAGATTGATAAATACTTGCTTGAACTTGGATGAGTTGCCGTAAATCAATAAATTTGACTCTACTTCCAATTCGATAACACCACCCTGCATATTTGCAAGCGGCATAAGTATCCCCTCAATCTGCCTAAGCTCCTCCCCAACATTTAGAATCACGACATCCTCGAGCTCCGGCTTCGCAAAAGTGAGGAAATCAGTAATAATTTCGGATGCGCGATCAAGCTCAGTTAATGCAAGCTTCACGTATTCCTTTTCTTTGTCATTCGAGTGATTCTTCATCAACTGGAGGAATCCTCTCGTTACCTGAAGCGGATTGCGCACCTCATGGGCTACAGAGGCTGCAAGTTCGCTGATGATGTGCATTTTTTCGGAATGCTGCAGCTTGCCGTTGTACATTTCAAGCTCCTTGGAATATTGAATAACCTGTTCATGCGTCGCAACGATTCTTCTGCCCATAATCATGATGAAGGCAATGATAAAGGCAATAACTCCCCATTTCCAAATGGTAAGTTCATACTGGCCAGAATGAAGCAGAAACCAAACTAATTCTCCTAATGTCACAATAGCAAAAACAGTAAAGCCAATTGCAAACAATATCGCGTCCACATTTTTTCGGATAGCGTATACGATAGAAAGCCCCGTCAGCAAGCACAATTGCCCGACAATTAGGACTGCATACACTTTGACGGTTATAAAGTAAAAAAAACCATAGAACTGATTATTAGATAGTATATTTATAAACAGGCACACAAGCATGAGTATAGAGTAAACAACTTGAAACTTCCTGATTTTCAATGTAATTGAGAATGGTCCGGGCCCAGTAATTTGCTCGAAATAATAAGTTAGTGCTGGGGAAAGGGCTTGCATGGCGATGTCAAATAAGATGACAGTCAGTTTCCCATATTCGCCGAAATAAGTATGAATAAACTTAGAGTTCGTAATCATGATAATACCAACAGCCATGATTACGATATTAAGAGATAACCAACTGGGCACGTCAATATTACGAAGGGAAAAGACGCAAATAAGCATTACAATGGAGATAAACACCAATGAACTACCTAGTAAAATATCTATGAGCCCTTGATTCGCATAATCTTGAATGATTTCTTGGTAATTGCCGATGATGATTGATTTCTGGATTCCAATTCGTTCTACCGTTGTAGCCGTATGGATATATACATGTTGACTATTAGAGGATGGTCTGATCGGCACAAGAATTTGATATACGTCAGATCCATAATCACGTGCAGAGTGGTACAGCTTTCTACCTTCATCCGAGTATACATCTACTTCAAATCCATATAACATACTTATGTATAACCCGGGTTGATCCCAATGTACAGGCGGGAGAGAAATTCGATACCATGCAGATTGGCTTCCTTGTGGCTTTAGGGGGACGCTTGATTGAAGATCAATTGTCTCCCATCCCTCTGTTCTCCTTACAATGTCCTTCCATGCACTTTGCTGCTTTTCCCATATTACATCCCATTGGGTAATCGTTATTTTAGTGGGTTCTGGTTGTGTGGATAATAGAGAAGGCGATGTTATAGCTCCAATAACCAATATAATGAGGCCTATGAAAATACCTCGCGTGAACCAGTTTTTAAATCCCATTTCACACCCCTGTATGTATTCAAGGATCATTCCATATCCAATATGGGCAATACTTCAACAAAAATATGTAAAATCCTGCTTAGAATCTGGAAATTGAACCATTTCTAATACGCGTCTCCATAAAATATAATAATCTTCATGGATCTTGTTGAAAATGCCGGTTCATTCCACTTCTGTGTCGATCTATGGCTGGGAAAAGACATAGAGAAAGTATATACAAACAATAGCGAGATGACTGTCGAAAAAAGAATGTCGAAATGTATTTTTTCATGGTTTTATCCGTTGAACCTATATTTACATGGATACGACCACACAATGATGTGTCCCCTCGTAATATTTGCATCATTGCAAACAGGTAGATTTCCTTGTTACGATAACTACTGGAATAGATGAACGATATCGTATGAAATCTACAAAGGAGTATCCTATGACAACTTATATAGAAGAACAGTACGACGGCAACGACTTTAGCTATGTCAATTGGAGCGAGTCTGAGCTACGCAATTGCACGTTTACCTCCTGCCGCTTTCGAGGTGCACAACTGGATGGAGCAGTGACAACAAGCTGTCAATTTATTGACTGTGATTTCACCGGAGTCGTGCTCAATGGCTCTACACACACGCACAGTGCATTTACGAATTGCCGGTTCACAGGAGTGAATTTATTCGCGGCCAAATTTGCAGAATGCAAAATGGTAGGGACGGATTTCACCAATGTATTATGGGATGGTATAACGATTATCGGAGGAGATTGGTCGTATACGAATATGCGCCATGCGAACTTAACGAGGCAGAACTTGCGTGGTGTTCGCTTCATGGAGGCAGACCTGACTGAAAGCAAGCTGGAGAAGGCTGACTTACGGGATGCCGATCTAACCCGTACAAATCTCACCAAAACCAAATTGGCTGGTGCAGATTTGCGGGGTGCTGAGATGAACGGAGTGAACTTCAAAGCACTGGAACTTACCAAAGTCCGAATTGATATGATTCAAGCCGTTGCATTTGCTAGAGCATACGGAGCCAAGGTAGATTGATTCGTAGATAGAGTAACAGCCGCAGTCTGCTAATATAGCAATTTTGCGGCTGTTTTTCAGTACTTCTTTTATTTAAAAATGAGCAGCGCATTGCTAATGTTCCGCCCAGGGTATGTCATATATCTTCCATTGTAATAAAGGCCACTTGATGCTCCGCCATCCAAATTCATCGCCTGATAAGCGCCAGCCTGCTTCATCACTTTAGCAAGCTCTGGAATCGTAGCGCTGGATGTAGTCAAGATCATTAGCTTGTAGTCCTTTGTTATACCAACCGCACTGCGTATGCTGCTGTGCTTCAATATTTTCGGATCTTTAAAGCCTTCGCCCTTCAGATTAACGGTAATCTTGCCGTCTGTAATAAGACGCGGCCCTACCTGCAAAGCTCCGTACACATCCCCTTCTTGGAATCGATCTATGAACGATGGCCCCGGGATCATCTCTACTTGATTATCTTTCGTGAACAGAAGCACACTTCGTTTATCGCCAGAGCCGTTATGTATCATTTTTCCGTTTCTAACTACATAGCCATACGGGACTTTCACCTTCGAATTGGAATAAGCATCAAAGTAGCCCCCATTTATCGCAGCGATTGCATAATTACGCTTTGCCATATGCTTGAGGTTATCGACCGAGCCCTCTCCTCCGTAACCCACTCCTACGCCGAGACGTATATGAGGATGCAGCAGATTTATGGTCAGCATCGTGGTCGTCACCCGCTTGTTCCCGACCTTGAATGCTCGCCAGCTCTTCTCAATTGACGATGTTTGGTTGATTCGCTGCTTCGAGACAATAGGCAAGCGAACATGACTGTCCCCATTCCAAAAATGGACAAGCGATCCGTTCTTGTCCCATTCCATAGACAGGTTCATTGCTTCGCTGACGAACCGAACTGGAACATAAGTCGTCCCCCCTGCTCGGAATGGGGCTGCTTCCAACTCCGTATTCATTCCGTTGACATATGCCTGCGTTGTACCTAATGTCATCTCCAGATAATTATCGTCGCTTACCACCTCTATGCGCTTACTCGTAGGCTCCCATGTCACTTGATAGTGCAGCTTATCGCTCAAATAGCGTATCGGGACGTAAGTACGGTATGCCTTCGTATCCATAACCCCATATGAACTTGCATCTGCGTGAGCTTGCCCATGTGGTGTAATGAATGTAAAAGTTAAGGCTATCCCTAGAACTGCTGTCATTATTTTTTTCAATTTCTGCACTCTCCCAGGCGAAAAAATCCATTTTCAGGAATATAGTATCATATCATCCTTTTGAAGACGATGTCTTTTTTCGACAATAATGTCAATTAGCCGACGTAATCCGATCATTCTGACGATTGATGTCATTGTCACAGAGAAGAGGAGCGCAACGTTAGCGCTCCCCAATCCCCGGCACCATCTATCCAGCAGCTATTCTTCTCGATAAACAACTTCAGCATCGAACAACGTACTGCCATCCGAAGCTTGTCCACGAATAAAGCAGCGGCGATCATCTGCATGCAGCGCTTCACCAGTAGAACGGTATACATCTACTTGATCCCCGAGAATGATTTCCTTATGGTACGTAATTCGGAAGCGCGACACACCTCGTTCCAATTCCTCTTGCGTCATCGCATCCAAGCATATATCAGCAAATCTGGCATTATTCAAATGGCCGTTCATATCAATACTGCTCTGTCTTACGTGGAGGGTATAAGCAAGGCGAAGAGAGGATTCTTCTGGTATGGCAACCTTCTCAGGCATCTCCCCCACAGAATCCTCATTATTGACAGGAACATCATAAGGAAATGCGGATGCCCGAAGAATACGCCGCTTATTCAGATCAACAAGTGCCCATGTCGTGCGGGATTGAGCAATTTGCTGATGCTCTGCATCGTAGACCACATAATCACGCAGCCATTGAACGCCTCTCGCTCCCTTATGCCATGTATCCAACTGAAGTACATCTCCGTACTTCGGCATTCTCATCAGTTCCAAATCCACGGTCAACAGCATCCAAGCCATGCCGCTGCCTACCAATTCGTCCATGGATACATCATGCGATGCAAGATGGGAATCACCTGCCCGCTGCATCCACTCCATTAATGTCGACAAGCGACAATCGCGCTTGTAATCACAGTTATCAGATGATACTTCATGTTGCTCACTCCAACGATTTGAGACCACTTCTAATCAACTCCTTCTGAACAATCATCTGCCTGCTTTTGAGTCCATCTATCTGCATCAGTCATTCCATGCCCAACAATATCATAACCGATATTGATCTGCTAAACCGCTGCTTCCACTGCGGAAACCTGTTCACGATCCTGAGCTCACTTGGTAATCGTAAATGCTTCTATTCATAAACCATCCTATGATATGTTAGTATAAACATAAGATAAGAAGCAAGCATAGATTATCCCCTTTACACAATAAATCCCCTCTTTACAGAAATTGAGGAAGAAGATAATTTGAAGGAAGTAAATCGATATATAATTTTTCCGATGCGATAGACGGTGTGTGTGAAACGCTTGTCTTGTATCATAAAGGAGCGACCAACATGATGAAGGAAATGAAGGATGCCTCAGCAGCGGTTTCAACTGTCTTTAGTGCAGCTGAAGCCGCCGAACAGCCAACAGAGGGCCGCATTCTAATTGTGACTTCTGTCGCAGCAGAGCGGGATGCCGTATTGCGCGGCCTTCAGCATCATCCTCAATATGACGTCATTCTCGGTGGCGTGGGTGTCGCAGCGGCCGCAGCCCGGACGGCTCGGAAGCTTGCAAATGAAGGTTCATCCAACTATCGACTTGTCATCTGTGCCGGTATCGGCGGGGGATTTCCCGGACAAGCTGAGATTGGATCATTGGTCGTCGCAAGCGACATCATTGCCGCTGATTTAGGTGCGGAGACCCCAGAGGGATTCTCCAGTCTGGACGAGCTTGGCTTCGGCTCTGCTCGCATTCCTGTCGATGCTGGGCTTGTCGCTCAAGTAGCGACAGCACTGCAAGCAGCGAATCTGCCAGCACGTTCCGGCCCCGTGCTCACGGTTGCAACCGTGACAGGCACAGCTGCAACCGCAGCCCAAATGGCAGAACGTGTGCCTGGAGCAGCCGTTGAAGCCATGGAAGGCTATGGCGTAGCAACCGCGGCGCAGGATTTCGGTCTGCCCGTACTGGAGCTACGCGCGATATCGAATGCCGTCGGCCCGCGCAATCGTGCCGCTTGGCGGATTCAAGAAGCGCTGGATGCATTGGAAGCTGCCAGCGCAGTTTTAGTGGAGGTGCTGTAATCATGAAAATCGCCTATTCCCCATGTCCGAACGATACGTTTGTCTTCCATGCTTGGGCACATGGACTTATACCGGGTGCCCCGGAGTTAGATGTAACATATGCAGATATTGATATCACGAACCACCTTGCAGCGAGCGGCAACGGGTTAGATGTGCTCAAGATTTCATTCGCAGCATTGCCTTGGGTACTGTCTGAGTATGCCCTGCTGCCATGTGGGGGAGCGCTTGGCCGTGGCTGCGGACCGCTTATATTGACGAAGGAATCGACTTCGACCCCAGCTGACCCATCCAGCTTGTCTGGCCGCCGTGTCGCAGTACCCAGTGAACGATCTACAGCCTATCTATTGTTCCGGTTGTGGGCTGCACAGAATGTGCCAGGCGGGGTCGGAGAGATTGTCGTCATGCCGTTCCATCAGATCATGCCGGCCGTTCGCGATGGCCACATTGATGCAGGGCTAGTTATTCATGAAGCTCGCTTCACATATCCGTCTTACGGTCTCACGATGCTTGCCGATCTGGGCAAGTGGTGGGAAGCGGATACCGGCCTACCGATTCCACTCGGTGCCATAATCGCTCGCCGCACGCTTGATGTGAACGCAATCGCCGGCTGGGCACGCGCATCAGTCGAATATGCATGGGCTCACCCGGAAGCATCACGTGAATACGTCCTAGCTCATGCACAGGAGATGTCGCCTGAAGTAACGGATGCCCATATTAACCTGTACGTGAATGAATTTACTAGAAACTTAGGTGAAGACGGCTATGCTGCAGTCGAAGCACTGCTTGGCCGCGCAGCGAAGGAAGGTCTCGTGCCTGCTTTCGATTTAGCCGCACTTCGCTTGTAGTCTATAGTGTGATTCGCGAACGCTAGGTATACTATACCATTACGAAGTAGAGCGCCCGCAAATTACGCGGGCGCTCTCTTTGCTTCTTTCGCTGCCGACAGTGATAGACACTTGGCTGATATATCGCTAGGCGCCTACGGGAGACAGCAGATGAATAAGTTCAAGTTAGGAAGACAATCTGTCCCTTCTATATACGCCCCCCTATTCAGTTGTCGACTCTTCGATCATATGCCCATTATGAAAGGATATGCTGTCCATTCGGCATGTCACCGCATACGATACAGCGAGTTTGCATATGCAAACGTTGGAAGCTTTTCATAGGCGGGTCGTGTATAATAGTTTATTGCTAAAGTAAGTAGGCAAATAGAAACGAGATTCTAGGAACAACACACTCCGAAGGAATCGCTCTCTTGCTGAAAACAACTACAGGAGTGAAAGTCCAATGGAAACATGGAAGAAAAATTTATGGATTCTATGGTTTGGTACATTCATCGTCTCATCAAGCTTTTCCATGGTCGTCCCATTCCTGCCGCTCTTCTTGATTCAAATTGGTGTAAAGGATCATATTGAGCTGTGGTCAGGGATTTTGTTCAGCAGCGTATTTTTCGCTGGTGCCATTTCTTCTCCGTTCTGGGGAGCGATTGGCGACAAGTATGGACGCAAGCCAATGATTATCCGGGCCGGAATTGTACTATTCGTAACTTATATTATGCTAGCCTTCGTTACGAATCAGTACCAGCTATTAACGATCCGTATATTGCAAGGCCTGTTGACAGGGTTCATCCCTGGATCGATTGCCCTTGTTGGCACCAGTACACCTGAAAAAAAGGTCGGCTATGCCTTGTCGATGATGGCAACCGCCACTGCAACCGGTACAATAATGGGACCGCTCCTCGGCGGCATCTTATCGAAGCTGTTCGACAGCCGTCTGACGTTCGCATGTGCAGGCATCTTGTGTTTGATTGCAACATTGCTCGTCATCTTCTGGGTAAAAGAAGAGAACTTCGTTCCAACGAAGGATAGCAGTTCGATCGTCAATACCATTCGGATCGCATCCGTAAATCGTCCGTTCATGATCGTACTTCTGCTGTCCCTATTGACCCAATTCTCGGTCATGACGATAGAGCCTGTTCTCCCCCTCTACATTGTAGAAATCGGGCATTCAGCGAAGGACGCCTCATTAGTAGCGGGGTTCGTATTCTCTCTTGTTGGCATAGCTAGTATTCTGTTCGCAGCAAGATGGGGTAAGCTTGCCGACCGCATCGGCTTCCAGAAGGTCCTTCTTATCGGCCTGCTCGCGGGCGGTATCGGTACGCTCGCTCAAATTCCGTTTCAAAATATATGGTGGTTCTCGATTATCCGCTTTACATATGGCATCTTCTTCTGCGCTGTGTTCCCAGCATTGAACGGACTCGTGGTGCGGACAACAGACAGTGATTTCCGTGGACGCGCCTTCAGCTTGAATCAGACCGCGAATCAATTTGGCGGAATGCTCGGCCCACTCGTTGGGGGAGCGATTAGTGGTGTGTTCTCCATCCACATGGTATTTTGGGTCACGGGTATATTGCTGCTTGCAACGATGGGGTTGGCGTTCTGGACGCAGCGTGGTGACCGCGTTCCAGTGAAGGCCGCAGGAACAAGCAAAGAGTTGTAATCATGTAATCCTCAGAAATTACAGGTTTACGTTGCGGAAGACTTATGAAGAGGTTACAATCATCGTTCTACAATAACAAGGGGCTGCATCGAACGTAATTTTTACATACGTCGGTGAGCCCCTTCTCTTTTTTATCGAGTGATCGTTGGAACATTACCGTTCTGAACATGTACCTACCAAGGGCTTGCTGACTACCTGCTGGTAATATCGCGTCAGCTGCTGAATATCCATAGGCATTCCGTCATGCAATCGGGAGCGTTCCGCAGCGAACGCCATCATGTGGCTCTGCACGGAGCCGCGCAGCACAACCGATAGGTCGCTCCTATTATGCGGCTGCGATACGAGACGGCAAAATTCATGCATCATGACCGTACAGCCTTCGCGCCCCTCATCATGGACATGCATCTCTTGTGAAGTATCATGAACAAAATCATATACTATGAATGTCTGCTTCTCTAGGTTACCGCGTATTTCCCCGCTCGTTCCTGATATTTGCACCATTCGCGAGCTGTCATGCGTGAAGGCTGACAAGGTAAAGGATGCCGTAGCTCCGTTGCGAAATTCCATATTGACCACCTGATGATCGACGACATCATTGTCACATTGGAAGACACACCGCCCATAAGGCGTCTCACGAATCACATCCCGAATATGCTCATCTGTTGGATCCTTCGTAAAATGCAGCGCACGACGACGACCTTCTCCCAAGTAATATCTCAAATCTGCATAACAGCATTCATTAACGTGCGGACAGCCATCTGTACAATAGAGCGGCGCATCTGCCGGCTTATTCTCCCGCCTGAAATGGAACAGCGAGCCGAAGGACGTCAGCCGCCTGCAATCCTGCTGCATGAGCCACAGAATAATATCTAAATCATGACATGACTTCGCTAAAATCATCGGACTAGACTCGCTCGTCTTACTCCAATGGCCACGTACATAACTGTGGGCCATGTGGGCGAAGCCGATATTTTCACATAACTGAATATTCACGATCCTCCCAATGCTGCCTGCATCGATCACCTGCTTGATAGAGGACCAGAATGGTGTGTAGCGCAGCACATAGCATACAAGAACGATCCGGTTGCACCGTCTCGCAGCTGCCTCAATCTCGACGCATTCCTCAGGCGAAGGCGAGATCGGCTTCTCCAACAACACGTGATAGCCCTGCTCCAGTGCCATCATCGTCGCTTCGTAATGCATGCGATCCTGCGTGCAGATCATCACCGCATCCGCATAGCGTGCCCCTTGCAGTGCTTCCTTCCAATCCGAAAATACATATTCCGCCTGAATATGATGCTCGCGCGCGAACACCGCCCGCCTCTCCTCGTCCGGTTCGGCAACCGCGACAATTTCTAATTCCTCTGGGAATTGCAAAGCATGCTGTGCGTATACATCTGCTCCTCGCACCCCTGCTCCTAGCAAGATGGCCTTCACACTCATCTCTCCGGCACCCTCCATTAAGCAATCATCTCGTTGTGATTGGGATATTTTTCTTTATCTATAATTCTATAATCTAAAGCAAATATCCAATCGGAGCAATGCATTTCCCCACTCTATTTATGAACATCGTATGTCATGAAGACATCCTGCTCTTCCCACTCTACGAAGAAGCTAAGCTTGCTATCCTTCTGCATAACGCCAAGCCAGATTTGTCTGTCTCCGCTCGATTCTCTGCCTGCTGGATTCTGTCTCTGTCGAACGTGATGATTTCAAAATTCGCATTGTATTGCGTCTCTCTGTCTTCTATAAATAGGAGCCCATGCGGCGGTTGAAGTGGCGTCGTAGGCCCTCTCCCAATAGATTGAAGGTGAGCACCGTGAACAGAATAGCGAGCGCGGGATAAAATACGAAAGTGAACTTGCTTAAATAAATATCCGCGCGCGTCTCTGCAAGCAAGGACACCCAGTTGGTGCTTGTATTCAAAAATTTCATGGTGAAGTAATCAACCTCGGCCCAATTGTGCGTCAAGAAAATACTCAACACACCTAATTGTCCAATAAGCAGCATGACCTTGCCCAAATCAATGCAAAAATTAATGACGATCTCTGGTACGAGCGACGGCATATAATAATTTCGAACCAGGCGCCATCCACTTAATCCAAGCGACTCTCCTGCTTCTACAAATAATTCGTGCGAGATATGGTTCGCTTGCTGCTGCACAATATGTGCCACTCGCCCCACCTCAAGCAAAGCGAGAATTGGGATTACCCATAGAATACGATTGCTCGAATATTGGATGAACGGCATACTCAGTAATAGAATAGCTGAGAAAATAACAGGCAGAAACGTGAATATCTGATTCAAGCTTGTTACCAGCCAATGAGCAACTCCCTTCTGCTTATACGCGAGCACGCCTAATGGCACTGCAATTATATAGCGCAGCAGAGCAATGAAGAAGACGATATAGATCGTCTCCTTGGTTCCAACCACGAGCTTGCTCAAGTTGTCGACGCCTTTCTTATCCGAGCCAAGCCAGTTCAGATCCGAAGCTTTGTAGGGAGGCAGCATGAGCTTGCCCTGCTCTGACCATCTATGCTTTTCGGGTGTAAGCGACTTGTCTATGAACGGCAATTCTGGGCCAAGGTACATCACAAATAAAACCAAGGCGAGCATTGCCCCACCGATCCATAGTGTGTAGTTTTTCAATGAGGGCACTCCTTTATCTCGATGTCGGCGTGATGGAACGCTTGGCCAGCAAGGCAATCCACTGAACTAGCACCACCATAATCGTAAAACAGCAAGCAATTCCGATAATGACACCCGGCTCATAATTCACTCCCGATCCGAAGCTAGTATCATAATCAATCGCTTGGAACAAACGGTGAGCTGCACCAGGATAACTCATTAAGTATTCGACCATTAGTAAATTAGACAGGGTGTATCCGAACAAGGAAGGCAGGTGGGATAAAATCGTTCCCATACTATTGCGGCCAACGTGCTTGTACAAAATCATTCGCTGCGCCACTCCCTTCGCTTTGGCAACCTGAATGTACATCTGTCCTTCCTGCGCCGCAATTGCAGCGCTCGTAATTCGTGCAATATACATAGCCGGATATACGGATACAAGTACAGATGGAATGAGGAAGGCATACCATTCTTTTTGCTCAAAGAAATGAATAAACGGCATGTATCGAATAACAAACCATTGAATGAGCAGCACGACCATGAAGTCGGGCACCGATTGAAACAACCAAGTCGTTCCGTTCCCGATCACATTCCACTTCGACTTGGACAGCTTATAGTCAACAATCCCTTTCAACAAGCCCAATATAAAACTTAATAGAAAGCCAATCACAATAATAGTTAGGCTGTTCCCCATCACTGTCAGCACCTCAGAACCTACAGCTTCCCCGTAACGAGTTACGCCTAAGGTATTGTCAACAAAGATACCGCGTATAAATCCTGTGATGTTCTCGGCATACTGCGACCAGCTGAAATGATACTTCGCTGTCATCTTGTAGCCTTCCATGCCGATGTCCAGCTTGCGTGGAAATAGGACAACGAGCATTATCATGATCAATGCAAAAAAGCTGAGGCATAGTGACTTCACCATATGCAGTACTAGATTCATAATTTCCTCCTGAGTGATTCTCTCGCGATCCATATGCTAGTGATACCATATCATTCCTGCAATGTGAAGACGATGCAATTCTTTTATGGTTATTTTATCCATCAAATAGATTGCTTCTATGATTGTTGCTTGCTTGGGTGATCATCTTCCCCTTCACATCATAAAAAAGCACATTCCCAAATGAACTGGAAATGTACTCTCTTCTACTAGTTCTATTCTATTGACCTCATGGTATAGGGGGGGCCAGACTTATTCATTGTTACTGTTCGTCCAGCGGGAGCTCCAGACGGAACGTGAATTTCCCCTCCTCATGCGTCATGCTGAGCTGACCACGATGCAGTCTTGCAATATGATAGGCAATAGATAGGCCGAGACCCGCCCCGGGGCTATCGTGTTGATCGTTACGAGAGGCTTCCGCCTTATAGAACCGCTCGAACAATCGCTGCTCCTGTTCCTTCGTAATAGGCTGCCCCCAGTTCTCTATTTCCAGCCATACTGTATCATTCTGCTCCCAGAGCCGCACCGTAATTTCTCCGGGCCTTACTGAGAACTTGTACGCATTCATTAGCAAGTTATCCATTGCTCGAACAAGCAGCTCTGCATCTGCCATTATCATTATCGCACGTTGGGAGGCATGGACAAGCCGAATCGTGAGCGACGCCTCTCTTGCCAACGGTTCAAATTCAACAAGCAATTGGCGCAACAGTCCGCTCAAATCAAGACGAGAGCGCTCGGTCTCCACTCGATTGTCAGCTAGTCTTGTATATTCGAACAAATCATTGATCAGCTGGCTAAGCTGTTCTGTCTTCCGGCATGCATTGTGAAGGTAGCGCAGCTGCTCTTCCTTGCTTGCTGCCTCCTCTTGTTGCAACAAGTTCAAGTATCCAATCAGACTCGTCAGCGGTGTGCGTAAATCATGCGAGACATTTGTAATAAGCTCCATCTTCATCTGCTCGGTAAGACGCTCCTTCTCTATCATCCGCTGCAACTGTCCCGCCATATGGTTAATAGAATCTGCGATAATACCGAGTTCATCCTGTCTATCCAAGGTTACACGGGATTGCAGATCCCCCTCGGCAATAGACATAATCCCCTCTGTCAATCTCTTCAAATCTCGTAGTAAACCGCGTGTAAAGAGAAAGAAGTATGCAAGGTATAGAAATAGAAACACTAATGGACTGACACCGTGACCTATTAAATAGGACGATACCGTATCCATGAGCGCCATTGTAATAAAGGTACAAAACAAACTGAGAAGCGCAAACCAGAACAAACGTCCTCGGATGTTATGCTTCCCATGCAGCATCGACCATATCCTTCTACTCAATCCGATACCCCACTCCCCATACGGTCTTAATATATTGAGGCTCTCTAGGATTCTCTTCGATTTTTTCTCGAATATTGCGGATGTGCACCATCACCGTATTGTCTGTGATAAATTTGTCTTCCTTCCAGACCAGTTCAATAAGCTTATCAATGCTGAATACATGTCCCCGCCGCCGTGCCAGCCGCTCCAATATCGAGAATTCAGTAGGGGTGAGCAGCACTTCCTTCCCTCGGACAATAACGAGATGCCGTTCCGGATATATGCATAAATCCTTTATTTCGATAAACGTTTCATCTGAAATCGGGGGCACCTGCATGATGCGTTCTTCTTGTCCCGCGAAGGATTGTCTGCGCAATTGAGCCTTTACCCTCGCCAGAAGCTCCATCGGATGAAATGGCTTGGCGATATAATCATCCGCGCCTGTATGAAGTCCCGTGATCTTATCCAGACTCTCTCCTTTGGCGGAGAGCATGATAATCGGCACCTTCGTATGTTGACGAATAGCCATGCATGCCTGCATACCATCCATATTCGGCATCATCACGTCAAGAATTATAAGATCAATGGTTTCTTGCTGTATCAGCTCCAATGCTTGAACTCCATCTACTGCCTCGAACACGGTATAGCCTTCATTGTGCAAGTAAATGCGGAGCACATCTCGTATGTCCGTATCATCATCTGTTACTAATATCCGTTGACTCATCCCATCCTTACTCTCCTTTCTGTAGAGCAAGTATATAGCTTAAGAGAAGTGTATGAACAATCCAATTAAAAAAGAAATGATATTCAACTGCTAAAGGGATCGAGAGTCGAAGGCCGAATACCCGATTACTGTAACCCGCTCCCTTTCCGGCATACATATACAAAGGCTGGTGGAACATTCAGAAACACAAAATGAATATTCTCGATATCAAAATAGCGAGCCAAATGCGGCTTCATTTGTTGAGAGTATTGAAAGGCAACGAATAAACCTCCCGGCTTAAGCGATGCGAAAATTTCCTCGATCAGATGATCACGCAACTGTTGCGGAAAGTTGAAGAATGGCAGCCCGCTCAGCACACAATCCAACTGCTCCCTACTTTCATCCCCCAATATCTTGCCTAGCTCACCAGCATCCGGATAAGCAGCGTATTCGGGATAGTTATCCTGCAAACGCGCCAGCAACAATGGATCCTTCTCGAACAAGATCACTCTGGCCGTATCCCGCTTAACCGTATCGATAAATCTGGTAATGGCCCCTGTTCCCGCGCCTAATTCGGCAACATGCTGCACCTCTTGCCAGTCCACAGCATCCATCATGCGCTGCGCGAGAAATCGTGAGCTTGGCGTAATGCTCCCTATCTGTTTGGGCGTTCGAAAAAATGTATTTAAGAACAGTAGCTTTTCCCGAAACATGTTCACACTCATTTGACGTCTCCCTTTCGCTCGTAACCTTGGTTGTTATTATCATATCCAACATGTCTTGGGATCATAGGGAGTTTGCTCTGAATGAGTTCTTAATGAGTTCTGAAGAATTTCTGAAGGGATAGATTCCGCGGATAAAAAAGTGTGGGTAGGTCAAAACCGCTTAACGTCAACTATGATTATATGATTGATCATCCAGCGGTTTCGTAATTTAGTTATATGTGTTCTGTTCCTAGAGTACCATTATACCGATCGGGTATGCCTGCACTTCGGATAGGTTGAGCATCCCCAGAATGCTTGTCCTTGCTTGCTTTTTCTTCTCACCATTGGCGAGCCACATGTACAAGTCTTTGATGCGGATGCTGCGCTTTCCTTACTACCTTGCTTCAACTCTGCTTTTGCTACTTCCATTTCTCGACTACTTTTCTTCGATGTCCTTTTTCCAGGATTCCACTTCCCCCATGAACGCAGCTTGTGTTCAATGAGTGCACCATGCCAATAATCCACTTTGAATTGTTCCGCTTCTTTCTTAGCTGGCCCTGTCAAATCTGATGTCGTAATCAACAAGGACAAAATACAATCGTGATTCCGCTTAGCACCAACAAGTTCACGAACCGTCTGCACAGGAACCTTATGGTGACTTGCATAGCATTTTGCCTGAACAGCGGTCTTCTCTCCCCGGCGATCCGTAATCACAAGATCCACGCCCCCGTCGCTGCCGCCGACTCCAACCTCTGTGACTCCATAACCTTGATCTCTGAAATAAAGGGCCCACAGGCGCTCGAACTCAGCACCCGTCAAGTCTTCCAACTTACTTGATAAGATCGCTTCATCTTCACGACAACGTGTTGAGGCTCTATTTGTAGTACCTCGCTTTGCCCGGTTTTGCGGTAATCTTCCATTCTTCTTCGATGGCTTCTTTCCTTGAATCGCAACCAAGATCGAAGCTCCAAGCAACATGGCTATCATAACAGCTGCGATTAACATCCATTCACTGCTTCCCATGTACATATCTCTCCTGTTGTTTATATATCAACATTTTACAACCTGGAAACATTTTGATAAACCCTTGAAATATATTCCTCCTTAATTAGAGCATCGCAACAATACTAAAACAAATAAGCCCTTATCACCCTCGCGAGGATGGTAAGGACTTCAACTTTCAACTTATTTCGAGAGAAGGGCATGAACTTCCTACCTTCATGCGCTGCTGTCGCTCAGATTTATATCATTCAGCTATGTGCCGAACCGCTTGCGATACCCGCACTTGCGGCACAGCTCCTCCACAGCTTCTCTGCGGGAGAATCCGTAGAACAAGTTGTTCGCTCGCTCGCTTTCTACAATATCCGAGAATGAGTCACGGTTCACATTGCCGAGATTAATAACCCCTTCGCCATCCAAGCAGCACGGTACAACGGTTCCGTCCACGAGTATCGCAGCTTGGGAACGAAGCGCATGGCAGAAGCCTTTGCCCTCATCCTCCGGAGCGCTCAAGCTTGGCCATTCAAATTCATGGTCTTGATTCAAATAAACACGATCCGCAATCTTAACACCGCTGCCCGGAACGATCTTCTCTTCAATTCGATAGTCCAAATTGAATTCTTTTTCAATAATTTCAAGCGTCTCGCGGTTGCGATTACGCTCCATGTTCGTTTTATTATCCTGCGTCAAATTCCATAGTCGGAACGAGAAGATAACCTTATGCTCTTCAGCTTCACGCACGAACTCCAAAATATCAGCAAGATACTTATCACGGTTCTCCGAGCCAATATGACCATCGAAGCTATGAAGCGAGAAGTTCATCTGACGCAACGCTGGCTTGCCCAGCAGCTTATGCTTGTTCTTGCGTATAAGTGTACCGTTCGTTGTAATGTTGACCTTGAAGCCCTTCTCATGGGCTGCATCTAATAATTCATCGATCTTCGGATGGAGCAAGGGCTCCCCTTTGACATGCAAATAAATATGATTCGTATGCGGCTTAATCTCATCTAGAATATGATTGAATGCATCCAGCTTCATGAAGTTTGCCTTGCGTTCTGTCGGCGGACAGAACGTACAAGCCAAGTTGCATACACTGGTCAGCTCTATATATACTTTTTTGAACGTTTTCAAGATTGTTCCCCATTCTATTGTAGTAGTTCCGTACTGTCCTCACCCTCTACTATGCACGAAAACGTCCCTGCATTCAACTTAATCTGGGGCGGAACATACAGGAACTAGTACGGCAGAGCAGAATTCCATCACCGAAAACGATGGATTGTAGCGAAGAATAGGGGGTAACATACACACGTCACATGTGAATATCGATTGCTTGATGGGTTGATCGGAGTGCATCCTTTTGCCGAACTTGAGATAGTTCCTAGGTTCGAGAAGTATCCAAAATGCGCAAACGCTAAAGAGGCCCTTATTGAGAAGGGCCCCACATTGACCATTTAAAGGTCGAGTTTCAAGATAAACTCTGTTTCTGAAGCAATCCCATTACTTATACACTTGAGTTCGATCATCCGATAGTTCTTCAATCGTTATGTAATCAAAATGTGCCTCATACCCTTCACCCTGCGGACTGCATGCATAGATGCCCACTTGAATTGGCTTCGACTCCTGCTCGAACAAATGGGTCATGCGAAGCTGCTTCCAAGCGGAACCATCCAGCGAGTAATCGACATAAAAGTCGTTGCCAATTCGGGAAATACGGAAGTAGACCGGAGCATCCCCATTATCCACTTCTTGTGTCGACCAGTCAGAATACCCATGGTTCGTGACGACTGCGCCGAGCTTATTGCTGGCATCCGGAATATATTCTACAGATGTTTTGAGCCAAGTGTCTGGCGAATAGCGAACCATTAGCCCTGCTTGGTCATAACGGTGAACAGGATAGGAATATACCTTGGTCGTCAGCCTGAAGTTCCCCTCAATTTCTGTATATAGAAAATGTCCATTATCGACTTCAAAGCCATAATGTGTCTTTTGCCAGTAATCGGTTTCTTTGGCGGTGCGAACAATGAGTTTTGCAGATTCTTGATTGGTCTCCCACGCTCGAGGCGGCGAGTACCACATCAAGTTCGTGTTCAATTGTTCATGTTCAAAATTTTCATGCAGTCGAATTGAATTGCTCATCTGAATTGCCTCCATGTCGTAGTCTCTCTTCCATCATAGGAGGAATCATCTCTACTGTACAGGGCGCAATTAAGATTACGGCGCATCTCCTACATTATGTTGTGACCTGCGGAGAGTCCTGTTCCAAAATAATGCCATTCAATACAAGTCGAACAGGAGCACTAATCGTATCCCCAACCGGACATGTACGCTCAATGAACTGCACGAATTGTTCGATCTGCTCATAGGAAGCATTGCTCTTCACATGGATGTTGTAGCGAATTTCAGAATAGCCTCGGCGCACGTCAGATTTGTTCATGAAGCCATCTGTATCCAAATCCCCCTCAAGCTCCACCCAAAATTGCTCCAGCTCAATATTGAATTTACGGGCATATGCTCTTGCCACGATGGACTGGCAGGCGCCTAACGCACACAGTACGACTTCAACCGGATTCATTGCCGTATCCGTACCGCCTAGCGATTTTGGCTCGTCAATCGTAATCTCGAAATTCCGTGATCTTGCCTTTACAACCATTCCCTTTTGCAAATGTGCAGAAGCAGTAAATGTTTCAAGTGGCATTCACATAACCTCGCCTTCCTATTTTAACCAACATTATATCACAGTTATAAATATGAATAGTATGAATGTTATCTTGCTTTCCAGAAGGGAAAGGGAGATTGCAACTTTCTGCAATCTCCCTACTATGGTCGAGCCGCAAACGAAGCAGCCTTTATTTCAACGACCACACCTGTGTGACCCAATCTGCATAAAAGTCAGGCTCATGAGATACCAGCAGCACTGAACCATTGTAGCTGCGCAGTGCCTCTATAAGGGCCTCCTTCGCCCGAGTATCCAAGTGATTCGTCGGTTCATCCAACACGAGCACATTGCTGTCCGTCAGCATCAATTCGCATAATCGTACCTTAGCCTGCTCTCCGCCGCTTAGCGAGCTGAGCGGCTGCCGAATATGCTCCTCCGTCAACCCAGTCATCGCAAGCAGCTTGCGTATCTGCTGATGTGTCATGTCTGTACGGAATGCGCATAATTGATCAAGCGCGGAATCGTCGGATACGAACAGCTCTTGGGCAAAATAAGCGACCTTCACCCGCTCTCCTTGACGAACATTGCCATGCAATGGGGGTAATTCTCCAAGCAGCGTCTTAAGCAGCGTTGTCTTGCCCACCCCATTATGACCGACAATCGCAATCTTCTCTCCTCGTTTCATCAACAGATTCAGAGGCGAGCATAGCGGCTTCGCATAGCCGATTTGTAGCTGTTCAGCCCTCATAATTCTACCTTCAGGCTCCACATGAACTTGGAAAGAAAATCGCGGCTTCGCACCAGAAGTTGGTCGATCAATCCGCGTCATGCGTTCCAGCATCTTCTCGCGGCTCTTGGCCTGCTTCGCCTTGCGAATCTTATTTTTCTGGACAAAATCTTCGAGTCTGGCAATTTCCTTCTGTTGTCGGCTATACGCTTCGTGCTGCTGCAAATTATTAAGCTCGTATACGCTGCGGAATGCCTCGTAGTTGCCTACATAACGCTTAATATTCTGGTGCTCGACATGAAAGATCGACGTGGCAATTTCATTTAAGAAAGAATTATCATGGGAAATGACCAAGAAGGCTTGCTTATACCCCTTCAAATAGCCCTTCAGCCAATCAATGTGCACCTCATCCAAATAGTTCGTCGGTTCATCCAGCAGGAGAACATGGGGCTCTTCCAAGAGCAATCTTCCTAGAAGCAGCTTCGTGCGTTGACCTCCGCTCAGCTTCTCGACATCCCGATCCAGACCAATATCAAGCAGCCCTAAGCCTGCGGCGATCTGTTCCAGCTTCACTTCAATCTCATAAAATCCCGAATGCTCCAGTCGATGCTGAAGCTCCCCATACTTGGCAAGCCATAACTCCAGATTGTCAGCATCTTCGGCCATCTTGTGTGCCAGCTCCATCAAATTCTGTTCCATGGCATAGAGGTGACCAAATGCCCCGCGCAAATAATCGAGCACGGTCATTCCAGGCTGCAGATCAATATGCTGCTGCAAATAACCTACCTTCACATGAGGCAGCCACTCCACCTTCCCTGCATCCGGCAATAGCTCACCGGACAGGATGCGCAGCAATGTTGACTTGCCCGCTCCGTTGCTGCCTACAATTCCGGCATGCTCTCCCGGAAGCAAGCGAAAGCTAATATCGAGAAATACTTGTTTATCTCCATAAAAATGGGTTACTTCTTCTACAGATAACATACTCATGTCATTCTCTCCTTTGTATGTGCGTAAATGATGCTCAACGCCAAGCGAGAGAACAGCTTCATAAAGAAAGTATTTGCTTGTGTGTATGCAAAAAAGGGCAAGGCGAACGAATCGCCTTGCCCTATACAAATAGCCCATAATAGGTAGTTCAATTTATCCTTAGTGCTGCTGACCAATACGAACAGACCGTGTCTGTTGGTTCCGCTTGGTTCTGCACCCAAAGTTCATGAACGCGTACTTGTATATGAAAAAAGGAATAGGTTCTTTATCCACTGTTCTTCGATTGGCGTTAAGCTAAAAATGGGCAGACTTCTCCCGTCTTAAGCCAATTTCCGTTGAAGAACAGTTGACAATACCGCCATCCCCTTTCTAATCCTCATCATCATAAAATGGTATTACGAGGAAAATGATACACGATCATGGCTTGTCCTGTCAAGAATATGCAAAAACCGCCGCATTCAAAAGATGCGGCGGAATCAACCAGTAGAAAAATAACTTCTTATTGAGCGCTGTTTATAATATGCTGTGGCACTTTAATCTGAGGAACCACATTGTGTCTAGTGTATGTTGAGTTACTTACAAAATGATCCTCAATTTTTCGTCCGGACTCTTCTCCTGACTTGGTATATTCAAAAGTGATACTAATAAGAAAATAATTATCCTTGTTTATCCGATATTTCATTACTATGTTTTTCATGTCGAGCATGATTTGCTTATTACCCTTTTGCTCTGATGTTTTCTTTTCTAAATTATCCTCTTCCTGGCTTGGTGACTCCGACCACAAAAAATGTTCAGCTTCCTTAGCTTTTTCATTTTCCAAATTCACTGTCACGATATAATCATTGCCTTCTGAAATAATGTTCGCTTCATTTGCATACATCTTGATCTGTCTAAAGAGCTCATTCAAATCCATATCCTTCTGTATTTGAGTTGGATTCATCGAATCATCTGGCAACTTCCTCCATTGACCATCATATCCAAGAAAATATGTTCCTTCATTCGTTCTGTACATTTTTTTCGTTAGGTTCACTTCATCAGAATATATCGAACTTTCGAAATATGAACCTATCGGTTCCTTGGTATAGTCATATCTCATTGTAGTTACCTTTGATTCTTGTGTTTTATGGTCTGCTGTCAATGTTTGTGTTTGAACGATATCCAAGGAAAAGCTCTTTACACGTTTATCAGCCTCAATTGCTTTCTGCAATACTTCATCTACAGTGGGCATCGTATTGCCGCATGCCGTTATCCCTAGTAATGATAAGATTGCTAGTAGTATAGTTATCCTCTTTTTCAAAATAACAGCCCCCTAAAATAATCTGCTTTACCCATGTTAGCCAATTTATAAAGAAGGGAACAGTAAGTTAAAACCTATTACTTCAATAAAATAGAAGCATTTAGACATCATCGATACATCTAATGGATACAGCAAGACTGTCGACAGTCTTGTTCTTTAACAGAACACCTCAGTTTGTATTCTCTATTAATTTGGTATGATATGGACAAATAACAGTGCACAAGTATTGGATATATTGCGAAAAATGTGTTGCAAAGGACGTCTTGCCCAAACCTCCATGTTCTCCTTCGACGAGCTTGTACCTAAGGATCTTTTGGTTCGCAAAATCGAATACGGCGCTATCGACGTTAGCTTCATCTATGACCTGTTCTTCGCCACAATTCTTAACATAAAATGTTGCGAACTGTTGATAGATTTTCACCTTGCAACTTCTATATATTTAACGTATACGGAGATGAAAAATATGATTGGTATGAATATTCGTGTGTTGCGTAAAAAGCAAAAATGGAGTCAGGAACAATTAGCTGAGAAGGTAAACGTATCACGACAGACCGTAGCAAAGTGGGAAAACGGGGATGCCTTGCCCGATATTTTTAAATGCAAGATACTCGCTGAACTTTTTCAAGTAACCCTGGATCAATTATCCCGTGATATGAGTGAAGAAGCGGCGAATCAGCTCGTTCCCACGGGGAAGCAGTTCTTTGGTGTTGTGAAGGTAGGAGATCGGGGACAGATTGTAATTCCCAAACAGGCACGCGAAATGTATCAGATACAAGCTGGTGATAAGCTGATTGTCTTGGGGGAAGATGCGACAAAAGGGATTGCCCTCTTAAAAAGCAATCATTTCATGGAATTTGTAGAGATGATCCAAAAAGCTGAGCGGGAGGTAGATGAATCAGAATGAGCAAAATTGTATTTTTTTCGATACCCGCATATGGTCACACCAATCCAACCATTCCGGTGGTAGCCGAATTAGTCAATAGAGGCCATCAAGTTTGGTACTATTCCTTTCTAGAATTTCAGGGGAAAATAGAAGGTGCTGGTGCTGCATTCATTGCTTGTGATGAGTTCTTGCCCCAGCTTTCACAAAAGGAATCGGATCGCAAGGTTGGCAAAGATTTTACAGCATTAATTGAGATGGTTGCCGATACGACCATTGCTTTGGATGAGAAGGTATGTCAGGAATTAAGGGAAATTCAGCCGGATTGTATTGTATCTGACTCTATATGCTTTTGGGGAAAATTATTTGCTAAAAAACTAGAAATTCCATATGTTTGTTCGACTACTACCTTTGCTTTTAATCAGTACACCGCGAAACTGATGAAGCGTGGTTTCATCGATTTATGGAGAATGATCGTGGGTTTGCCCCGAATGAACAGAAAAATTCAGTTGTTAAAGAATCATGGGTATGAAATAGAGAATGTTGTATCGATTGTTCAAAATAATAATGAAACAGACACCATTGTCTATACCTCGAAAGAATTCCAGCCGATGGCGGATACGTTTTCTGAGCGATATGCTTTTGTCGGACCATCCATCAGACAGTCTCCGTCGATACAGATTAATAAAAAAGATAGAAAACTAATCTACATTTCACTTGGGACTATACTGAATCAAAATCAAGATTTTTACCAAAAAGTTATTCAGGCATTTGCAGATACGGACTATGATGTTGTGATGTCAGTTGGTGAAAAAACGGAGATTGCTTCTCTTGGCAACATACCAAGAAATCTTACAGTGAATAACGTCGTGGATCAAATATCGGTATTGCAAACAGCCGATGTATTTATTACCCATTGCGGCATGAATAGTGTGAATGAAAGCCTGTATTTTGAAGTTCCAATGGTTTTATTTCCGCAACATAGCGAACAAGGATTAGTGGCTGATCGGGTTGCAGAACTGGGTGCAGGTTTAAAATTGAAAGGAAAGAAGCCAAAATATTTGGCAGCAGCGGTATCTGAGGTGTTGACGAATCGGACATATCAGGAAAATGCGCAAAAACTGTCAGAAACTTTTCAGAATGCTGGTGGTGCAGTAGAAGCGGCCAATGTGATTCTAACTAAAATTCGAGCGCAGTCTTAATGGTATCTGATAATTTCGTATTGAACTATGGACAAAAAACATAAAGAACTCCCGCGGTATAGATATCACGGGAGTTTGTCTTCAATCTAACTGAATCCAATGGAAATAGCCTTAGAAATATGGTCTCGACAATCGAAATCGTATCCTATTGAGCGTTGTCGATAACATCCTTCGGCACTTTGATTTCGGCCACTTCGTTATGCTTCGTAATTGTGCTCGTCACCTTCATGCTGATCGAAACCTTCTGTCCGTTCTCTTCCCCTTCGAGCACAAGTGTAAAGCCGCTCTTCGTCGGGAAGTAGGTTTCCTTATTCACGCCATATGTCATGGTAAGCGTCTTAACATTCATCTTGCCAAGCGCTTCCGCAGCTTCTTCACCGGATGACTCGGACAACAGCGTCTTCGCCAACTCCTTGCCTTTATCGCCAGACATATCCGTAGTCATGATGTATTCGTTACCTTCCACGGTAATCTTCGAATCTTTCTCTAACGGCTTGAATTTATCGAGATTTTGCGTCAAGCTCATTTGGCTTTTAATGTTCGTTTCCCACTGGCTCTTCAACTCATCCGGAACTTTCGCCCATTCGCCATTGACCTGAGAGTATGCTCCTTCTTTGGTGAAGTATTGTTTAATCGTTTGGTTCGTTTGGTCTGACACAATTGACGTATCTTGATAGAAACCAAGCGGTTCCTTTGTAAAGTCAGTTTTGATTTTAATATCCGATTTTTCTTCTTTGCTGCTGTCGCCTTGAATCCCATTCACTTGCTCAACATGGACATCCATTGAATAGCTCTTCAATGTTTTATCCGCATCCGTAGCCTTTTGAATCAATTCTCCTGCCGTAGGTGTTGCGTTGCCGCATGCTGTAATGCCTAGTACTACCATGATCGCTACGAGTGCTGCCGTCCACTTCTTCAAAACCGTCTGCCTCCCAAAATTAGTATGCTCCCTCATAGTAATCAATATCGATAGACAGACAAAGTGAACGTAGCCCTATTCCGAAACAGAAATTAGTAGAATAGAACTATTAATGCCATAAAAAAAACCGCCAAATCCGTAGATTCGACGGTCTAGGCTATACATTGCGATTACTTAGCGCTGTCCAATACTTCTTGTGGCACCTTGATTTCGCCAATCTCGTTATGCTTCGAGAATGTGCTTGTCATAACCATATTGAGTTCAACTTTCTGACCTTGCTCTTCGACTTCCATAGACATGTCCACATCGGATATTGTTGGTTGGTATGACTCCTTGTTGACACCAAACTTCATCTTAATGCTTTTAATCTTCATTTGCTCAATCATTGCTTCCATTTGAGGATTACTGTTAGAACCAGATTGGGTCATCAACGACTTCGCCAGTTCCTTCATCCCGTCACCGGACAAGTCCGCCGTCAAGATATAGTTAGTACCTTCTTCGGATACCTTCGAATCTTTCGCTATCGATTTGAAGCGTTCCAGGGACTGCTCTGGGCTTGCCCCTTTCTCCGCACCTTCAAGAATTTGTGCCTTCATGTCATCCGGCATCTTCGTCCATTGCCCGTTCACTTGTGAATAAATGCCTTCCTTCGAAATATACTGAACGACTTTTTGCTCACCTTGACCCGCTACGTTCATTGTCATTTCTTGATACAGATTGAAAGGCTCTTTAGTCATGTCGCTTTTCAGTTTTATTTCCGTATTTTGCTCTTGCTTCTGTTCACCTTGGCTAATTGTAAGATCCTGTTTCACTTGGCTGTCCATAGAGAAATTCTTGAGCGACTTGCTTGCATCAATTGATTTTTGAATAAGTTCATCGACAGATGGAACCTGAGCATCCTTTTTCTCTGTCTCAGTTGTCGTCTGTGCTGTAGAAGAGCTGTTTGCTCCAGCAGCGTCTTTTTTATCTCCACAAGCCGTCATGCTTACTACTAATATTGCCCCCAACAATAGTGCAACCCATTTTTTCAAAATTTTTTCCCCCTAAATGTTAGTATACTTACTCATATTAACCAATTCATACGTCTCTGTAACAGGGATTTTAGAACTAAAACATGTGTCAAATTGATGAAGGAACTAGATATTTAGTCCCATTCTCTGTATATTTATCATTTTTAGTTCTACCGTCTATAATCATATATATAGATACATTCTCGGAGGAATCATACATTGAAAAATCTACTCGTTACCGGCTACCGAGCTCACGAACTCGGCATTTATAACAATAAGCATCAGGGAGTTCCTTATATACGCAAAGCGATAGAATCTCGCCTTATTCCGCTAATTGAAGAAGGATTAGAATGGGTCATCACACCTGGCCAGTATGGAGTCGATTTATGGGCTTGCGAAGCTGCTATCTCGCTGAAACAACAATATCCGCAGTTGAAATGTTCCATTATTACGGCGTACGCCAATCCTGAAGCACAGTGGAGCGAGGAGAAGCAAACCTATTTCGAAGAAATTATGCACGGAATCGATTACTATGGCACGGTGAGTAATGCTCCCTACAGTGGCAAATGGCAATTCATCGCAAGGGACGAGCTGCTGTTCCGCAAGACAGATGGCATTCTGCTCGTCTATGATGAGGATTCGGGAGAGGCAAGTCCGAAGTTTACGAAGGAACGCGCCTTGAAGAAGCAAGAGGAAGAAGGCTATATCTATATCAATATCGGAGCAGAGGAAATTCAAGCGATTGCAGATGAGGAGCAAAGCAGCATGTTCTTCGAGTGAAAAATTGTTTTGAATAAAATTCGCTTGGTCTAGTGAAAACGGATATGTATCAAGTATGTAAGGGAGCAGGGGCTTCAGTTAATCCTTCCAAAAAAGTAATCGGTTGACTCTATAAAACCAGCGGCAGCTTTGTGTTGTAAAATAGTACACTGCCGCTGGTTCATTGAATGAATACAGCCATTAGTTCAATCATTTTGCATCATAAATTCCTCTAATGTTATCCTCATTAGTTGAGTATCTTTATATTCTCCATCAAACAATTCTCTTTCATGTAGTACTTTTATCTTGTTAAATCCACATTTTTCATAGCTCTTGATTGCTCTGACATTCACGATTTGTGGATCTATGTAAATATCCTCAACTCCTCGCTCGGTAAATAAATACCGAATGATAAGTTTCAATGCCAGAGTTCCGATTCCCTTATCCCAAAAATCAGTCTCTCCTATAAATATATCTAGTCCGAATTGCGGTTGATCAGGCTTTGCTCCATATTCATGAATTTCATCCTGTTGTAACGGATAGAACTGTAAATATCCTATAGAAGCATTATTAAATTCAATAATACACGGGGTGACATAATGCTCTCCTCTTGCCCGTGGCCCATATTTTCCTATAATCTGTTCCCATGTAAATCTGGTACTTGGACCTTCAATAAAACTTAGGATTTTTTTATCATTCAGCCATTTATATAACAAAGCAAAGTCTTCATCAGCATAAGACATTTTTCTAATCGATACCTGACCATCCGAAGCAAGCATTACGTCTTCCCCCTCTAATGGTTTATTTTGTTAAATCCCATCAGCTAACATCTTGCGATATCTTTTTCATCTCAGTAATTTTGAGGAATAGCAGAATACAAGAACCCTGTTGCTGAAAGTAGTTTTGTTCTGTTTTTGTCGCTCCGCCACATTATTTCCCGGAAAATGTTGCACCCCGCTCATTCCCACACGTTCCACTTAAACCAAACTAGATTCAAGCCTCAAGCTTTTCCCAATATTCGATCTATTGCTGGCTTCGTAAAGCAGGCCAATTGCTCGGGCAGCTCGTCTAGGGAAAACCAACGCATATCTTCAATTGCACCATCTGCCTCATTATTGCGTGCTTCTCCTCCCTGTACTGTCGTATCGTAGATGAGGGACACCCAGTGTTCATCATTTTCGGGACGGATCGTTTCCGCTGTACATATCAATTGGGTCACCGTTATATCAAGGTTAACTTCCTCTTTCACCTCACGGATAACGCATTCCTCTAACGATTCGTACATATCCAGCTTGCCGCCAGGAATGCTCCATGTTCCTTTTTCCGGATTCCGGTTGCGCTTGACCAACAGAATTTCGTCATTGTGATTGCGAATTACCGCTCCAACACCTAATTTCGGGATTGCTATTGTATGATTTGTAACTGTCATTGCCAATCACTCCTTAATCGAATATTCACCATCATTAGACTATTTAGGTCATGTAATGGTTTCACAAAAAGAGGAGTCGCGCATTGAGCGCACTCCTCCATTTCTATCGATATCCAGCCTTACTTGAACCAGCCCTTCTCCTTAAACCGCGTAATCGCCTCGATGCGATTGCCAACATTAAGCTTGTCGAGAATAACTGAAATATAGTTGCGCACGGTTCCTGTCGTGATATACAGCTCAGAGGCAATTTCCTTCGTATTCTTGCCGTCTGCAATCAGACAAAGCACTTCCTTCTCCCGCTCTGTCAGCGGATTCTCCTCCGAGTATGCTTCATCTACCAGTTCAGAAGCATAGATCCGTCTGCCTGCCATAATGCTTCGGATTGAATCTGCCAGTTCCTCGCTCGGGCTGTCCTTGAGCAGATATCCATTCGCGCCTGCCTTCACGGCTCTCTCGAAATATCCCGGACGGGCAAAGGTCGTCAGGATCACAACCTTGCAGCCTGCGCCCTTCAGTTCCTCAGCAGCATCCAGCCCGCTCTTCCCTGGCATCTCAATATCCATCAGGCATATATCTGGATTGTGCTCATGAACGAGCTTTACAGCCTCATCCCCATTGCTTGCCCGCCCGACAACACTCATATCCTCTTCCAAATCCAGCAGAGACGCCAGCGCTCCAAGCAGCATCCGCTGATCTTCCGCAATGACAATACGTATCACGTCCCCACCTCCTTAATTGGCTGCTTCGTCACGATCGGCACTTGTATGATGATGGCCGTACCTTGATCACATACAATGTCCATACTTGCGTTAATGAACTCAAGCCGTTCCTTCATTCCAAGCAAGCCATTGCCTGTCGACTGAAGGCTGGTGTCCATTCCAACACCGTTATCCTGCACCTTAACCTTAAGTTCTGCTTGCGAAGATTCAAATTGAATCGAACAGGACGTCGCATTGCTATGCTTCACAATGTTTGTAACCGCTTCTTTTAGACACATACTGAGCACATTCTCATAAAGAAGCGAGATATTCGCAGGCTTGCCGCCTTCTAGGCTAAACTCAATTTGAGCCGCCTTCAAAATTTGCTTGATGCGAAACAGCTCATCCTCCAGCCGCGTTCCCCTCATTTGTGTCACCAGTTCCCGCACTTCCTTCAAGGCCGTTCTCGCTGTCTGCCGCACATCATTGATTTCTGCTTGGGCACGTCCGGGATTCTTATGAATAAGCTTGCCTGCAAGATCACTCTTCAGGCCGATGAGCGACAACTTCTGACCAAGCGTATCATGCAAATCACGGGCAATGCGGTGTCGCTCCTGCAGCTTCACCAGATCCGCAATCCGCTTGTTGGCATCCTCCAGCTCTCCTTGCAGCTTATCTCGCTTGTTGCGATTATAAGTCGTTACTGGGAGCAGGATAACTCCGATCATGCTGACAAGAACGAATGGCAGCTGCGTGATGAGCACCGGATTCTTCGTTACAAATCCATAGTTGATCGTCACAATCGTACTAATCAAGTGGATGGTATATAACGTAATAAAGCCGATTTTGTGCTGAATATTACCGATAAAGAACGCCAGAAACAATGCAAAGTATACATATCCGAACAGTACCGTCATTGTAATGGAAATAATCACTTGGAAGGAGGTCCAAAAGTAGACCCACCATCCCTTCGATACAAACGACAACACATAGCAGCCGAAAAACGCCAGTATCATGACTACGCCAATACCAACTTCGTATGGCGAAGAGGCCCGAAATATAAAGTAAAAAGGAAGGATATAAAAGACAACCCACACGTACGGGCTCAATCCCGTACTCCTGTGAAATATGTGATACCACTTCTGCATGGTTGTCTTCCTCCTTCCTCTTGCCATATTTAATTGTATCTTACCATAATGATGCCAAGCCGTGCTCATTATTCCCCTTGAATCCCCGCTCTTGGCGGCTTGTAAGAGCTTCTAATGCGGCCTGACTTCTGCAGCAGCATCTGCTTGTGTTCCTTGAAGCTAACAAATACCTTTCTCTCTTCATCCCATAGTCGGAATCGGAGCGATTTCAGGCTCGTACGCAAGGTGATCGTCGTTGCCTTCTGCAGCGGAATGGACGCATCATGCGCCTTCTCCAAATTGTAGTTCGGCACCTTCGGACTAAGATGATGCACATGATGGAAGCCGATATTGCCGGTAATCCACTGCAGCAACTTCGGCAGCTTGTAATAGGAGCTTCCTTCTACCGCCGCCTTCACGTAGCTCCATTCATCCTCATGCTCGAAGTACGTCTCCTCGAATTGATGCTGCACATAGAACAGCCAGATGCCGAGCATGCCCGACAATAAGAAGATTGGCCCTTGGATCATCAGAAATGCCTGCCAACCAATGGCCCAACACAGCAATGCATATAACACTACAATTCCAATATTCGTAATGTGCGTATTCACTCGTTCCTTACGCTTCGCACCTTTAACATTGAAGCGATACGTAATAAGGAAGATGGCGATCGGCCCGATACAGAGCATGACCACTGGATTGCGGTATACACGATAAGCTAGACGTGTCCACCAGGAAGCCTCCTCGTATTCCTCAACCGTCAGCACCCACATGTCGCCAATTCCCCGCTTGTCTAGGTTGCTGCTTGTGGCATGATGGATAGAGTGACTGTTCTTCCATTGCTGGTAAGGTACAAGGGTGATCACCCCTGTAATCGTTCCCAGAATATCGTTTGCCTTCCGGCTCTTAAAAAAGGATTGGTGACAGCAGTCATGAAATATAATAAATGTCCGAATGACGAAGCCGGACGCCATGACCATGAACACGAGTGATAGCCAATAGGATACCGTAAGACTCGCATAAGCGGCATACCACAGAACCAAAAGCGGTAAAATCGTATTGCATATTTGTCGAATGCTCGATCGCATATCGATCTGTTCATAAGGCGCTACTTCCTTCTTCAAGCTAGTAAGCTTCGAATCGGCCATCTTGTCAGTTCCCCCTAAATTGTTAACGAACATAGGTGATATCGCATGAACCCATACTTAATTATCTTAAGTATAGAGAATCCGTGTCATCCGCAGTAGTCATAAACGTCAGATAAGGGACATGATAAATGTCATATATGTCACGTTAAAACAGGCAAACATAGGCGCGCCGATCCGCAAACAAATAAGCAGCCTGCTGAAATAGGTCAGCAGGCTGCTTGTTACTTCTTATTTATGAAGCGCGAATCGGATTGCGCGTCCGATCAAGCCGGGAAGCACCGATAAATGCCCTTCGCCGGGGAAGACGTGAAAATCCACGGACAAGCCGTTCTCCTCCAGCTGCTTCAAGCGCTGGTACATCTCCTCCGCATTATGCAGCATCCGATTCGGGTGTGAGGCTTCCTCTTCCCCGACGGTCATGAGCAGCCGCACTGGGGTTGGATCAGGCTCTACAGTTCGGTTCGCCGTAAATGCCTTCTCCGCCTCCAGCACGCAGCGATTGCTCCACCAGATGGAGGGGCTGCCCGCAATATAAGTCTGGAACAGATCAGGCTTCGTGAACATCGTATTCAGCGTGAATAAGCCACCGAGTGAATGACCGAACAAAGCCTGCTTCGAACGATCTATCGGATACGCCTCTTCGATTGCTGGCTTCAGCTCTTCCTCGATGAAGCGAAGGAAGTTGTCGCCGCCTCCAGTTGGCGGCCATTCCTCCCCGCCCGGTCTTGGCGGCAAGGATGCACGATCCGTTGGAGGTGTCAGTTCATAGAAGCGATCCACAGGAAAGTTTCCTTCCGTCAAATAACCAATCCCTACAACAACCAGAGGGCCGAAGCCGCGAATGCCTCGCCCCTTCAACACGCGAGCCGACTCCGCGCAAAGAGGAAATAACGCGTTGCCGTCGAGCACATACAGAACCGGGTACCCCTCCGAAGGAGCTTCGCCCTCGGGAACACTAACACTAATTCGATAATCTCGGTTCGTATGCGTGGATACCGTATTGTAAACCGTAGAACGCGGCAGCGTAATCGGTTGTTCTGTTACTTTCATGCTGGTTCCTCCCCTATTGTGCGGAATGAATTCCGATGACTCTGCCGATGTCAATGTTATGTCTTTCGAACATCGGACCTATTTCGGAGCTCGATAGAGCAAGTAGATAAAATACGGAACGCCGAGCAGCGCCACAACGACACCTGCCGGCAATGATATCGGCGCAAAAATCGTTCTGCCGATATAATCGGAGACGACAACGATAACCATCCCGATTATTCCGCACACGGGCAGCATGCGATGATGACTCACACCGACCAGCTTCCGTGCAATATGCGGTGCGATCAAGCCGACGAAGCCAATGCTGCCGGATACGGATACACAAGCACTGACAAGTCCAATGCTGGCTATAAGCAGTAAATTTGTCTCCCGATTGACTGCCACGCCAAGACTCATCGCACTGTCTCGCTCGAATTGCAGCAAGTCCAGCTTCCGTGACTTGAACCAAATGAATGGGACGCAAATGATGAGCCATGGCAATGCGGCCACAACGTAATGCCAGTTCGCATTCCACACGCTGCCTGACATCCACACCGTTGCCATCTCGAAGTCCTGCGGATTCATCTTCAATGAAATATACATAGACAATGCCCCGAGACCAGAAGCTACCGCAATACCAACTAAGATCAAGCGCTGCGGATCAAGCCTGCCTCGATGCCATGAGAACGCAAAAATAAAGATAGCTGCCAGCAAGCCACCGACAAGTCCAAACAAAGGCATAGCCATTACTGCAAACCAATCTGTGCCGACGATCTTCCCTTGGAAGAAAAACATAAACAGTACGACTGCAGCTCCGGCACCAGAGTTAATACCCAAAATCCCTGGATCGGCAAGGCCATTCCGCGTAATGCCTTGAATAACAGCACCTGCTATGCCAAGACCCAAACCTACCATCGCAGACAGCACAATGCGCGGCAGTCTGAACTCGAAGATAACAAGCTCATGATCCGGCTGCGGATCAATGCCCAGGATGGTATTGATGACATCCTTCACCGTCATATCGAAGACGCCATTTGTCACGCTTATATAGACCGCCGTACAGAACAATGCGAGCCCAACGCCAAATACAATCCACCAACGAAGCAATGAATCTCTATGCACGTCCTCCCCCTCCTTTTTTGCGAATGAGATAGAGGAAGAATGGAACCCCAATTAAGGCTGTTACTACACCGACCGGAGTTTCGAACGGATGGTTGATGAATCTGCTGAGTACATCAGCAAGGCCAAGGAACAAGGCCCCCAGCAAGCCTGCACAAGGCACCGTCCACCGGTAATCGAGTCCAACCAGCATGCGTGCAATATGAGGAACAATTAAACCAACGAAGCCAATCTTGCCTGCCAGCGCTACCGAAATACCGGTCAAAATGACGACTGAAGCGGTTGCAAGTAGCTTAATAAAGAACGTCTTCTGCCCTAAGCCAGCCGCAACATCTTCGCCGAGCGAGAGTGTCGTAATTGATCTGGTGACAGACATCGCCAGAATAAATCCAACGATAGCAAATGGAATAACAAGCTTAATTAACTGGGGATCCAATTGATGGAGCCTAGCGTTATACCAGAAGCTGATATTCTGCGAAATTTGAAAATAAACGGCGATCGCAGATGAAATGCTGCTGAGCAGGGTTCCGATAACCGTTCCGACAATCGCCATCTTCACTGGCGACAACCCACCCGGAATTGTGGAGGCCAATCCCCACACGACAACAACGCCAAACAATGAACCTAATAACGAAAAGAAAATCATTTCGATGGATGACGCAGAAGGAACCAAAATCGTGCACAGCGTAATGACGAAGGCCGAACCATCAGATACCCCCATAATAGAAGGGGATGCAAGATAGTTTCTTGTCATCCCCTGCATCATGGCTCCTGATACGGCTAGGAACGCCCCGATCAAGAGCGCCCCTATTGCCCTCGGCATGCGCGAGTGCATAATAATTTGGTGATCTACATTGTCCGGATTGAAGTGGAATACAGCATTCCATACGGTATTCGCATCAATGTTCTTGGCTCCATAGAGCACGGATAATACGATGACCGCCACCATGGCAATTGGTGACAATATCATGATTGCAATCGCCAATGCCTTCTTATTATGCATATCGTACCAACCTGTTGTTTATTATTTGAACATCTGAATTATTGGGACAGTTTATCTACTGCTGCTTCAAGGAACAAGAATTTGCTGAGCGCTGTGCCGCCTTGTGCTAGCGGGTCTACAACATTGACGAACACCTTGCCGTTCTTCACCGCATTAACGCTCTTCCAGATAGGATTGTTCTCCAAATCCTCCAGTGCTTTCGGTGTATTCTTGTTCTCATCTGGAGAGAACTGAACGAATAGATAGTCAGGGTTGATTTCCGAGAATTTCTCCAGCGAGATCAATTCTTGCGCCTTCGCTGCTTTCACTTCTGCGGGAGCCGTCAGACCCAAATCGTTATAGAGGGAAGCATTAAAGAAGACTCCCTCAGGATAGATCGCCAGATCGCCCTTACGAACACGAACCGCCAATACCTTCTTGTCCTTCAGCTTATCGCCGAACTTCGCTTTCGTCGCATCCAAGTCGGCTTTATACTTGTTCAAAGCCTCTTCCGCTTCTTTCTCCTTGCCTGTCAGTTCTGCCAAGAGCTTCAGATTGGCTTCCCAGTTCGTAGACACGTGAGATACCGGAATGGTGGTCGTAATTTTTTTGAAGTTCTCGATAGCCTCTGGCTTGAACTTCGTAGAAGCGAGAATGACGTCAGGCTTCAGCTTCAAGATGCCTTCGTAATCCGGCTCCATCTTCTCTCCGACCGATACGGCTTCCGTTGTCGCTTTCTTGAACAAGTCAGGGAATTGCCCGCTTACACTAATTGCACCAACTGGCTTCGCGTCAAGTACAACCGCATCTTCCATGGATTCCATAGAACCAGAGATTACAATGCGTAGCTCTTTTTTAGCAGGGATCGTATATGTTTGATCCAAATACGTAATTGTTTTTGTTTCGCCGGATGGTGCCGACTCTTTATCTTTATTGTCTGTGTTAGACGCTGCAGGTGCAGTCGTTTCCGTGCTGGAACCGTTCTTCGCATCAACGCCTTCTTTCGCGCCACCAGCACCGCATGCTGTCAATGCCAGTGAAAGTGAAAGCAATAATAACCCCTTAACCATCCATTTGTTCATTTATTTCTGAACTCCCTTCGAACGCTTCAATTGATAATGATTATCACTATTAAATGATAGAACGTTTGCCCCGAATCTCCAATGGATAAATTCCTGAATTGTTATGGACAATTTCCGGATAGTAATTGAAGCATCGTATCCATCATTCGTTCCATCGCGATCGGAGAATACTCGACCCATGGATCTGTATGTATCAGATGAACACGTTGTCGACGCACAGCGCTAAGCTGCTGCCATCGCCAGCTTTCATGCAGCTGCTCCCAAGCGGCTAGCGTCTCACTCTCTTGGCAGACGTTAACGAGCAGGCGATCTGGATTGATTAGGGCAAGCTGCTCCAATGACAGCTCCATGTTATAGACTTGCTCTGGCCATTGGAATGCCTGTTGGAGCTGCAGATTATCGAATACAACCTCTGCAATACCACGATTGCAATATGCATAGATCTGCTTTCTCAAAATTCTAACGAAGAGGAAGGTCTCATCCTTCACGCCAGATGGAAGTTGTTCTCTCACCCAATCCACTCTGCGATCATACTGAGCAAGCCAATTCGCAGCCTCCGTCTCTTCCCCAAGCAGCTTCGCTGTATGCACCAGCTGCTCTCGCCAATTCCTCGTACTTGGAACTTGACAGACATTGCCTACCTGACCAAGCTGCTCTTGCTCCTCCTCGGCAAGCCCATCTATGCTGACGATTACATCCGGCGCCGCCTCGTGCAGCTTCATGATGTTCGCTTCCCAGTGCTCATTGACACGGTACGCACTGAGATGAACAGGAATATCATAGCGATATTGATCGTAATAGTATTTCGTCCATTTCGGGTGCAGGGGCGCAGCATAGGGAATAATATTGAGCGCCAGCAGATAGCCCGCTACTCCAGTTCCGTATGCAGCAATTCTCTTCCTGCGACTTTTCATATAAACCGAAGGGGAAACACCAACCATCTGCTTGAACTTCCGGCTGAAATAAAACTCATCCTGATATCCAACCTGATGCGCAATATCTCGGAGCTTCACATCAGATCGATTCAGGAATTGCTTCGCCTTATTCATTCGCAACTCTGTCAAATAATCGTTTGAGCTGAGGCCAAATGTTTTTTTGAATAAATCAACGAAATACTTCGGACTCACTCCTGCAATGGCTCCCAATTGCTCGATCGACAAGCTGTCACTATAGTGCAATTCCATATATGCCTTCGCTCTCTCAATTGAAGAACTTCCATGATCAGTGAGGGACGGCTTCTTATTCAGCAGCGTATAGATAAGCTCCTGGAAGGCATATTGAGCACGGAATCGTTCCTGACCACTCTCGCTGCCATGCATGCGAACGACTGCATCGCACAGAAGTGTCAGTTCTCCTGCTGAAGTCACCGCAATTGTCTCCTGGTGTTCGATTTCCCGTTCATCATGCAAGGGATGAAGCAGTGCTCCTTCCTCTGCTTCTCTATACATATCGAAATAAAAAAGATAGGCCTCTATGCCATCTTCTGCTTCTGATTTCATGCCGAATGTATGAGCAGGGGCGAACCAATAAGCACTTTCACGAGACAAGGAATATTCCTTCTTGTCCAGCTGTACCGTTCCATGCCCTTGTGTTGTAATGATCAATAGATGTGTACTTGTCCACTGTTGGGCGGATTGATAGCCCTGCACATCCTTGCGGTATTCTGCTGTACGCAGTTTATAGATCGCTTCATTCCAGGAAATGCGACTGCTGGAATGATTCCGTTTATTCATCGTTTTCATACTGCCTCCTACTTTATATAGAAGAAATCGGTGAGCATAATGAATCTATCTTAATGAATCTATCCTCCTTCTCATCATAATTGATAATGATTATCATCGTCAATATATCTATGAATGAAACCAATACAAAGAGCCCAACAGTTCCTACTGCTGAGCTTGTCTAACCTGATGACATTGTTCTTGCTAGTTCATTGGGAGATGGCTATTACTCATCGCCAATTCTTCCTCTGACTTGTTCAAGAAGATGAGCATCTTCAATCCATCTTGTACGCCCTTTGCATAGATCCATCCCATTTGCATAGAAGCCATCTCGTTCTGCACTTGTATCCATTCCTTGTGCAAGCTGCGCCCACTTCGACCTAACTTGCGCTGAATCGAATGCTCCAATTCATCTAATTTATTCTGCAGTATTGTTATTTCCGGAAGTATCTCGACTTGTGTCCTAAGGAATTCCAATCGTTGCTGCAAGGTATCTTTTACCCAATCAGACATTTTTTCTTCCTCCACATCGATTACTAAACTGATTACGGAAATGCAATTATCCATGATTCATATCATTTTCCATATAATAGTTCCATTATAGTATAACATTTATCTTTTTGTTATGTTATAGTGATATCTCATTTTCCTCTACGATTCAATAACCTCTAAACTGAGGTGAACATCATGTCAGATTTGCTTAAGTTTGTTGGCGAACAGCTAAGAATGATTCGACTCGCAAAAGGATTAAGCCAGGAGCAAGTTGCAGAAAGAACGGGAAAAGAGGGCATGAGCAAGTCGCGGATATCCGATATTGAATCCGGGAAAGTCAATGTAACCTTGAAGACATTGGAATCTCTTATGCATGCGCTGGATATTATGCCTAGTGAACTGTTTGACTTCCAGAAGCTCGGCATCGAGGATGGCATCGAAGACAAGCAGATGCTTCTTGATCTACATAGAATCACGCTCATGGAAAGATCGATTGATGAGGTCAAGTATGTGGTTCGAACCACAAAGGATTTCCTTAACACGATGGATGCTAAAAGTTCCAAAGGAAATAAGCGTTCCTAAACGCAGCACCCGAGAATCACGACCTAATCGTCGAAAATACGAAAAACCCGCCCTCCTTATCCCGCGGGTTCTTCGTATTGTAAAATGGTGCTCGTCTCGTTTACAGCTCCGTTATTGTCAGTTTTCGATAGTAGGTTCTAGCCGCACCGAGCGTGCTTACTCCATACATGCCATAGCTCCACGCATCATCCTCGTGCTGCAGCAATTGCTCGCCATTGATGCTTAGTGTAAGGGTACTGCCCTCTGCGGTTAGCTTGATGTCGTACTCCTGATTCAACTTCCATGGGTAGGCACAGCTGGCAAGCTTCTTGTAGCCAAAGTCATTTGCGTATAAGGACACTTGATCCTTACCGTCCAGTCCCGCATGGTAGCCGCGCATAGCGCCTTGAGCCCGTATCGCAACGAGATGTGAATCGCCGCTTTGCGGATTGAGCGTAACTTCAACCGAGTAATCTGTCGCAAAATAATTGCCTGCATATGACTCGCTAGGCTCGGCTGTCATCACGTACATGCTGCCATCTACCAAGCTCCATGCCCCTTGATTGTGAGCGAATGGGGTTACACAGCCGAAGCTCATCGCCTGCTTGTGGAAGTCAATTGTGTAGGCCGCCTTGCCGTAAATCCGGAATTCGTCAATGAAGATGCGTCCAAGGCTCTTCGGCTTGCGCGTAGAGTCTGACTCCAGAACGATGCCAACTTCATCAATCAATTCTCCCTCTGTGTCTGGAATGACAAATTCCACATCGATCCACTGCTCGTTCACAAGCTTGCGGTAACCCTGCACCAAATCCCGCTTGCTCTTCGCCAAACGCACATATGGGGCAATCGTCATCGGCGCATTGCCGCCCCACTGATCAAGGTGAATTTTCATCGATACCGTCTGCCCTGAATAAGCCTTCGGCGAGAAGGTAGGCGAATAACGCTCATCGTTGAAGTCGTCCCGAGTGTAAAATGACTTATAGAACACCTTCGAGCTCTCACCGCGAGTCATGCGATCAAATAGAACCTCAAGCGATCCCGATCCTTGGTATGCCTGTTCTGTAGAATGCTTTACGCGGCAGAAGAATGGATCGGATACGCGCATATTATGTGTCGAGCCTGGCAGCTCGAAGTCAAAATGGATTTCGTTCTCCTTGCAGCTGTCCTGCAGTTCGAGCGGGCATGGCACATTGGCCAAGCGGTAGCCCAGAATCGCCAGTTCCTTCGCATAAGTAGGAATATCGAGAATGTTCAAATAACCGGAGATGCCTGACATGACGATGCCGTCATTGATCGGCGTGCGATAATGTTCCCCGATTCCGCTTAAGCCGCAAGCTACCCCAAGCACCGTTCCGACATTGCCAGCATTGCAATCCGTATCCCAGCCGCACATCGTCGCGATTTCGACAGTACGGTTAAAGTCGCCCTGTCCGTAAATCATGGACAGCACACATACGCCTGCATTCGGGATGATATGGCATACACCCGTATATTTATCGTAGCCCCAATCCCGCTCCAGCATCGCGCGACATGCTCTGAAATCGTCCGGATGCTGTTCATGGAAGGCGAGGACAGCGCGCGCAACCTGCGCGTAGAAGGAATCGCTTGGAATTTCCGCTAGACCTGCTTCAATAATGTCTTCGATGTTCGCTGTCTCGAAAGCTTTCGAGATCGCCGCACAGAAAAATCTCGCGCCAAGAACGCCCTCACCATCATGTGATACTCTTGCCGCCGCTTCGCCAAAGTCAGCCGCCTTCTTCGGATTGCAGGGATTCACAAGTCCCCATGTATCAATAAAAATCTGACCGCCAATCTGTTCGGCAATAATTTGTCCGTTCTGCTCAATCGAACCAGATTGCGGAGCGGAGATTCCTTTTTTCAAATTGATATACGCGGTATGCTCAGTGCTTACGCCATATCCGCCCCACCAGAACATGCCGATGCCTTCGCGAGAATAGTTGAGCCAAGCACGCGCCACATCATTTGGCGCAATGTCGCGATCCACCGCATCATCATAGAGTGCACGAAGGAAATAATAAGGGCCGTTGGCATCGTCATCTGCCGCAAAATTTTTAAAATCCTTCACATATCCCGTAATCTCGCCATACGTATTCTGAATTCGCTCATAGGTCCAAATTGTCGGCTCTACCGGCGCTCCGAGCCGAATCCCGATATTCATTCCCAAGTAACCTGCATAGATCTTCTCTACATAATTGTTCGGTATCATACAATCTGTCACCGCCTCTAAGTCGTTATTCTCTTGTTACATCATCTGATCTATCATTTGCTCTCTCTTTCGATGTAACTGTGCATCCGTGCCAATGATCGCGGTTGCCGCTTCCATGAATGCTTCGCAGTGCTGATCGATGCGCTGCTGATTGATGTCTTCGAGTGTAGCTATCTCTTCCGCAGGTATTGCCTGCACGCCTTGCATAGCCCCCAGAATCGCGCCGACCATGACGCCGATGGAATCCGTATCGCGCCCCGAGCTGACCCCGTCCTTGACCGCTTCCAGCAGATTGCCCTCGTGCAGCACGATATAGGCCAGTGCAAGCGGCAGCTCCTCGATGGCGAACAATCGGCTTGGCGTGTAGTGATTGGATGGGATGCCGATTTTGTGTATGCTCCGATGCACATCGTCTCCCATTGGTGAATAGCGCGCGAGCACTTCATGGAAGGAACGAACGATTTCCTCTCGATCCTCCTTGCGGGATTGAAGAAGAAGAGCCGTCTCGCAAATGTCATGTATCGCCCGCTTCGTGCCGTCCTTCGCATAATGCAGCGCCGTATCCGCTATATCATGTACGGTCGCTCCCGGCTCCATTGCCTTCGCAACACAGCATGCCATTACGCCTGCCGCCTCGAGGCCGTAGCTGAGCTGATGCCCAGATGCGAACAGAATTGCCTCATCATAGGCTCCCTTCGGATTGCAGGCATTCACGATGCCGATCGGGGAGATATACATGGCTGCCCCGCAGTTGACCATATTGCCGTACCCGCCTTCGCGCGGTTCACAATTCGCGAGCACATGCCGATTGAAAATATGCTTCTCGGGATAGAACAATCGATCCATAATGAGCGCTTCCCGGCCGAATTCCGGAATATACCGTGGCCGAAACGCAATCTCCTTCACGAATTCATTTGCCATATCATAGGCATCCAGGTGACGGCGTTCCGTAACATATACATTCATTAATGCGAGCGTCATTAACGTATCGTCGGTAATAATGCCTTGGCCTCTCATTCTCCCCTGCCTCGCTGCCTCCGGCCAATCCGCCTTCCACCATTTCGTTTGCGTTGTTTCCACGCGCCCATACTTCTCTTTAATTTCGCTGTACGTCATTTTCTCTACGACAGCACCCATTGCATCCCCATAGGCTGTTCCGTAGATTGCTCCTTGTACTCGCTGCGCAAAAGAAACCATCCCGCTTCTCTCCCTCCTGCCTGAAGAGCGAGGCAGTCGCCTCGCTCCCCGATATCCAGTCTCATACGCTCTAGCTTTCGAGCTTCCTATTTGATCGTTTGATTCGCGTACTCCGCAATTTCCTTGCCGCCGGCATCATTCCACGCCTGTACGAACTTGTCGAAGTCAGCTGCCGATTTGCTGCCCATCACGACGTTCGCTGCGAATTCCTTGTACAGCTCATTGCAGGCGTCCCATTTGCCGGCAAGCTCGGCTGGTATAATAAAGGCATTATCCTTGCTCGACATCGAGTCGATCATCTCCAGTGACTTCACTGCCGGCTCAGACAGGTATGGTGTCGAAGGATCGAATTCATGTTCCGGCTTGAAGTTAATCGTAGAGCCGACGAATAGCGGGTACCATTCCGCGAATTTGTCCTTCAGCTTGATTTTGTTGTTAACGATCTCGTACTCTTCACCCTCAATGCCAAGCTTGTCTAGCATTTGCCCCTTCGGGCTGGCCAAATATTCGAGTACAGCAAAGGCCAGATCTTTATGCTTGGACACTTTGCTTATCGCAAAGCCGCGGCTTTCCTTGCTGACATCGATCGACAGGTAACCCTGTGCCTTTCCTTTTGCCGGCGGCAGAGGCATCACCTTGGCCGATGCTCCATTTTGAGACGTCATTTTGTTATTGTACAGATCGATAACCTTGCCCTGTGTCCCTGCGATAATGGCAGCTTGGCCATCATAAAAAGCTTTTTCCTTCGTATCCCATTTCTTTGTTAGAAACTCTGGATCAAGCAAACCTTCCTTATACAGCTTGGCATAGAACTCCAGCTTGTCCTTCTCAAATGGTGTAGTTCTGCCGAATGCGTATTTCCCGTCAGCGCCCTTAATCCATGTCGAGGTCAATCCGAATGCTTGTGCGAACATCACATCAAGCTCATCAAGATTGCCCGCTGTCGTGTAGGCAAATTTGGCACCGTTCTTTTCTTTCATCTCTTTGAAAAAATTATAATAGTTATCTATGGATGGATTCGCGAGCAATTCCTTGCCTGCCTGGGACTTGTCGAACCAATCCTGGCGCATAACCGGAATTTGGCTGCTTGTTGGCGACAGCCATACTAAGTACGGATAGTTTTTCGTGCGTTCTTGATTGAACACGTTCATGGATGCTTTTACATGGGTGGAATGTTCAATGTAAGGGGTGAGATCTTCAAGGATTTGCTGCGTGATGGCAAATGCGTAATCCCCGCCTTGGAAGTACATAATGTCCGGAATCGTGCCGCTTTGCAGCAGTAAGCCCAGCTTCTCCGAGTAAGTCCCGCTCTGTACTGGAACGACCTCCAGCTTAATGTTCTTTCCTTCTGCCTTCATGCCTTCCTCAATCCCTTTAATCACCCTTGCATCAGGCGGCAGATCCTTGCCGACGATTGAGATCGTGACTGCCTCTTGTTCGGATGATAATTGCGCATCTCCCGCATCCTTCGTTCCGCTGGAGCCACACGCTGTAGTAAGCATCATCAGGCTGGCAAGCATAAGAAAAATCATTTTTTTCATTGCATTTCCTCCCCCATATTTATGATCCTTCGTGTTTATTCTTTCACTCCACCTTCCATCACTCCGCTTGTATAATGTCTCAGAATGACAGGATAGAGGATAAGAAACGGGATAATGGCAATGACGATCGTCGCTGCTTTCAGGGATGAGAAATCCAGCTGCGCAACATTACTGTTTTTCAGCAGATCGGCTGTGCCGATTAGGGCTGTGCTGTCCCGTTCCACAACGAACTGCCGCAGCAGCACTTGCAATACGGTATTGTCGCGACTCGATAGAAAAATGCTCGATTTGAAAAATTCATTCCATTTCGCAACCGCATAGAACATCCCGATTGTCAGCAGCGGTATGCGAGCCAGCGGCAGGACAATTTTTACGAACATTCGAATATGTCCGGCACCGTCGATTCTCGCCGCCTCGATCAGGGAGTCCGGGATCTCTTCAAGGAAACGCATCATAATGATTAGGTAGTACACATTGATCATCCGGTAAAATACCATAGCCCATAAGCTGTCGAGCAAATGCAGATCCTTGATGACCATGTATTCCTGCACGATCCCCGGTTCGAAGATCATAATAATAATGAGGAAAATCATAATCGGCGTTTTGCCTACTAAATGTTTGCGGGTCAGCACATAGGCCGCGAGTGTGGTAAAGATAACGCTGATGCATGTACCCGTAATTGAAATAAACAAAGAGTTCAACAGCGCCTTGCTGACCAGTGCATTGTTGAGCACAACTTGAAAGTTAATAAGGGAGAAGCCTTGAGGCCAAATTTCGTAGCCCCGCAGCATATGAACCTTGTCTGGATTCGACAGCGCTCTGGCAATCAAGTTCATGATCGGGATGAACATCGTTAAGACAAGTGCTGAGAGGATAAGGCCGATCAGCATTTTGGATACGGTTATTTTATTTCGCAAGATGCATCCCTCCTTACCAGGCGCCTTTGTTCGTAATTTTTTTCGATATAAAATGAGTCGACAGCACAAGGATGACCCCAATTAAGCTCTTGAATAAATTCGCTGCCGTTGCAAACGAATATTGGCCATTAATGAGACCAACCCGATACACGTAAGTATCGATGATATCGATCTTGCTGTTGACCGAATCGTTCGTGAAGTTCAATACTTGATCCAGCCCGGCGTTCATAATAAAGCCGACATTAAGAATAAAGATCGTGACCATCGGAATATACAAATGCGGAAGCACGATCCGCGTTACAATATGCCAGCGGCTCGCCCCATCTACATATGCCGCTTCGTACAAGCTAGGACTGATTCCCATGATGGCCGCAAGATAAATAATCGAATCCCATCCGATGCTGCGCCATGCCTCACTCGCCAGCAGAACCCAGCGAATGCTGCCCTTGTCAGTCAGAAAGTCATGCGCGGGGAAGCCGAACACTTGAATGAGCTCATTGACGGCACCTGTCGATGGGGATAAAAATTCGAACCATATCCCTGTAATGACGACCCACGATAAAAAGTGAGGCAAATAGGAGATAACCTGAACCGCCTTACGAAAGCGCCCATTGCGGAATTCATTAAGCATTAATGCAAACAAAATGGGCAGTGGGAACAGCAACACCAGCTTCATCGCACTAATGATGAGCGTATTCGCCAGAACATTCATAAAGATGGGTGTACTGAATAATTCGCGGAAATATTTCAAGCCCACGAACACATGGTCACCCAAAATGCGATAGTCAAAGAAGGCCAGCTTCATTCCGATAATGGGCCATATATGAAAAATAAGAAAATACGCAATACAAGGCAGCAGCAGGAGATAGAGCACTTTGTCCGCCCACACCCGCTTTAATTTCGAAGCCGCTTTCATTTCCACTCACCTCCGGGCGGTTGCTTAGCTGATTTCCAATTCCATGAGCGGAGCATGCTGCTGCGCTCCATATACATCCCGATCGAATACGGTGCCTGAGGACACCTGTCTGGCGAACGTAATTTTGAAGCCGAGCGCTTGGTCGAAAAACACAAGCTGCGTAATATGTTCAAGCGGGATTTGGTATAACCTGGATACCATCTCTTTATTCATTCGACCAGACTGCTTCATTTTGTAATAGAGTTCCGGTTCTTTGAACAAGACGTCTATCGTAATCTCGAAGGGGCCGCTATTTTTGCTTCGAAATACGGCCGCAGCGTCATATAGCTTCATGACTACACCTCTGTATATTCGTTCTTGAACATCTCCAGCCCATCCGCAACCTCCATCAAGTGGTAGACGGAAAATTCATAGACGTCGCCGAACGGCACGTCGCTCGGTGCAAATGGGAATGCCAGATTGCCAGCCGTCGACTTTCTTCCCTCATACCCGTAATGAAGGAAGGTGGAACGGGCAGAGCTGCAAATCGCATTCGCCAGTTCCTGCGTCTTGGCAGTTACCTCGATGACGACACCGAGCTCATGAGCAGGTGCCCGATTCGGCTCCAGCTCTCCCAACACGCCATTCAAGCCATAATTAATGAAATGAATGTGGTAGTTTTCCCTTGAAATTTCATCGTAGTACTCATACACCTGCTGCTTGACCAGTTCCTCTACCTCTTCAATCCGTGCAATAAGGAGCGGATCACGCACGCCGGCAATGACGAAGGTGCGGCAGGCCACCTTCATAGCGCCTTCCAGCTTGATTTTGTACACCGGAGTCTCCGATATTCGGCTGCCGCTTACTTCTACGCTGCCATCACCAAGCTCCGTGAAGATGCAATGCTCCAAATCCAGCGTCAGCCCTGGACCATGCAGAATGTACGGATGATCCTTCTCGTAAAACGTGTGGGCGGCAACCGATACGGCTGTGCATTTGCGCGCCTCGCTAAGCGGCTTCACGATAAAGGAATCCGGCTGCAATATGCCCAGCATGCAATCCTTGGTCGTACCCGGTTCAGCAGACAGCGCGGCGCACTCTAATATTTTCCCCAGATGATAGGCAAGCGCGGCATCGAACCCATGAAGCATGGCAACTGCCGCAAATGGAGACGGATCATAGGCCCGTCCGCAAATCACAATATCCGCTCCTGCTTGAAGCGCCTCTACAATGGGCTCATGCCCCATCTGCGCCACGATGTTCGTCGTTGCCGCCAAGCGCTCTTGAGTTAGCGGCGCAACCGTCAGGCCCAATGGCGCACACTGCCCGGCACCCAGCTTCGCAGCAACCACCTCGTGAGGAATGTCTGCCCAGATCGTGGCGATTTTGATGCCTTGGAAGCGATGCTCTTCAAGGATTTCCATGATGATGGCCTGCGTCCATTCCACATGTACCTTGGCGCCGCTGCCCCCAGCCGATCCGATGATGATCGGAATCTTCGCCTGGATTCCCGCGTTGATCATAATCTCCAAGTCCTTCTTGCAAGCCTGCTTGCTGACGATTGCAGTTCCCGCACCCAGCTTGTGGGGACCGGCATCCGTAGACCCAGCGTCTACGACAATGGCATCCGGATGATGCGCCATACCGTTCATGAACGAGGCCCTTGGAAAGCCATAGCCCAGCATCCCGCACGGGGCCAGGATTTTGAATTGTTCTTTTGTCATAGGTACCCTCCACCATCACAGTACGCAATGCGTGTTGTAATTTTTTGTTTGCAGCTTGCTATCCGGTGTTCTTTAGGGTCTAGGTGTGAGTTCTAGGGAGTATTGGAAATGTGGGTAATTGGATGATCCAATTTAATGATCAAAAGGAAGCGATGCGCTCACCCTTTTGAGCTTCCATTGTGGAGCAGAATGTTCTGCTTAACTTGTTGCAAGTGATAGAGCAGTGCTTCCTTTGCTTTTTGTGGGTTTTTCTCCTTAATGGCTTGTAAAATGCGGTAATGCTCCTTATATACATCGTCCTTGCGTCCCGGAATATGTTCCGTCTTCGCAAGTGTCTTCTGGAGCAGATCGATATGCAGATCGATCAGGTTGACGAGTACAACATTGTGTGTCGCCTTGGCAATGGAGAGATGGAATGCTTGATCCGGATTGGCTTGACCATTCGAATCATCCGAATCATCGGAGTCGCGGTCAATCTTGCCCCATTTCTCAAATGCCTGCTCAATCTCCCGAATATCCTGCTCGGTCGCTCGTTCCGCTGCAAGCTCGACGATGCCCGTCTCGAATATCTCTCTTGCTTCGAGCAGCTCAATGATCGTGGCTCGTTCGATATTCTCCAGCATACGCTTCTTGTCTTCGGCTTCGTTCAGCGTCTTGCTCAAGAAGCGTCCGCCTCCGGGGCGCGTCTCTATGAGTCCTTCTCGTTCGAGAATACGGAAGGCCTCCCGCAAGGTCCCGCGGCTAATGCCGAATGCTTGGGCGAGCTCTCTTTCTGTTGGCAATACATCTCCCGGAGCTAGGTTGCCTTCGAGAATCAGATTCTCTATTTGTTCAATGACATCTTCATAGACACGGTGGTACTTGATTTTTTTAATCGTCATTGCTCATTACCTTTCATGCGTTTCATTCAAAATTGGGTGACCCAATTATCCGCAATTTCATAGTAATTGGTAATGAAAACGGTGTCAATAAAAAGTTAATTAATAAGTTGATAAACTTTTCTTAGATTTAGCTACAAACTAACTTAAGCTCTTGAAGAATATATTGATTAGACATAATGATCTCTACACCTATTTTTCTCCATTTAAGTATAAAAAAATCGTTAGTTCCTTGTTCTATTTTTAATTTTCTATCTATCATTGCCTCTATTATTTCTTCACGTAAAAGCCCATAATAATCTTGATGTATCCACCGCTTTAATCTTGAAGACATTTGCTCTTTTATAGTTAGAAACTTTTGTAGGAAGTCATTGGGTATTATTATTTCATAACTATAACTATAAAATCCCGATACTATATTCGACTGAGAAATTTCATACACATAACAATTATCCTTATTAAAGATAAAACAAACTTGAACATCTCCATTTTTCAAGATACAACCTCGTTGAAGTATATTATTAATAATTATGTCCTTTATAGTCATCTCGTTTACGGAAACGAAACTATCCATAACACCATTAGATACATATAACTCTTTCGAATTCATAATCTCCCTCCCAACAAAAAAAGAGAACTAATGTTCGTATATTATAACAAACATTAGTTCTCTTTGATACATTATTTTTACTACTTCGTCAATTTTCTAGTTATTCTTTTCGTATCTGCTTTCTGATATTGGGTGGCTGCTACTAATACCTCATCAAAACACTCATCTATTGAATCTTTTGTGAGTTTTCCTTCATCTCCCGATTTAAGTAACTTACTTAACTGTTCGTAAAAAATATCAGGCACCTTCATTATATTGTCGAGATTCTTGCAATAAATTTCATATATATATACTAATTCGCCAACTTCTATAAAAATCGGTCTAACTGTATACTTATCACCAAGTTCTTCGTAAAAATGTGAAATCATATTCGGAATTTGTTTTTCTCTGAATTTATTACTAATGAAAATATGACCACTAACCTGCCCTGTGGAACAGTAAGTTGAAACTTCGCTTAAGTTATTTAAGCGTTTAACATAGTCAACCCCCTTCTTTTTTTCTTCTGAATCAAGATCATAACCTCGAGTATCTTTTGTTAATTTACAATCGTAGGTAAAAATCATATTGTATTTGTGTTTATTTATTCCTTCAGTTTTGTTGTATTGTATATCTATTAGTCCTTCAGGTACTCTTTTTCCTCTAGCTTCCTTTCCCCACTTTTCTGAGTTAGAGATCATATCCTTAAATATTGAGAAAACTTCATCCTCAAATCTATCTGCATCATATTCATCTTTAAGCTCTGAAGTTTTCCCACAAATATCCTTTAGGGAGACATGAGCTTGGGATGCCACTGTTGAGATATGAAGAAACGCTCTCTCTCTTAAATTCCCTAAAATTGGATTTAATATTTCTTCAAATGCATCCTTTTTTAAAAATAAGAGACCAAAATCTAATAACTCGATTGTATTCGGAGTATAGATACTAGCTTGCTCCTTATCAACACCATAATATACAATGATCGTCGGAATAAGTAATCTTTCAATATGAGAAATAGTCGCTTTTGATAAAACTGTTCCTGAAACCATTATTTGTAATGGTTTATCATCAAATAAATATTTATATGTTACATAATCTCTGCCTTTAATCTTCATATTATTGTGCCCGATTAACTGTAACTGAGGATTTTCCGAGAAACAGTCTACAATTGTTTCAGAAATTTTATCTTCATTTGCTTTGTATTCACTATACTTTTGTTCTCTATACTCTTCATTGCAGTTGGGACATTTTCTGTCATGGAAATCTTCTAATAACTCACTCTGAAACCCACATAGATTATTTCTACATTCGTAAGATACTCTTTGTTCTAATTGAAAAAAACCTTCAGATACTAAATAACGAAACTTTTCGTTTAGCTCTTCTGAAAGATTCGAATCTGTTGAGATTCTAAATAGGTAATCAATTTTTAACGCCTCTCCATAAGCTAATTTATTATTTACTGGTTGATTCAGTGGGAACCCAAACTTTTCTTTAAATTTATCAGATATCTCTTGCTTAATTTGTTCGTCAATCCCACTATCATCAAGCTTAAAAACTACGTGTCCATTTTCTAATGTTAATGATCTAATAGTTCTCGAATGATTATTTGTTGTAATTTTAATCTGCTCAATGTCGGCTAAACTGTTAATGCTGATGACATTTTTTCTAAAAGCATCAACAACACTTAACCAAATATCACTTTTTGATAACTGAATTGTAACTTGAGGAGATTTAGTTAATAATGAATTATTGAATACAATTTTATTTATCGTAAAATCGATTGGTTCAATTCCGCTATAAGCATCTCCAGTATTAAATACTTGGACTGTCTGAATTGGTTCATAATCACAGAAAACATCACTGACTATCTCGGTAAATCTTAGATTAAACTGTTCTGAAAAATAATTAATGATTCCGTAAACTTCTGATTTAGTAGATGATTTTATTTCAATTATTTTTTCATTTGGATTAATTCGGAAGAGAATTATATCAACATCCTTAATTCTCTTCGCACGATCGTAATCAGCTCTTTTTGTATCTTTGTTTTTTTTGTATACCATATAAATGTATTCGTTTTTGTTGAGAATACAGTGAGCAAATATTCTGTAATCAGTACTTTGGCCATTTGATTTAAACAATACATTTATTAACTTCCCCTGATAATTAATGTTTGTAGCCAATTGTTCCAATTCTTTTGATGGTAGAACTTTATCGTATTGATATAACTCCCCACCAGCTTTTATTTTCCATTCATGACTAACTAATATTTCAAAAAGAAATGATGGTTTATGTACAAACATTTGTATCAGTTTTAAATAATCAGAAGTCTCGACTTGGATAGGTTGATCACTAAAGTAAACAGAATACAAATGCTCTACTGCTTTCTTCTTTCTATTTATAAATTCTCTTAAATATAAAAAGTACTCCATAGGGAAAACTGCATTTTTCTCTTTAATCCTATCCTTAAAAAACGCATCTTCGTATGAAGATTCATTAATATCAAATATTTTGTATAGTTCTGCTCTTTCATTAGGTTTCATGCTAAATAGAATTTTGTCTAGATTTTTTTCTGTATTTAACTCGTCAATACGTTCATGATTAACTCTCAATTGATCCCAATACTCACTATCTATATCCAATATTTTCACGTATTTTCCGCTACAAAACATACTTTCCCTCCTTTATAAATTGACTAGTGAATTATTTTCAAGTGATTTCATTGTTTATTTAAATTGTTATCCAAAACAGTCTCGTATTTCCGGAATTATCCTTGTTTAAATATACCATCATACCAGCCTATATGACTATAAAATCGTTTATTTTTAGAGACAATTGACCTATTCCAAACAAAAAAAGGCGGGAAATAGTGAGATAGTTTCTCATATTTCACACCTTAATAATTTGATTAGTTAATTTCAGTGAGTCTATTTTCCACCCTTATACCGCTCATAAGCAGCTTCATAGATCTCCAAGTAACGCTTCACGTTCATTTGCTCCAGCTGCTTCACATACGCATCCCACTGATCGAAGCCTGCCGCTCCAGAGGCGAACTTGTCGCGCATCTCGTCGATATACGTCTGAATGTCCGTCTGGATCGTCGTCAATTCTTCCTGCTCCTCTGGTGTGAAGTTGAACGATGGCCACACATCCTCCATTTTCACGGAGAATGGCTCTGCAACCTGCGCATTTTTCACAGAAGACGGATAGCCCTCCGCACCCTTGAAGAATTTCTGCTTCACGATGCCCGGATAGTAGCCGCCCGGCCACGTCAGGTATTGGCTGATGGCCTGATCCAGATTCAGACCATCCTTGTTGTTCTTAATCGCATCCAGGTATTCATATTCACCTTTGTCGTTCACCTGGTAGGTAACGCCTTCAAAGCCCATGAAGAACATCTTGGCGCCTTCATCGCCATAGAAATGATCAATCCAGCGTATTGCGGCTTCTGGATTCTTCGCTTTGTCCGTCAGGACGAACATACCGAGGTTGCCAAGCGGCGAGCCGATATTCGTCAGCAGCTTCTCCCCGTTCACTCCTTGAATGACTGGCATCCCCACATAACCATCCTGATTGTACACGGCCTTCGGATCGACACCGTCCAAGAACCCATATAAGCCGGCGCTCGCCTTCGAGGTAATGTCCGTATCCTTCATCGTGAAGGTTTCCTTGTCCAGCAGTCCATCCTTGTATAGCTTAGCGACATATTGCAGCAATTGCTTATATTCATCGGTTGACTGAACAAAGCGAAGCTTGCCCGTAACAGGATCGAGATCAACATTCAGATTGGCTATCCCGTTCTTGCTCAAGCCGAATGGGCCGCGCAAGAAGTTGATCATAATGCTGACGCCCCTGGATCCCCACGGAATCTCATCCTGCTTGCCGTTCTTGTTCGGATCCTTTTCTTTAAACGCTTTCAACACCTGAACCAATTCATCCAGATTCGTCGGCGCCTTCATTCCCACGTTATCCAGCCATTCCTGCTTCACCCAAGGCGTGCCGTAGAACAGCGATTTGAACTCTGGATCAAATATGGTCGGGAATCCGTATATGCTGCCATCCGGCATCGTAATCCCCTTTTTCACAATCGGGTACTGCTCCATAATCTTCTTGAAGTTCGGCGCATATTGATCGATGAGGTCGTTCAGCCTTAGAAATGTTCCTTGGCTACCGTATTTGATTAAGTCCGTCTTCGGCAGTGCAGAGGCAAAAAACATCTCCGGATAATCGCCACCGGCCAGTTTAATGTTGCGCTTCTCCTTCAGACTGTCAATCTGCACGGTCTCCCATTCGATATGAATGTTGCTCATTTTCTCGTATTCCTGCCAGAGCATCAGCTTGCTCCAATCGGAAGAAGCGAAGAACTTGCTAGCGAAGGCCGTCATCGTCATTTTGTCCTTCGCGATCGGCATGCCTTCCTTGTTCATCAGCGCCACACGCTCATCGCGATTGCCTTCGTTCGCTGCACCACCGCCTCCTCCGCCGCACGCTGTTACGAGCAATGAGAAGCTCAGCACCACACTAAGTGTCAATGTGAACCATTTTCTTGAACGCATCACATGTCCCCCTTGATTATTCAATATTGGAATACCGACTACCGATGGCCGTGCAATCTACCCCTTCAATGCGCCAATCATGATGCCCTTCACGAAGTACCGCTGCAAGAACGGATACAAAATCAACATTGGCAAATTCGCTACAACGAGTACAGCGTACTTTAACCCTTCCACGCTCATCTTCATCCGTACCGCTGATTCAGAAGTCAGCTTCACGAACTCGCCGGAATCGCTTTGAATCAATATTTCGCGCAGGATAAGCTGCAGCGGGAATTTCTCCTTCGTCGTCAAGTAAATCAAGGCATTGAAGTACGAGTTCCAATGACCCACTGCATAGAAAAGCACCATAACTGCAATAATCGGCATAGATAGCGGCAGTACGATACGGAGCAGCGTCTGGATGTGCGTGCATCCATCGATCATCGCAGATTCCTGAAGCTCACCGGGAATCGACTGCTGGAAGAAGGTGCGCATAATGATGATATTCCAGACGGATACAGCATTCGGGATAATCATGACCCACAGCGTATCGAGCATGTTCAAGTTTTTAATCAATAAATAGGTAGGAATCAATCCGCCCCCGAAGAACATGGTGAATACGATAAGTCCGGTTACAAGTCCACGCCCTGCCAGGTCACGGCGAGATAATGGATAGGCGGCACATATGGTCATCACGACATTAAGCGCCGTACCGATGACCGTATATAGAATGGTGTTGCTGTAGCCGAGCAGAATGTCCTTGTTTTGAAAAATTTTCGTATATGCATCAAGGTTGAAACCCTTCGGAATGAGCCACATTTCTCCGCGCAGCACATGTTCAGGATTGCTGATAGAAGCGCTCAATACGAATACGAGCGGGTACAGAACGATGAGAGTGAGCACAGTAAGCAGCGTGTAATTGATTAGGTTAAATATGCGGTCGCCAATCGAACGGTCGATCATCTTCTGTCCCCCCTTACCATAGGCTCGTCTCGTTGACACGCCGCGCAATGTAGTTCACAACAATCAAGAGCGCAAAATTGACAACGGAATTGAACAATCCAACGGCAGCCGAGAAGCTGTACTGCGCGTCCAAAATACCAGTACGATACACATAGGTGGAAATGATGTCTGAGCTGCTCATGTTGAGTGAATTTTGCATGAGGAATACTTTCTCGAAGCCAACCGACATGACGCTGCCCAGATTCAAAATGAGCAGAATGATTATCGTCGGCGCTATCGTAGGCAGGTTAATATGCCAAATGCGCTGTATACGCGTTGCGCCATCAATGGTCGCTGCTTCATGCAGCTGGTGATCGACACCAGAAAGGGCCGCCAAGTAGATGATGGAGCTCCAGCCCATCGTCTGCCATACATCGGACAGCACATACAGCGTTTTGAACCAGCCCGGAGAGGTCATAAAGGTAATCGACTCGCCGCCCATCGCCACGATCAGATGATTGATAATGCCTGTACTCGGATTCAGAAAAATAAACAGCATCCCCACAACAACGACGACCGACAAGAAGTGCGGGGCGTACGTAATGGTCTGTACGACCTTCTTGAACCGCTCGGCCTTTACTTCGTTCAGCATCAGCGCAAGGAGGATCGGGATTGGGAAGCTTAGCGCCAAGGAATACAGACTGATGAGCACCGTGTTCGTCAGCAGGCGTTCGAAGTAGAAGCTGTTGAAGAAGCGTTCAAAATGCTTGAAGCCAACCCACGGACTGTCCCATATCCCCTTATTCGCCATGAAGTCCTTGAAAGCAATCTGAATGCCATACATCGGCAAATAGTGAAAGATGATATAGTACAGCACGACCGGAAGCAGGAGCAGATACAGCTGCCAATTCTTCACCAGCCCCTTGCGTATGCGCTCCATTCGACTGTTTCGCCCAGGTTCAAGCTCACTGGAACGCTGCATTGCAAGTTCAGTTGCCTTCATCGCCTCTTCCTCCCTGATGCATCGTCTACGTACAAGCTATCCGGCTGCTTCATGGATTAGCCCTCCGATAGGATAGCGGCAGCATCCAAATTCGGTATTGGCGAGACAGAGACAACGCCGCCGCCTTGGCGAATCGATTCGGTTGCCGCACAACCTACAGCCACGCTCATGCGTCCCGCAAGTGGAGTTGCTATCGGCTCCTTCCCATGCAGAATCATATCGACGAAGTCCTTGCAAATGTTCGGATCCGCTCCGCCATGCGATCCCTTCGCCTCCTTTATCTGATACACGCGATCTGCCAGCTCGCGCTCTGTATTGGATTTGCGCGTCCATACGTATACTTTGTCTTCCATTTCGTTATTTTCCATTCGCCCTTCCGTGCCGATAAAGGTATAGTTCCGCTGATAATCCGGTGTGAAGTGGCATTGTAGATAGGAGGCCTTGATCCCGCCTTCCAGCTCCATAATGACCATATTGTTGTCCTCCACATTCACCTCTTCACGGAATGCACATTCGATCAGTCTCCCTGGGCTCGCTTCTGTACACGTTGACCGCTCATCACAGGTTGGACAGGTTAAGTCATTCGGCTTATCCCCGCCATAAAAGTCCAAGCTGCCGAATGCGCTCACCTTCGTCGCATAGCTCCCTGTAATCCAATGAATGATATCGATATCATGCGATCCCTTCTGGAGCAGCAATCCTGTACTGTTCTTGGAGTTCGCATGCCAATCGTGGAAATAGAAATACCCGCCCCAGCCTACAAAATGTCTTACCCAAACAGCCTTGATCTCGCCAATTACACCAGAATCCACAATTTCCTTCATCGTGCGGTACATGTTCATGTAGCGCATATTGAAGCCTACCATCAGATGCTTGCCGGATTCCTTCCATGCGTTCAAAATGTTGTCGCAGCCTTCCACCGTAATCGCCAGCGGCTTCTCGCAAAATACATGCTTGCCTGCCCTCAGCGCAGCTACGGCATGCTCCTCATGGCAGAAATCAGGCGAGGTCACCGCTATCGCATCGATATCTTCACGTGCAAGGAGTTCCCGGTAGTCTGTCGTGACGAACGCGTCTGGGTTAACATCATCCTTGAATTCCTGAAGGCGCTCCGGATAAATATCAGCTGCCCCCACTACAATGGAACGTCCCTCCGGCTGATGCCAATATTTCGCGATTGTCCCTCTTCCACGTGCACCAATCATGCCAATTCGAACTTGCTTCTCTGTCTTCATTTCCTCATTCTCCTCTCGATTATGCTTGCAAGCCTTGTGCAAAATGCCCGCTTGCAGCAGCACATCGCCCTCTATAGTAAAGCGCTTTCAATACGCGATGCCGCTAGTTCTCTTGTGCAGCAGCTAGATGCAAGTAAGGGGAAATAAGCGTCAGCAAATAAAGCGATGCAGTACAATGGCTAACGTTCAATCAGATATTTTTCTAGTCGGCTTCCATGGTGAGGTATATAGAATTCATACGATATGGAATTCACAGGATCATAGGTGCATTGGATCTACTAGATCTATTGGTTTCTTGGGTTCATAAGGAGTTTTCTTCCTGCACCATGCTGAATGGTGAATAAATGAAATGTGTCTGATGTGATGGATCTTCTAGTGTGATGATCGTGATTGATGGTCATGTGATGGGAATATGATGAGTGTTACCCAAGTACTTTCGTTTGGGTATTGAATCACTTTGCGCAAAAACACAAAGATGTTTGGGGTAAAATCTCTTGAAGTTTGGATAAAAAAACGTGAGCACATTTACTGGAAATGGTTTCATCTGCGAGCTTGTCGTCATTATATTACGCTAAACTTTCCTCCGTCAACACGTTTTTGGATGAATTTTTCATCAACCAAACCTTAAATATTTGGGGCAAATATCCAAACCATGCAACTCCCTCGGCTTCTTCGCTATTGCATGGATCGGATCAGTTTCAATACGGCGTACAGGAATATCCGCGCAATCGGCGAATACAACATAGGTAGAATAAATCGTCCCCTTCACACTATAAACAGGTAAGAGAAGGAGTTTGATGACATGAGTAAAGTGCTAGTACTCGGGGGAACCCGCTTTTTTGGCAAGAAGCTTGTAAACCTGCTTATTCAAGAAGGCTCGGATGTTACCGTTGCAACACGAGGACATACGGAGGATTCTTTCGGTGATCAAGTGACGCGTATCCACCTTGACCGAACAGTGCCTGAACAATTGCGGCAGGCTGTCGGCGACACGGAATGGGATGTCGTCTACGATAATATCGGCTATCACCCGCAGGATGCGTTCCATGCTTGTGAGATATTTGCTGGCAAGGTGAAGCGGTACATCTTCACTTCAACCTTGTCTGTCTATCCCTTCGGGCAGATAGGCTATTCCGAAGAGGCATTCTCCCCATATACATACGCCATTCCAGCCGATCTTCCGCAGGAAATCGCATATGGCGAAGGCAAGCGGCTTGCTGAAGCCGTCCTGTTCCAGCATGCTTCCTTCCCCGTATGTGCCGTTCGATTTCCAATCGTGCTTGGCATGGATGACTATACGAAGCGGCTTCATTTCCACATCGAGCATGTACAACAGGAACTTCCTATCGGACTTCCGAATCCACAAGCCGAGATGAGCTATATCACTTCGGATGAAGCAGCCCGCTTCCTATTCTGGCTGAAAAACCAGCACTTCGAAGGACCTGTCAACGCTTGCTCGAACGGGGTACTGTCGATCCGTCAGATCATTCAGCTCATCGAAGAGGGAGTAGGCAAATCTGCACTTATCGTAGACACTTCCGATCCACAGCAGGCAGCAGCATTCGATACCGCTCACCTGTCTCCGTTCGGCGTGCCGGAGCAATGGGGCCTGGATACAAGCAAGGCAGCACAGCACGGATTCAAGTTCGACTCGATTCAGGACTGGTATCCTCAACTCATTACATCGATTATCGGTTCCCGTTCGTAATAGAACAGGCTCGAAGTGAAACACACAAGGATCCGCTTCAAAAGTCCGTCTTACATTCTGACCCCTACATGGGGGTGAACATTGCATGACAAAAGACGCCTTTCCCCCACTAAACTGTGGCTTTAAAGGCGTCTTCGTTTATCTTATAGGGCCTGTTTTTTACTGCCTATTGAGAACAGCCTCATCCGCTCAGGTAGACTTGCGTACAATCAGAGAAAAAGGGAGCAGCATTCGGAAAGGCGCTGGATATGGATCCGTCAGCCCATCCAATAAAGCCTTCGCAGCAGCATACCCCATCTCGTACTTCGGAATATGAATAGACGACAATGGCGGAGAGCTGTACTTGGCGAACTCAATATCATCAATGCCTATGAAGGCAAGATCCCCGGGAATGGACAGTCCCTCTTCCGCCGCTGCCCGCATCGCAGCAATTGCCATCATATCGCTGGCACAGAACATCGCAGTAGGCCGATCTACTTGTTGTACTAGCTGCTTCATCTGTTCATAACTGCGATCCGCATCCCATTCAGCGTCAATGACCCAATTCGGGGTCCATACACAGCCCGCTTCCTCAAGAGCGATTCGGTATCCCCGATACCTCTTCTCCCGCTCCAGTTGTCCAAGAAGCCCTTTCCCTCCAATAAATCCAATCTTGCGGTGCCCATTCGTGATGAGATGACCAACCGCCACCCTTGCCGCATTCATCCGATCGTAGGAGATGACCGGAATTGACGGATCTGCTACATCGATCCCAACAATGTTCGGCACTCTCTCCTTCAGCCACTTATATTGAGCAGGATCCATTCCTTCTACACAAATGATTCCGCTAAGCTGATACGACTTCAATAGGGATTCAAACAACGTGGTGCTTCTCAGTTCAGCTTGGGTATGTAAAAAAGCAAGTGAAGCTCCTGCCTCAAGCAGCTTGGCTTCTATTCCTTGAATAATCGGAGAAAAGTAAGGATGATTGTACTTGTTGTCAGGAAGTGATAGGATGCAGCCAATCGCATGAGTGGACATAGGAGATGTGTGATGCCGCGTTCGGGTACGCGCTTTGGGATTGGCTATAGGTGTTACCTGATAATTGAGTGTTTTGGCGGCCTGCCATATTTTCTGCTTCGTCTCTTCACTTACTCGCCTGCTGTCATCATGATTTATAACGCGTGAGACAGTCGATATCGAGACTCCGACCTTCTCTGCTATATCTTTCAGTCTGACCATGATCTCCTCCCCTGGCAGTATGACTTATCTTCTTCGAAGTCGGTAAGCAGTCTAGTTGTAAATCACAGCATACCACAGCGATCATGCACTTAAAAGCATGAAGTACAAGGCAGCGCGGTTCACTCACTTCCCCTCACTTTCCCTCACTGTTTCGGGAAATTTGGCTTCAGACGCTTTTTTTTACAAATAGGGACATTTTGTCCCTGACCATTAGCCAATGCCGTGCATTATATATTAACAAAAGGTCAGTTCTATCCGCTTTGTGCAGGAACCTGTGGAGGGTCACTCGGATGAAATACATGCTCGGCATCTTTTATGTGAATCGCCTTGATCTATTGTATCGGGCCATTGCCAGTATCCAGCCCTACTGGCCGCATACGGTTATCATCGATAATTCAGACAGCCATGACCTCCGTCATGAAGCAGCCTTATCCTCTATCGTTTCGATTTACGAGCCCCCCGTTCCCTTCTCACATAGTCAATCGCAAAATATGCTGCATCGATGGGGCGCTGAGCGGCAATGTAACGCAGTTCTCTATATGCATTCCGACGCAGAAGCTCATGAAGGCGTTCCGGATGCATTCCTCGCTACGTTAGCAGCATGGCAGCAGACTGGGCATCGATGGGGCGTCGCCTTCACTAACTTGGATACGCTCGCTGCATTTCACATGGACGCAATTAGGGCTGCTGGACCGTGGGACCACCTGCTTCCTATGTACTTCTCCGATCAGGACTGGTACCGAAGAGTCGTGCTGGCAGGATACCCGATCGTTCCAACCGGACTGGGCGTGACCCATCATAATGCCGGGGCTTCGACGGTTAAGTCCAATTCCCTGCTCACCCATCTCCATCACGTTACCTTCCCGTTGTACCACCACTATTATGAGACCAAGTGGGGCGGTACTCTAGGGAAAGAGACCTACCACCTTCCGTTCAATCAATTCCCGCTCAATCCCGTAGACAATTATCTCACTGTCACGTAACCCCTGAACACGGAACGCGAGGCTCGATTATCTCTGTCTATCATAGATAGAATGAGGGAGTGTATATCGAATGAAAAAATGTATTGTATTCGGAAATTGTCACGTATTTCCCATACGCAGGTATTTGATGGCATCTCACACATTCCGCTACAGTTATAAGCTGGTAGATGTGCTCCCTATCCAAAACTGCAACCAAGAGATCGGGATCGGCGATCATGTGCTGAACGATTGTGATTTGTTCATTTACATGAAGACGAGCGATGCCTACGGCGAGCGCTTGTCTAGTGATTACTTGTTAAGCAAGCTGCCACCCCATTGCAAGAAAATTAGCATCGGCAACGCCTACTTCAAATCCTACTACCCTCAATTTACTTACAATAACAAGAATACGCTGTATGGATACGAGGATCAGAACGTTCTCCGGTTATTGAAGCGAGGAGAGAGCAAGGAACGAATTGTCGCCATATTGTCTGACGAGCAATTCTATTCTGCCAAAGAACTGCAAATGATCCACAACGAATTCATGTATAATCTCCGCCAACGCGAATTCGACATTGATATTCCACTTGCGAATTTCATAGAGCAGCATTATCAGAAGGAGCATCTATTCTGCACGGTGTGCCATCCCCGCTATCATATTATCCGCTACTTAGCGATGAACATTTTGCAGCGAATCGGAATTTCTACGATGGAAATTGCGAAAGCCTTTTACGATTCAGACTTCATCGATTTGATTCACCCTATTTATCCAAGCGTCATTAAGCATTTGGATCTGAGATTTCTACAGCCAGGTGCGCGTATCTATTCGCTGGGAGATGAGAAGTTCACCTTCCAAGAATATATCGCACGGTACGTGGATATTCACAGCCAAGAACTGCAAATGGTGTAGGGCTTGCATAAGAAACCGGATCATATGTAAAAAAAAAATCAGAGGGCACTCAGCCTCTCTGATTTTTTCTGCCTTCTGTCTTCTGTTCTCCGTCGAAACATTCTCGGTCTTCTATTTTGATTTCGCAACTAGTTCTCTGTTTAATACGAAGACCTTTCCTTTTTCATTTATAGCTGCCAAAATACTTGGACTGCCCTCTTTCAAAAATGTATAGTTGTTATCCTCTACCTTCACTTGGTATCCTGTCACGTCGATGCCGAGTATTTTCTTAATCATCGGATTCATTGTTTTTATGGCTTCCGCAGCAGTATACTTTGGCTTGGCGAACTTCTTCTTTAACTCTTCCCTGGAGCTATGAATGGGTCTTTCTGCCCCCAAAGAAATATTCTGTATTTTATTTGTTGCCGCCTCGATCCATACGTTTATCGACTGTTCGTTATTCTGAGTGAATAAATAACGGTCAGCCCCTTCCCCTACAAAGCGTCGGACGGAATCGAACGTTATCTTCTTTCCGCCGGTAAATGAACCTGCCGCCTGTTGAGCAGCTTGGACAGCTCTCTGATCAACCTTAGACTTCGGCACATTATATATTGCCAATTGCACTTTGCCGCTTTTCGCGTCGATGACAAGATGGTAAGGACCTAGCGTACTGATTTCGCCGCTTGCTCCATCAATGTTCAATTTCGTAATATCGTCATACGAGAGGCTCTTCTCTGTTTCTGTGATGGCTGCCTTCATCATTGTCCGGATGCCCTCGTCCAAGGAAGAGAGCTGAGGGTCGAGATTGATTTGATAGATTTCACCGGTTTGTGCTTTGATCGTAACCTCAGCAGCAAATATTTTCTCCGCTCCCTTTACGGGATGCGTTACGGTTCGATAGTCTTTCGAATAAAGAGTAGGCTCTTTCTTCCCATCGATTTTATACGAATACCGCACGCCTTCAAAGTCAATTTCTTCATTCACGAACGGCTTCAAAGCCTCCTGCACCTTCTCCACCAGCTCCTTGTCCAAATCCTTAACGGTCTTCGTGAATCCCGGCTCGCCTTGTTGTTCGGAGTTGGCCGCAGCTGCCACAGCGGATGTCGGTGCCGGAATGGATACCATAAGAAGCGCTGCTGCGGTTACAGATAATAGAACTACGTTCCACCGTTTCATGAATAAATCCTCCTCCTACCCATTAGTTTCTCTTGCCGTTCTCAGGCAACAGACTGATACCGAAGCAGTTCCCTTTCAAGTCCACTCTGGCTTCTATCGCAGGACTTCCTTTTTTCGTAAAGGAAAATTTATTTCCGTACTTCGACTCCTGCTTCGCCTCATATCCGCTTAAGCTTACATTGAATATTAATTTTGTTTTGGCTTCTACCGCAGCCTTCACCTTCTTGATGTCCAAATCGGCATATGCCTTGTCTTTATCAGGAACATCCATTTTCTTAATGAGAACATTATAGATTTTGCCCGTAACAGCGCCAATCTCCAGGCCTACCCAATGCTCTTCATCGCCGCCGTCAATTCGCCATACGTAAGAATCCTCTTTCATTTTCGGATCATTGTTCACGAACTTGTGCAGTTGGGCTTTCGTTAATGCTGGTTTTCCGCCGTTCGAAAACTTCTTCAAAGCTGCTTCTGCATTTTTCCGTACTGAAGCGTCTATATCCTTATAGGAGAAGTCGATATAAGCGGTATGATCCTGATCTGTCATGGAAGCGGCAAAATCCTCACCCAGCATTGAAATACGGGTTTCATTCGGGGATTTATGTAGATCCACTTGTTTCGGTGCATACTTCCGTTTATTATTCAGTTCCTTAAGCAAGCTAATCATCTTGTCCTGCTTGGCCTTTTCAAGTTGATCGAAGGTGAGGCGCAGGTTCAAAAACACGATTTCCTTCGTGTTCTTGTTCATCATCATATTCCCTATATTGTCTTTGAAAGTAATCGTCAAGTTCACTCCTTCCATGTTCACATCGGCCTCAACGATAGACAAGCCGGACAAATCACGAACCTCTTTTTTTATTTTCTCTTGAATCTCCTTATCCACATTTGTTAGCTTCATCGTATTCTGATCACTTGCCTGTGTGACCGTCTTCGCCGCATAGGATTCCGTTGCCGGCAAGGCTGTCAGCACAAACGCTGCTGCCGTCATGCATATCCATACTTTGTTCCATGATTTCATTTGAAATTGCTCCCTTCAGCATTGTCAGTTGATGTGTTCCTTTTCTGTGTACCTATTCCGTTAAGGGGATTGTCATTTCTAAGTCTTTGATGTAATCCACCAGTGGTGTATCTTCCGTCACGAATGTTAGTTTCTGATCGGGCGATACCTGGTCATATTCCGCGACAAAGCGATAATTCTCGGGGTCGATCACCCGGATTTGCTCATCGATGAGCAATTGCCCTTGCTCATCTTCCAAATATAAACGACGACCGTTATCAAACGGATTGTCGCCTACCTTGCTGTAATAGACAAATAGTTTGTCGCCCTTCCATTCCAAGCGCGTCACTTCCAAACGTCCAGCCGCTCCTTGGCTGAGAATAAGCGGCTTCTCTTCGCTTGGCATCTCGTTAACCGTAGTTTTATTTTGAAACCGTGGTTTCTTAGAAAATGTTCTGAAATACGGCTTCAACGTAATCGATTTCGATGGATGTTGGAACGGTGCGAAATTGAAGTTGCACGTAATGTGCTCGATCCCATTAATCAACGTCCCTGATCCATCCCTCCCGTTAATTGGCTGGAGTTCATTTCCGCGATCATCGAAGATGGCAACATTAAGTCCCAATGGCTCTAACTCTTTAGGACGATGTGGATGCTCGTGTTTCAAAATAACCCGCGTTGACACTTCCGACATTTCGATTTTATCTACTTTCACGACGGACTCCCCGTGCTTTCTTACGATGTCCGATGTGATGGTTCGCGAAGCAACCTTTTTCACGGGGAAGCTGAATTCGAATCGATCCTGCTCCATTCCCTCCAAGAACACAAACAGCTTCAATTCGAACTCATCGGGCAGATTCCAGTTAGGTGTAAAGTTAATGACACTGTTTACCGTCTTGCCGTCTTCCGATAGGATGCTATCCCGTAAACTGCTCGCAAAATGATCGAGTTCTCCGTCAATCGCAAGCTTTACCTGTTCAATTTTCCGCCCAGGCGCTGTTTGAACGAAGCCCACAGATAATCTTGCCCCATCGTAGATGACCTTGGATACTTTCAGCGTTTCTCCGTTTATCGTCACGCTTTGATTGACATTATCGACGAGCCCCTTTTCATCCGCTGCCTGCAGCCCTAAGTCCCCCGCAATCGTGAACACGGTATTCAGAAGCGGAATCTTCTTCAATGTCTGCGCCATCACCGGCGACACGAACCCAGAACCGATAATGCCCATGCCGATAAAAGATACTGCTGCCGCTATGACGGCGACTTGGCGCATGCGTCTCTTTTTTCGGCTTGCCGCATTCGATCGCAGCGCGTGAACGGATTGGACTACACTCTGCTTCACAACGTCAGGCACAGCATCCCGCTTAGCCGCCAGGTCTCGCAGTTCTGCATAAGTAGCGTCGTAGCGCTGCCGCACCACTTCCGGGACTTCGCGCGGCTCATTGGCCGCCGCCTGCTTGAGCACATGCTCCATATCAACATGTTTCATAGTCGCCCTTCCTTTCAAAAGGATTGTCCATCACCTTCGCCAACGCTGCACGTGCCCGATGCAAGCGCGACTTAATCGTTCCTTCTGTTGTGTCCAGCAGCTCCGCAATGTCTTTCACAGACATGTCCTCAAAATAATGCAGCGAAATGACGATGCGGTGATTATCCTCCAACCGATCAATCTCCGCCATCAGATCCAAGTACTCGATATGCTCATTGTCCGCAACAGGTGCGGCTTTTGCCGGAAGATCAGCCATAATGACAACCCGCTTCTGCTTGCTGACTAATTGATGACATTCATTCATTACAATACGGAACATCCATGTCTGGAAGTAGGCAGGTTCTCGTAAAGTATGTATCGCGCGAAACGCCTTGAATATCGCCTCCTGAATCACATCAGCGCAATCCTCATCCCGCTTCAAGATGGAACGTGCTACCCGATATAAACTGCGCTCCATACCTGTAATAAGCCGAATAAATGCTTCGCAATCTCCCTGCTGTGCCAGCCTTACTTCGTCCACCGTTAGCACATTGATAATCCTCCCTCAAAATTTGAATAAGCTTATTCTATTACGTTAGATTGGTTATGAAGGAAGTTGGTTCCATCCAAACAACATTTCATTTTGGCAGGACAAAAAGCCGTTCACCACCTTCCCAATTAAGAAGGGTCGAACAGATGTATAAATAATTATATTTTCCACATTTTTCTTGATGAGGTATTGAAAATCTACCTGTCACATATATACTGATTATAGATAAATATCATTTGATATGTATCAGATGATATCTTAATGGATTTGGATGCCAACTAGGGAGGAGACCCGCTATGCCGCCTAAGACGAAATTTTCGCGGGATACGATCATTGATGCTGCCTTCAACATTGCCATGCGAGAAGGAATCTACAGCATTACGATTCGCAAGGTCGCAGAACATCTGGGAAGCTCAATTGCACCTATTTATGTCAACTTCACAGATGTTGCGGAGCTCATTCAAGTGGTTGTACAGCGTATTTTTACTTTCAGCGACGATTATCTCCTCAGTCAGGATACGGGCCAGCCATTTCATGATATTGGCGTTGCCACACTCCGCTTCGCACGGGAATACCCGCTCCTGTTCCGCGACATGGTCATGAGACCGAACCCCTATTTGCAGCATGAGCCGGGCGAGATGAACAGCATTATCGACAGAATGAAGACCGATCCGGAGCTTGCCGATTTCACAGACGAAGAGCTGATGCCTATTCTGCTTAAGATGAGAATATTTACGCTAGGTCTGTCCGTTATGACGGCTAATGGCCTGCTGCCAGAAGGCTTCAATGACATTGAGGTCATGGACAGTACGTCCGCCGATATTATCGCTGCCGCCCGCATGCGGCAGGAAGGGGAGCAATTATGAATCGTCAGGAAGCGATGAGTCGAATCGAGCGGCAGTTTAGAAGCGTTATTCAGCGCAATCACAAGCTTCACAATGCCTATTTCCTCGTACATTGCGAGCCGCTAGGCATTCATCTGAACATGGCGGAAGGCATGACGCAAGGCAAGCCAGCCCTTCCGCAGCAGCGCTATTATATTGCCAGCATTAGCAAGCTGTTCACCTCGGTACTTACGGCAATGCTCGCAGAAGAGGGCAAGCTCACCTACGAAGATCCTATCCATCGATACCTTCCCTCGGAGCTGATGCACAAGCTGCATGTTTACAAGGGCACCGATTACTCTAATCAAATTTAAATCAAACATCTGCTCGGTCATACATCCGGATTGAACGATTACTTCGAGGATCGCCCCAAACAAGGCCCGCGGATGCTCGATCTGTTCACCTCGGAACCTTCGCGCCAATGGACGCCGCAGGAGGTCATTGAATGGTCCAAGAAGCATCTGACGTCCCACTTCCCACCCGGACAGGGAATCCATTACTCGGATACCGGATACCACTTATTAGGCCTACTCATCGAAAATATCACATCCAATCCACTCCATGAAGCATTTCGTCGTTACTTATTCGAACCGCTGCAGCTCCATCATACGCATATGGCGTTTTATTCTACACCGGCAGTAGAAGACCCTTATCCCATGGCCGACTTATATGCCGGCCAGACTGCAATCACCCATTACAAAAGCATCAGCATGGAATACGCAGGCGGCGCCTTAATATCGACCTCAGAGAACTTGCTGACATTCATGAAGGCTCTTACGAGCGGCAAGTTGATATCCAACGAAAGCCTCCAGCGCATGCAAGTATGGACGAAGTTCAGGCCGGGCGTGGATTATGGGTACGGCATTGTCCGCTTTCGAACCGTTCCAATCTTATTCCCGGCAAGATATAATGCGTGGGGCGCATGGGGGTATTCCGGAACCGTTATGTTCTATCATCCCGCCCTCGATGCCTATCTGATCTGCAGCTTGAATCAACTGCGATCCACCGCTAAGGCAGTCCGCATTATGTTCAAGGCCATTGACGTCCTCCTGAAGTGCAGATAGCCAAACGCAAAAACCCGCTGCCAGCGCTTGGGCCGACAGCGGGTAATCTTCTATCATTACACCATAATCTTGCACATATCGTTCGTGAACTCCACTGGATCCTGCAGCGGCAAGCCTTCAATCAAGAGCGCTTGGCTGTACAGCAGGTTCGTATACAGGCTCAGCTTCTCTTCATCGGATGCATGAGCGTTCTTCAGAGATTGGAACACCTCGTGGTTCACGTTGATTTCGAGCACCTTATCGGCTTTCACCGCTTGGTTGTTCGGCATCGCGTTCAACACTTTTTCCATCTCGATGGATACTTCGCCTTCTGCAGACAAGCATACTGGATGGGACTTCAAGCGCTTCGAGGCTTTAACGCTCTTCACCTTATCCTTCAAGATGTCCTTCATCGCCTCGAACAGTTCCTTGTTCTCGTCTTGTTCGTCAGCAGACTTGTCATCGCCATCGGACTCGATGCCGAGATCGCCGCTCGATACGTTCTTGAATTCCTTCTCCTTGTACTTCATGAGCATCTTAATCGCGAACTCATCAATGTCGTCTGTGAAGTACAGAATCTCATAGCCCTTATCCAACACAAGCTCAGTTTGCGGCAGCTTCTCGATGCGTTCGATCGATTCGCCAACTGCGTAGTAAATGTATTTCTGATCTTCTGGCATTCTTTCCACGTACTCATCCAGCGATACCAACTTCTTCTCCTTGGAGGAGTAGAACATGATCAGGTCTTGCAGCACATCCTTGTTCATGCCATAGTCGCTGTACACACCATACTTCAACTGTCTGCCGAACGATTGGAAGAACTGCTCGTACTTCTCTCTTTCGTCCTTCATCAAGGATTGCAGCTGGCTCTTAATCTTGTTCTTGATATTCTTCGCAATCAAGCTCAACTGGCGATCATGCTGCAGCATTTCGCGTGAGATGTTCAAGGACAGATCTTCGGAATCGACCATTCCCTTCACGAAGCTGAAGTAGTCTGGGAGCAACTCCGCGCATTTATTCATGATCAACACGCCGTTCGAGTACAGCTCAAGCCCCTTCTCATATTCCTTCGTATAATAGTCGAATGGCGTATTCTCTGGAATGTACAAGATCGCATTATATACAACAGCGCCGTCAGCGCTGATATGAATATGCTTCAGCGGCTTGTCGAAGCCATAACGCTTCTCACTGTAGAAGTTCTCATAGTCTTCTGTCGTCAGCTCATTCTTATTTTTGCGCCAGATCGGAACCATGCTGTTGACTGTTTCTTCTTCTTGATACGCTTCGAATTCCTTATCATCGTCTTCCTTCGGACGATGCTTCGTCACATCCATCTTAATCGGGTAACGGATGAAGTCCGAATATTTCTTCACGATCGACTTCAGACGGTATTCATCCAAATACTCGTCATATTGATCATCTTCCGTGTTCGGCTTGATCTTCAATGTGATAACCGTACCCGGCACATCCTTCTCGCTAGGCTCTATCGTGTACCCGTCTACACCCTTCGATTCCCATTTGAACGCTTCGTCACTGCCGAACGCCTTACTAATTACCGTCACGACATCAGCAACCATAAATGCGGAATAGAAACCTACACCGAATTGGCCGATAATGTTATGGCCATCCTTCGCTTCATTCTCCGTCTTGAAGGCGAGGGAACCGCTCTTCGCGATAACGCCGAGGTTGTTCTCCAGTTCTTCCTTCGTCATCCCGATCCCTGTATCGGTTATTGTCAACGTACGGTTCTCTTTATCAACCGATACTTTAATGAAATAATCTTCTTTATTGAACACCACATTGTCATCAGACAAAGCTTTATAGTACATTTTGTCGATCGCGTCGCTCGCATTGGAGATGAGCTCTCTAAGGAAGATTTCCCGCTGCGTGTAGATCGAGTTGATCATCATTTCCAACAAACGCTTGGATTCTGCTTTGAATTGCTTCTTAGCCATGAATAAAAATCCCCTCTCATATCTTTTCATGTCATTACTTACACATAGTCATTATCATTATAGTAAGTAATGGATTAGCACTCCACTACACAGAGTGCTAACAATATAGTAATAGTGTACCTAGTCTATTTTTTACTGTCAACTATATTACGTTCAAAATTGGGATTTTCTGATATAAATTTTCACTCTTATATCGAGCAGATAATGATGCTAGAAGCATACAAGCCTATCGCTAGACTTTACCTCCCGATTTCCGTTTTTATTTGTATGCCCCTCTATTTACAAACTCTCAAGTTTTCCATTACATCTCCTTAACCCTTCCATTACATAACCTTAACAAGCGGTTGTTATAATCCAGGGAACAGACAAGAATGCACATTTTATAGATTCATCTTATGGAGGGACATGACAAATGAAAAAGAAAGCTATGATCGCGCTAGCAACCGCATTGACACTATCTACTGGAACAGGAATTACTTCGGTACAAGCTGCCGCTGCCGATAGCGTACCTGCATCTCACGTTACGTACACGAACAACGGGCAAACGGTTACACCTGCTTCGCCGGCTGTAGAAATCGACTCTCGCTTATACATGCCTCTCCGCGCACTTAGTGAAGTAACCGGCAAATATGTCGATTGGGATGAATTCAGAGGCAGTGTTGCGTTGACGGACAAGCCTGAGTTGACTGGCAAGTATAAGCTCAATGCAGCGGATCTAGCTGAAGGAATTAAGATGGGTATTGGTTCATCCTTGACTCATGTGCCTGGCGATCCTGACAATGTGTTCTACTCCACTGCTGACCGTGGCCCGAACGGCCAAGTTGAAGTTGGCGGTAAAACTCGCCGGACGTTCCCGTTAGCAAGCTATACGCCTAGCTTATACAAGATTCAAATCGATAAAGATGAAATTAAAATATTGGAGCAAATCCCACTCAAGGTGAATGGTAAAAATCCGACGACGGGAAATGTTCATATTACCGGACTTCCGAATAGTAAAGGTCGTGACGAAGCCCCATTCGATGCCAAAGGGGAAAAAGGCCTAGCCTACGATCCATACGGACTCGATATCGAAGGTCTTGCTTATAACGCAAAGGATGACACGTTCTGGATCTCGGATGAATACGGTCCTTCCATCGTTCATGTGAAGCGCGACGGTACGATTATTGAGCGCATTGTTCCAAAAGGATGGGCTGCACAAGTCTCTACACCGCTTGTACCAGCTAGAGAAGTTCTTCCATCCGTATACAATAAGCTTCGCCAAAATCGCGGTGCTGAAGGCGTCGGCATTACGCCAGACGGCAAGTACATGTTCATGTCCATGCAAAGCCCGCTGCGCAATCCAGACAAGTCTACAGACAACTCGCGGCAACTGCGCATCATCAAGTTCGATCTCGCGACATTGCAGCCAGTGGCTGAATATGTATATGTGACAGAGGATGCCAAGCCATTCACCAGTCTGGATCAAGCAGACATTGTCATCTCTGACGTGGTAGCCATCAACGAGAATACGCTGCTGATTGACGAACGTGACAAAAATGCAGGCGATAAAGCTCAATTGAAGCGCATTTATGCGGTCGATCTCACGACAGCAACGAATATTCTTGGCAAGTATGACGACGAGAAGTCTGGCAAGACACTGGAGCAAATGTCTCTTGCTGATCTGAAATCCAACAGCATTCTGCCGCTCGCGAAGCGCACTGTATTGGATGCTGTTGAATTCAAATATCCATATGAGAAAATTGAAGGTGTATCCCTCGTAGACGGCAACAAACTCGTAATCGTCAATGATAACGACTTCGGTGTGGACAGCAGCTCGTCCGACAACGGCACTGAACTGTGGACATTCAAGCTTCCTTACTCCATCCAATAACTTCACACCTACTTGCAGCACCCCGGAACGGACGTCAGCAGTCAGCGTCTATCCGGGGTGTTCGCGTATATTTCACACGATTCCATATAACCTACCTAATACATACAATTGATCCAAATACTAAATAAAAAGCTTCATCATATACATATATGGGTCTGTACATATAAGGAGGTTATTCAATTCATGAGAAAGAAAGTCATATCCGCCACACTTGCTGCTGTGCTCACTGCATCGCTTCCGCTGACTGTCATGGCGCAGCAGAAGTCTACTTCTACTGCCGCCTCATCATGGTATACAGAAGGGATTCAGGCGCTCATCTCCAGAGGGATTCTTCCCGAGCAGACAAAGCCAACATCCACAATCCCGGTAAAGGACTTCATCCGCTATGCCGCACTATCGCTCACCTACCAGCATGGGATCGATCCGCTGAAGGCAGCTGCGAATGAAGGCTGGGTCGAAGCTGAGGAATTCTCCTCTCTCGACGCACCAATTACGCGCGGAGAGCTTGCCCGCATCCTCGTTCGCGCCTATGAACTTGGCACAGAGGAACGCGGCGAGAAGACATTAACCGAATATACGCTGCGTGCCAAATCTCTTGGCTTACTTACTGGCTATCCAGACGGCAGCCTTCATGAAAATAAAGACGCGACTATCGGGGAAGCCGCCTCTGCACTTCGCAACCTGCGCAAGCTCCGACTAGCTCAAATCGACAACAAGGGTGTACCGCTCATTTCCGTTGAGGATTTCATGCGCAACCCTGGCAATTTCTCGTATCAGTTGTCTGCGGACGGCAACTACATTTCTTATGCGGCTCCTTGGGAGAGCCGGACGAATGTATTCGTGAAGAAGATGGATGGCTCGAGCGAGCCTGCACGCGTCACTAGCTCTAAGGATCGCGATATTGCGGGGTTCTTCTGGAAGGGCGATCACATCCTGTACTTAAAGGACAAAGGCGGAGATGAAAACTACCACTTATATTCGGCAGCATTCAACGGCAATGCGGAGAAGGATCTCACTCCATTCGATAAGGTGCGCGTCGGGGTAGTCAGCACACTGTCCAATGTGAAGGACGAAATACTCATTACGATGAACAAGGATAACGCGAGAGCATTCGATGTCTATAAACTGAACGTGAAGACAGGGGCTACCAAGCTTGTAGCGAAAAACCCTGGCAATATCCAAGCTTGGCTTGCCGATCACAATGGCGCCATCCGCATGGCTGTTGCTACGGATGGCATTGAAGGATCAGTGCTCTATCGCGATTCAGAGGACGCAGAATTTAAGTCTTTCATCACAACGGATACAGGAGAAACCGTCTACCCGCTTGGCTTCACGAAGGATAACAAGAACATTTATGCGATATCGAACAAGGGCCGCGATAAAACTGCGCTGCTCAAATACGACCTGCAGGGCAAGGAGCAGCTACTCTACTCCCATCCTGAGGTCGACTTAGATCGTGCAGTATACGATGACAAACAAGATAAACTGCTCATGGCTACCTATATCACAGACAAGAAGCATAATTATTACTTCGATGCGGACTTCGAAGCTCTGAACAAAAAGCTGCAACATAAATTGCAGGCAACGGAAAGCGAAATCCAAATCAATGATTACAACGACGCAAGAACGAAATTCATCGTCAGTCTGTCGAATGACAAGGTGCAGGGAAAATACTACTACTATGATTCAACGACGGATAAGCTGACGCTCCTTGCTGCCTTAAGCGACTGGCTTACAACGGATCAACTTGCCGATATGCATCCAATCTCCTATAAGAGCAGAGATGGCTTAACGATCTACGGCTATTTGACACTGCCCAAAAATAAGCAGCCCGAACAGCTCCCGCTTATCGTGAATCCTCACGGCGGGCCTTGGGCTCGCGATGAGTGGGGCTTCAATCCCGAGGTTCAGCTGCTCGCTAATCGCGGATATGCCGTGCTGCAGGTTAACTTCCGATCCTCAACAGGTTATGGCAAAGCGTTCATCGATGCTGGCGACAAGCAGTGGGGACGGGATATTCAAAATGACATTACGGACGGCGTCAAATGGGCAATCAAGCAAGGCATTGCAGATCCAAGCCGCATCGGCATTTACGGCGCATCATTCGGTGGATACGCAACGCTTGCCGGCATAACCTTCACGCCGGATCTGTATGCAGCAGCCGTCGATTATGTAGGCGTGTCCAACATCTTCACCCTGCTGAATACGCTGCCGCCGTATTGGGAAGCGAACCGCAATATGTTCTATGCGCGTATCGGCCATCCAGAGAAGGATAAGGAGCTGCTTAAGGAAGTATCCCCTGTGTTCCATGCAGATAAGATCATTACACCGCTCTTCGTCGCACAAGGAGCAAATGATCCGCGCGTAAATAAAGCTGAATCCGATCAAATGGTTGAAGCACTCAAGAAGAGAGGCATTAATGTGGAGTATATGGTGAAGGACAACGAGGGCCATGGCTTCCACAACGAAGAGAATCGAATTGAATTCTACAATGCCATGGTGAAGTTCTTGGATACCCATTTAACAAAATAGCTTCCAATCCATAACAGGGCTCTTTCCCATGAGAAAGGGCCCTTTTTCTGTATGAATAGCGATGTATAAATACAATAAATTCACCTAACTGTTATATTTTACATGAATCCTGCAATACCAATTTTTACGTATATACTTGGGAAAGTTCAAATTATGAACATATACAAGTATACAAAGGGGTTCTTTTCAATGAAAAAGAAATGGATTGCTGCATCACTCGCGGCCGTGCTTGCCGCATCGCTGCCGACGTCCGTCATGGCGCAGAAGCCGGCCGAAGCTGCCACTTGGTACAAGAATGGGATTCAGGCGCTTACGTCCAAAGGAATTTTGGATGAACATGCAAAGCTGACGTCTACGGTTTCCGTTGACGAATTCGTCCGCCTTGCTGTATTGGCACTCACGTACCAGCATGGAATTGAGCCGATGAAGACTGCTAAGAATGCAGGCTTGGTAGATGACGGGGATTTCACATCTCTTGATGCGCCGATTAAGCGCGGAGAGATTGCTCGTATCCTCGTTCGTGCGCTTGGCAAGGAGCAAGACGAGAAGAGCTTGACCGATTATGCGGAACGCGCTAAGACGCTGGGCTTGCTCAAGGGATTCCCAGATGGGAAACTGCATGAGAATAACGCAGCAACTCTGCGTGAGGCTGCATCCGCACTTGAGAACGTTGTGAAGCTGAGCCGTTCCGGCATCGACAATAAGGGCGTGCCGCAAATTTCCGTCGAGGATTTCATGCGCAACCCTGGAAGCTTCTCCTATCAGCTGTCTCCGGACGGCAATTATATTTCCTATGCAGCACCGTGGGAAAATCGCTCGAATGTCTTCGTACAGAAGATGGACGGTTCCAGCGAGCCAGTGCGCGTAACGAGCTCCAAGGATCGTGATATTTCCGGCTTCTTCTGGAAAGGCGATCATATCCTCTACTTGAAGGACAAGGGCGGGGACGAGAACTTCCACCTGTACTCCGCAGCGTTCAACGGCAATGAAGAGAAGGAATTAACGCCATTCGATAAGGTTCGAGTCGGCGTAGTCAGTGCACTGTCCGGCGTTAAGGACGAGATTCTCGTCTCCATGAACAAGGAAGACGCCAAGGCATTTGACGTGTACAAGCTGAACATAAAGACTGGCGAAACGAAGCTTGTCGCGAAAAATCCAGGCGACATTCAAGAATGGATTGCCGACCATGACGGCAAAATTCGCCTTGCCGTTGCTTCAGACGGCATCGAGGGCGTCGTATTGTACCGGGCGACAGAGCAAGACGAATTCAAGCCATTCATTACGACATCAGGCGGCGACAATGTTAGCCCGCTCGGCTTCTCTAAGGACAATAAGACGATCTATGCTGTATCCAACAAAAGTCGCGACAAGTCCGCGCTCGTCAAGTACGACCTTCAGGGCAATGAGCAGCTGATCTACTCCCATCCGGACGTCGATCTGGCAGGAGCGGTGTATGACCATAAGCAGGATAAACTGCTCATGACTGCATATATAACGGATAAAGTACATGTGAAATATTTTGATGAATCATTCGAGGCTTTGCACAAAAAACTTCAGCACAAGCTGCAGGCAACAGAAAGCGAAATCGGCATCAACGACTACAATGAAGACAAGACCAAGCTCATCGTCAGCCTATCTACTGACAAAGTGCAGGGCAAGTATTATTACTATGATTCCACAACGGATCAATTGACGCTGCTCGCCAACCTGAGTGACTGGCTCAATCCAGAGCAGATGGCGGACATGCACCCGATCTCCTATAAGAGCAGAGACGGCATGACGATTCATGGCTACTTAACACTGCCGAAGAATAAGACGCCAGAGAACCTCCCACTGATCGTCAATCCGCATGGCGGCCCATGGACCCGCGACATGTGGGGCTTCAATACGGAGGCTCAGCTGCTGGCTAATCGCGGCTATGCCGTGCTGCAGGTTAATTTCCGCTCCTCTACGGGTTACGGAAAAGCATTCATCGACGCCGGCAACAAGCAGTGGGGCCGCAACATTCAAAATGACATCTCGGATGGCGTACAATGGGCAATCAAGCAAGGCATCGCCGATCCGAAGCGCGTCGGCATTTACGGTGCATCCTTCGGTGGATATGCGACACTAGCTGGCATTACGTTTACGCCGGACATGTATGCAGCAGCCGTCGATTATGTCGGGGTATCCAACATCTTCACCCTGCTTGATACATTGCCGCCTTATTGGGAAGCGAACCGCAACATGTTCTATGAGCGCATCGGCCATCCGGAGAAGGACAAAGACATGCTGAAGTCCGTATCTCCTGTATTCCATGCGGACAAAATCACAACGCCGCTCTTTGTTGCGCAGGGCGCCAACGATCCGCGCGTGAACAAAGCCGAATCCGATCAAATCGTCGAGGCCCTCAAGAAGAGAGGCGTTGACGTCGAATATATGGTGAAGGACAACGAAGGCCACGGCTTCAACAATGAGGAAAACCGCATCGAATTCTACAATGCCATGGTGAAGTTTTTGGATACACACCTGAAACATTGATTCGAGTCACCTGGCCATATTCGCCAACAACAATGTAAAAAAAGATCGGGTTGCAGCAGTCAGATGTCTCTGATGCGCTGGACCCGATCTTTCTTATTTTCGCTATCAATATCTCTGCATACGATACAGCCATAACTCCCATTACTCACGAGGAACTGTTCTCTGTCCTCTCCATATTTGCTGCTCGCTCCACCTACTGAGGGCAAGAGGTTACAGTTTCAGCCTATCATTCCGCATGACGCATAGACGCATAATACACCCTAAGTTCATCTACATATGCTGCCACACGGACAAGGCGTTCTTTTTGAAATGACTTGGCGTAACCCCCGTCTTGCGCTTAAAAACTCGGGAAAAGTACGGAACATCATTAAAGCCCACTTGGAAGCATATATCCGTTACCGACATATCAGTATCAAGCAGCATCGCGGCCGCCTTGTGAATCCGAATATCGACCAAGTAATCATTATATGTCTTACCGGTAAACCGTTTAAATAAATCACAGAAGTATGTCTTCGAAATATTAAACTTGCGGCAGATCATCTCTAGGCGAAGCTCTTCATTATAATGCTCATGAATGTAATGAATTGCGGCCGACATCAATTCCTTGAATTTGCCCAATCGTTCATCCACGTCATCGGAATTGCGCTGTCGATCCATCTCTCGCACAAGCATCGTCATCAGCTTCAGCAGATCCGCCTTGAGTACCAGTTCGTAATAACGATTAGCCTGCTGATATTCGTCCAGCATATCATTCAGAATCTTCGATACCTCAAGATCAGTCGCTCCCGACAATGCCACCTTCGGGGTCACATGTTCCTCATCCAGCATGAACTGTTCCAGATAGGAGTAGTCGAACCTCCCTCTGCTTCCATTATGCGGCTGATACTGCTCGTCAATAAAATGCGGGAGAAACTCAAGTCCAATAATGTCAATTCCTTGACCGGCCACTAATGTCACCCGATGAACGGCGTATGGTGGAATTACAAAAATATTGCCCTTCACCATCCGATACGTGTGATTATTGATCGTATGCATGAACTCGCCTTTCACGACATACCAGATTTGAAAATAGTCATGCGTATGATCACGTATGCTGCCACCCGCATGGTTCCAACGATATATTTTAAAAGGCAGCGGTGTTCCGATCTCGCTCTCAGCGCGATAAAATTGGACATCCTGTGGCATGGGCTTCTGCTGCAACTCTCGACGCTCGAGCATCATCGGTTTCCCCTCCTCTTCCACTCTGATCCCGTTCCCAATCCAATCTGGGTTAGCCTGGAAACCATTCTCTTCTATCATATCATGATTGACCAAACAGGCGATACCGAATGTGCAATTGATAAGGCGAAATTAGCAGGCGGGAATCCTCCTCCAGCATACACAAAAAAGAGCTGCATCCCGTATGCAGCCCTATTCAACCTATATTATTGTGCAATCCGCCGTGACGGATGGATCGTGTCCACGAACAATAGACCATCATACTGATCCCGAACGACCATCGTCTCCTCAAGTACGCCCCACGCTTTAGCAATACGGGGAGTGAACATCCATGATGTACCGGGTTCAAGCTTGGCCTGTGTGAGATCCAAGAACTGATTAGGGTGGCCTCCTGCTCTAAGCAGCGCTTCTATGCTTCCTTCATTATGCGGCAGCGTGATGCGCTCGGTATCCTTGCTATTCTTGCTGGAGCTTCCTTGATAGGCATACAATCCGATCACATAATTGTCCTTCCGCAGCGAGAATGGCAGCATCTCCCCCATTGTTGGATAAGGGTGATTGTCGAAGCCGAAGCCATTATGCTCGGTTACCATCGTCGAATTATGCTTTCGAACATGGTAATTATGCCCCCATACGATGATCTTCTTATCGGGATACAGGCGCTCGGCAAGCCATGCCGTATTGCTCGCCATTTGTTCATCCCGAATATAGCTGGCTTCCTTCATCTGTCGCTCTGGCTCAATCCCTGCGAATAGCTTCACCATTCGTTCACAGTACGTCTCCAGCATATCGATGCGATTCTGCAGCACACGCTCCATAATGGGAACGAGCTCTGGATGCTCAGGGTGAACAGCCTGCAGCTTCGTCTTGTTCTCCTTCACGAACGTCTGGAATACTTGATACTTCGCAATCAGCAGCGATTGCTCCCGCTTGAATTGCTCCATATCCTTGTAGGCATGCACCTTCAAATACCATCGTTCCGTTTGCGCGAACGATACCGCTTTGCTCTTGTCGACTTGGGCGAACCATTTCTCCACAAATGCAATGAACGGTTCCGTAGTACCCTGTACATCAATCCCTGTCAAAATAAGCGGCCGTGCCGTCTTGCTCTGCTGCGCGATATACTCGAATAATGGCAAGTTCTCCTCCACCTGCCATACGCCAAAGATCGAACTCTTCATCATGTCTATAGGCGTACGCTTGCCTATCTCCGCAAACGCGGCTGATGTCTCGCCCAGATTCGATTCAAACGCGAGTACATCGTACCCGAGCTGTTCGTGCAAAAACTGAACCAGCCGAACCTTCGCTGAATTATATTCCGATGCGCCATGTGACGCTTCTCCTAAACTGACCATTCGCTTATGCTGCAATAACGGCTTCAGAAACTGAAGATCCTGAAATCGTTCCTTCGTTTCCTGTTCCTTTCCATGGCTCTCATCATGAATGGCAACCGGCTTCGCATGCTCCTTGACCCACTGCTTCCATGCATGGCTGCTTGCCATGTCCGCCTCACCAGAGTCAATGCTGCTTGCTGCTGCGCTGTTGGCGATTGAGGTGCAGGCAATCATGCAGACTGCCGCCCCCATAATGAGTGCTCTCTTCCATCCTATCATTGTTTCACCTTCTGATTATGTCTTTGTTGTCTTACATAAACAGCATAAATCGAGAAGGTTAAGGTCAAGGATGGCTCACGTTTAAGTTTGGTTTAAAAAAAAGCAAGGTCACGCTTCCTCGGCGACTTCTTGTCGTGCATCCTTCACGCGCAGTCGCAGCAGTCGGCGGAATGGGATGCGCTCCTTCCACTGGGACATGACGACAACGAGCGCATAAGCACCATACCCTTCAATGATAATCATCGATGGCATAATGAAGTATCGGTACCGCTGCTGCACTTCAATGAACAGATGCACACCCATATAGCCGAGAATTAATAGAATGAGGAACAGATATTTATGTTCGGTATCCCTGCGCAGAATAAGAAGATCGACGGCTAAGAACAGCAGTAAGATAATGACAAAGTAACTGACATACGAATACGTATGAATCAAACCGAATAGACTGCTCACGCTGTTCGTATTCAGGCTCCAAAATAACGCATCAACCTCGCCCCACATAAGCCGAATTTTACTCAGGAAGAGATTCGACAGCTCTCCAACATTGGACAGCCGCTCCCACACCATTTCCTTCTCAATACGTGTTCGCTCTTCTCCTAACGGATATTGCGACACTGTTTTAAAGTCCTCTTCCGAATAGGCCCCCTCTGTCTCACGATTGAAGCCCAATACAAATTTCCACATCGGATCATGGTTCACTAAAGGCGTATTCGAGATTCCCGTTCCTACCGCAATGAAGCTAACCAGGTAGAAGACAGCAAAATAGGTCGTCATGAAAATAACAAGGAAGCCGATCACCTTTTTGATAGACTCCTTCTTCAGCACGATTAAATAAATCACCGCATAAAACAGGATACTTAATAGGATCACAATGCCCAATGGACGTATGAGATTGCCAAGTGACAGCAGCACCGCTATTACCATGCTTACTCTCCAGTTGGGCGTTCGTTTTTGGAGCAAAAAGTAAAACCCGAGATAGAACAGAAACGTCGCCAAATGCTGATTCGTCAATACCGAGCTCATTACAATGCTGGGAATGAAGAAGCAATAAGTGATGCCAGCGAACTTCGCCGCAAATTCATGGAATAGATTTCGTCCAATTTTATATACCAACACCGTGATGCCTGCGCAACAGAGTGCATTAATGATTTTCAAGGGCAGCAAGCTTGTGCCGAATATCTTAATCATCAGCGCCTGATACATCGTGAAGCCTAATTGATAGGTCCATGCCTGGAAATAATCGCTGTACTTATACGAGAAATCCCCTACCGACATTTTCACTGCGGCATCGTACATGATTTGAAAATCAGACATCGGCTTCGTATCAACGACAAGCACCCACATAAACCGGATACAGAAGGCTAAGCATGCGATAAAAAGGATAAATGCCCGTTCCTCATGCAAATGCCGATAAGCTAGATAGGTCAAAATAAATACAAAAGCTGTATAACCTGCCATAATGAATGGGACTTGGATAAGCATATCTGGGCTGTACCCCATGAAGACGCCACACATGTAAAAAAGAATGATGCACAGAAATGAAAGCAAAATAAAAAGCAGCGGTGTCTTGCATATCCGCGCTTTGCGTAACGACATCTCCAAGGATATCCCACCTATTTATAAAATGAACCCATTCATTGTACCATCATTTCTGAATCATAGTAGCTCCATAATATTACACTACATCGTATGCCATCATGGAGCCACAATACTCACATGCTGCTACAGAATCAGGCTGCACCTTAATCTGGGCACCACAACCCGTGCAGTCGACTACTTTTGGGAGCATCGGCTTGTTGGCAGCAGCTGAATTTGCGGCCGCACGTTCGTAAGGTTTAAAGTTATCGCCCCATTCATCGAGATCGGTCATCTCATTCCCCAATTGTACCCGATACTGTTCTACCATAGCTTTTTCATCCGCACTGCGATCTATCTTCGTGCTTGCCCACACGAGAAGAGCACCCGGAACACCCAGTAATAATACAAAAACAAACAGCATCTCTACTTCTTCCTGCATATCCGACCAGATCATCATATTTCCCAGCAACATAAGCTCTACGAATAACATCATCATCCAGCCCAAGCCTCGCATGAAATTGCTGGCTCTCCATAGCTTCTTGGCGGGCAGTACTATGCCCCGCTGACGAAGCTGCAGCTCGATTTCGGCTTTTGTCCTTCGCTGCTTGCCCTTGCGGAACAGACAAATTCCTGGAATGCCGAATACGAATACAGAATACAACAATTTCCCGGACCAATCCTCGATCTCGTGAAGCTGTGACAAGTTAAGAAGGAACGAGAGGATAAAGCTGATTTGGAAAAATAAAAAGATTCCGCCTACTACTTTGAAAAAAGAGCCTTTCTTCATTATATGTCTCCCATTCCTCCAGAATTCTACTAAAATCATCTATAGCTCTGTTGAGCTTATTTCGGTTATCAACCCCGGGTTTCTCTGATTTCTGCACAGCAAGAATTATCGCCTAGCAATTTGCGATGCTTACTCATACGGAACCGCAGATCCGCAATAGTCGCAAGAAGCAGTAGATCGAGGAGGTACCTCGGTCTGAGCGCCGCATCCGGGGCAGCTGACCATCTTCGGAAGCAATGGCGTACTGGCAGCCACCTCTGCAGCAGCACGACTATGTACCGGTTCGTCATCCCCATCCTCATTCTCTTCTTCATCGTCTTCGTTATCTTCGTCTGAGGGGTTCATGTTCTCTGCTTGCTGCTGCATGTACAACGCATCTGCCTTCGCATCGATTCGAGAAGCCCGCCAGAGCATGAAGATACCGAGGATGAAGAAGAATAGCCCCACGCCATAGATTGTCGTTAATTGAGACTTAGGTATAGGCCACTCCGCCAATACAGTGAGATACTTCCACTCGATGCCAAACAATATGATATAGCCGATGAATCGAAGCAAGTCACTCACTCTTAGCGAATCGCGCGCCGGAATCAGATTCTGCTCCCGCATCATCTTCCGTGTTTCCTTACGTTTCTTCAAATACTTGCCGCCGATGAACGACATGAGCCCTGGAATCCCGAATACAAATACAGAGAATCCTAGCTTACCTACCGGATCATCAGCAGGAGTAACACGGGATAAGCTTACGAAAAAGCCAAAAATAAAAGCAACTTGCAAAAAGAGCAGCACTCTTCCTATTGTGCGTAATAAACCACCCATGGAGTTCAGTTCACCTTTCTATCTATTTAAATATTTAACTATTGAGCATACATTCATGTTTTATATATCGTTGTCTACCCCTGGCATCTATTCATCGCCACTGCTATTTTAAACTTGCCAACTGCTCATTGCGCAGCTTCATTCCGTTAGACAACTGCCGGATCATGTCTCGCAGTTCATCAGCGCTGTATACCGTATTACGATCATGCACCACAGATCGTACACCTTCCTCCAGTCGAGCGGCCTGATCCATGATCTGTCCTTCCTCCAGCACCATAGCCGGTACTGATAGCGGATCGCTATATTTCACCTGCTCCTCCAGCTTGCCCATCAGTTCCAGCAGCACATCACGCTCTGCATGCTCCCAGCCTTCCAATTCCAGTCGTGCTCCATGCAAGACAAGCTGAAGTCGCTTCTTAAATTGCATTCGATTACTCTCATCCTTCTGCAAGCGGCCAACAGATAATCGCGTGAGGCCAATGAGGAGCGCCAAAATGAACGCTAATGCAAAGGTGATGATGTGAATCCACATGTACAGCTTCTCGGATACATCCAGGACGAGCCAAAACAGCACAATATGTACAAGAACTGCAATATTGTAAATGAAGGCGATGGCTCCCATTGATAAATTCATAGGAACCTCATCCTTGTGCTTGGACAGATGGACGAGCATACTCATGCAGAATAGATAGCTGATCACCCCTGCCATCATGAGCGAGCCGAAGGACAGCCACCATGAGAAGCCACGAGATGCCTCCTCGCTCAGGCCAAAGAATAATCCAACCGTTACCGTTCCTAGAATGAGAAATATCGCTGACGTAATCCACTTGAACCGTGATGCCCACTTCATGATATTCTCCCCCTATACCAGCTTATTGCCGCATTCCACGCAGAATTTTTGCCCCGGCTTAACCTCGCTGTTGCACCCGCTGCAAGTAAGCGTCGTCACCTCGCCGCAGTGCGGGCAGAACTTGGACTTGCTAGATACCGACTCACCGCAATGTCGGCATGGAACCGGCATCGCTTGTCCGCATTCGATACAAGCTCCTTGATCCGGTGGATTGTCAGCCCCACATTCTGGGCATGGATTATACGGATCCCCGCAGTGAGGACAGAACTTGGTCGTACGCGGCATCTGCTCCCCACATGCCTGACATTTCACCTCAACCGGCTTATCCGTGCCGCCACTTACAGCCAGCGATGTACCGCAAACTGTGCAGAAGGAGGCATCTCGCTGATTGCCACGATTGCACTTCGGACATACCTTGTCATGCGCATCAACTCGAAGCTCGCCTGCCATCTGCGTCATGACGCCGCCTACGGCACCGCCAACCCCGTACCCCATGCCAAGCCCAATACCTGCACCCATTAGATCTGACTTCACTCCACTATCATTCCTAGCGACCTCTCCAAGCGTATCGAATGTACGCTCTTGCTGATAGGTGAATCCGATAATATTCATTTCAGCCCGCTTCGCCAGCGCTTCCCGCAAACGCTGTGTGGCTGGATCATCCTCAGGCGTATTGACCGAGTCTACATAGAAATTAAGCAGACGAATGCCGTATTCCTCGAACACCGGTGCAACCAGTTCTTGAATATGCTTGGAAATATCCGATATGTAGGCATTGATCTCTAATATACTAATTTTGCGATGCACGAAGTAGGAAGAAATCAGCTGGTGAATATTCATCATAAGCACACCGCGGAAATATTCGGTCAGCGTATCTTGATTGAATACAGGCAGTGTGCCTACAAGCTTGCCCAAGAACTTGCGCGCATCTTCGATCTGAATGCCGAACTGCCCGAAGGAACGCACCTTCACGAACAACTGATACTTAGGATCCTGCAACTGAAGCGGTGTACGCGTGCCCCATTTTACATTCAGAGAATGAACCTTATTGACATACCATACTTCCGCAGTGAACGGAGAGTCCCCTCCGAACGGTAAGTTAACAATATGATTCAATATCGGAATATTCGCCGTGCTAAGCGTATGCCTGCCCGCTGTGAAGCTATCGAGCGCTTGCCCGCCCTTGAACAAAATTGCTTCCTGCGACTCATTTACGATAAGCTGCGACCACGTTGCCAGCTCATGATTGGGAAACTTCCATGCAAATACATCAGGTGAACCATCATATTTGATTACATCAATAATCGCCATATTCTGCAGTACCTCCGACAATAATAGTATGGAGCCATACACATCGAAAGGGATCGTTTCTACTTCCCTATATCAACTGATTGTATTAATATGAAGATATACACTACATTCACTACTTTACTACTACGAGGAAGCTTGCAAAACGTATCCATAATTAAGTCCGCATTCCTAATCTTTCTTCTATCTGCTCCTATTTCTATTATATAAGGCAGCTGCTTCAGACACCATCCTCATAATGGAAATCAAAAAAATAGGCCTTCCCTAGCACGTGCTTCATTCGGCATCATAACGTTCATACTCGCTTCGCCTCGTGCATATATTTATTTTCGTGTTAAAACGTTTATCTGGAAAATCTGTAACTGTGATCTCCTCGATTTGACCCAGTATTTATGAACTACTAAATTTCAAGCAACACGTCAAACGATGACTGCAAATTGTTAAAGCGATTCGCTTTATTCCGCCTCTTCCTCCTCTTTATAACACATGGATTCTTAAGATGAATAACGCCTTCTTCACACTTCACTAACTTCATCACATACAAGACTATGCTGTTTCTATTTTTTGTCTTAGATACCGCCTTAATTTGAGCATCTTAACCCTGCCCTGGCTTGTAATTTCGCATTCTGATCCACCTAGCATCCATCTATCGTTCTAAGAAATTTGAATGCGATTACATAGATTTGTTAGTGAAAGGAGATGTTTGCTGTATTCCTCAGGTCTGGCGAACCTAACCCAATATGAAACGGAGTGTGATTAAGATTGAGAAAGGTCAAAAAAGTTAGTGCTGTCTTGTTTTTTGTCTTCATCTTGGTATTCACAGCTGTACCATTGACTGCCTTCGCCGCTTCACCTTGGGCACCGAATACTGTCTATAAAACAGGAGACCTCGTCACCTATGGAACCGATACCTACCAATGTGTACAAGGACATACCTCTCCTGTCGGATGGGAACCGCCAAACGTTCCTGCACTGTGGAGCAAACAATTAGCTCCTACCGACACGGAGCCGCCGACTGCTCCAACGAATGTTACGGCCAGCAATATCACAACCGTATCCATCACCCTTGGGTGGACGGCATCTACCGACAATGTCGGTGTTACGGGCTATGACGTCTATAATGGAACGACACTTGCAGGCTCGACTGCGACAACTTCCTTCACCGCTTCAGGCTTAACGCCAAATACCACCTATACCTTCACCATTAAAGCTAAAGACGCTGCCGGCAACATTTCCCCCGCCAGTTCGCCTATAAACGCAACGACATTGGCAATTGTTCCGGATACCCAACCTCCGACAGTACCTGCTAATGTAACCGCCTCCAACGTGACCAGCAGCTCGGTTACATTGAACTGGACTGCTTCAACGGATAATGTGGGGGTCACAGGTTATGATGTGTACAACGGCTCCATACTTGCCGGTTCTTCGACAACTACTTCCTATACCATTACAGGCTTAAATCCCAGCACTGCTTACACGTTCACGGTCACTGCGAAAGATGCCGCCGGCAACGTATCCCCAGCCAGCTCACCTGTCAATGTCACGACAAGCGCTGTTATTATAGACACGGAGCCACCAACAGCGCCTGCCAACTTAACAGCATCTACCGTAACGACGAACTCCGTATCATTAAGCTGGACCGCTTCGACAGACAACATCGGTGTCACCGGATACGATATTTATAATGGCACGACGCTGACAGGTTCTTCGACAACTACTTCCTACACTGTTACAGGCTTAACTGCCAACACTGCTTACACCTTTACTGTGAAAGCAAAAGATGCTGCAGGCAATGTGTCCGCCGCCAGTAATGCACTCACCGTTACAACACGTTCCCAACCATCATCCCAATATGAGATTATTGGCTACTTCCCAAGCTGGGCTGCTTACGATACGCCGTCCTTTACGCCTGCCAATGTTGACGCAACAAAAGTAACGGTCATCAATTATGCATTCCTTGATATTTGCTGGAACGGCAAACATGGCAATCCTTCCAAGAGCTCCGATAATCCAAATCCGAACACATGGACCTGTCAAAACGGCAATGGCACTGCAAATAATGCACCGAACGGTTCCATCGTAATTGGAGATTCATTTACCGACGGTACAGCTGATGGCGGATACAACCAATTGGTTACGATCAGACAGCTGAAAAACACCAATCCGAATCTGAAATTATTCGCCTCCGTCGGCGGATGGACGTGGTCCAACCAATTCTCCAACACCGCGAATGACCCTGTCACAAGAGGCAACTTCGCCAGTTCCGCCGTTAATTTCCTGCGTCAATATCAATTCGATGGCATCGACATCGACTGGGAATATCCGAACAACATTGGCGTACCTTGCGCGTCGGGTCAGACTTGCCAACGTACAGCCGACAAAGCCAACTACATCCTGCTGCTGCAAACCCTTCGCCAAGCTCTTGATAAAGCCGGACAACAAGACGGCAAGCGCTACTACATTACGATCGCTTCCAGCGCGAACTCCAGCTTCCTTGCCGATGCAGGCGGCACCAACAACTGGCTGTCCAACGCTGCACAGTACTTGGACTGGATCAACATCATGACCTACGACTACTATGGCCCATGGGATGCGACAAGCGGCATCGGATCGCCATTGTATAACGACCCAGCCAACACAAACGGCAGCAGCCAATTCAACATCAATTCCACCGTAACCAACTATTTGAATAAAGGCATTCCTGCCAATAAAATAACCGTAGGCGAACCATTCTATGGCTATGGCTGGAAAGGATGCAACGCAGGTCCAAATAACAACGGATTGTACCAAAGCTGTTCCGGTGAAGCCACTGGCGGTTCCAGCGGCTCGACGTATGACTTCGCCCACATGCAGAACATCGGCCTGCTGTCTGCTGATTCTACAGGCAAATACACGGTTGCTGGCCAAGGCTATACCCGCTACTGGAACAATGTGACGCAGACCCCATTCCTCTACAATCCATCTACGAAAGTCTTTATTTCGTATGATGACGAGCAATCCATTCATTTGAAGAATGAATTCATCAAATCCAAAGGATTACGCGGCGCAATGTTCTGGGAACTGAACGCAGACAGAAACCGCACCCTGCAATCCGTCGTATCCAGCGACTTGCCTCATTAATACGGTCAAGCAGATAATTTAGCGATAAGGATAGAATAAGCAGCACACGCAATAAAAAAGGGCTTTCCCAAAAGTAGAATCTTCTACTTTCTTAGGAAAGCCCTCTTTATGTATTCCTTGAGAGATGGATATGCCTGAACTGCTGCTGCACAAACGTAGGAGCCGATTTCTTTACAGCAGATTTAAGAGGTTGAATAGATATTCCTTCAACTATAAGGATTGCAGCTGCTTTGTCTTTTGTATATACATAAGCATCTTAAGGTTTACTTAAGAACCTAGTAAGAAAAAAGAGACTTTTAGGAACTAGAATATATTTATCTTAACAAACCAACTTATAAAGTATTTCAGGAGGATTTTATGAAAAAGAAAATGGGTATCGCAATTGCTGCCTCTATTATCACTCTAACTAGTTTGACAGGAAGTACTTATGCAACTTCGAAAGCAGAAGTTTCTGTTACAGGTTCCTACAACACAAATCAAATGGCTCAACAGATAAAATGGTTAGAAAAGCATGCCATGCTATTAAAGTCAACGGATCCAACAGCATCTCTTCAGGATTTAAGACCGCTTAAGGATATGATCGGATCAGCTACAATTGTTGGTTTAGGCGAAGCGACGCATGGAGCTCACGAAGTTTTTACCATGAAGCATCGCATTGTTAATTATTTGACAGCTGAAATGGGCTTTAAGGCCTTAGTGTTAGAAGAGGGATGGGACAGAGCATTGGGACTCGATCGCTATGTTCTTACGGGTAAAGGGGACCCAAGCCAATATCTAAGTCCTGTATTTAACACGAAAGAAATCATAGATCTGCTTCAATGGATACGCCAATATAATGCTGATCCAAAGCATAAATCCAAAATACGGATCATCGGGATGGATATACAAACCGTAAACGAGAGTGTTTATAACACTATCCTAACGTATGTAAAGAAATACGATCCGAAACTTGTCACTCGTTTCGAACAAAAGATGAAAGGCCTTATTCCTGTAACCAAGGATTTAGATACCTTTGGTGATCTTAAGAAAGAAACGAAAGCACGGTATGTTTCAGATGCGAAACAAATCAGCGCTTTATTAGAGCAAAATAAAAATAAACTGAATGGAAAATCCCCAGAGTTCGCATGGATCAAACAGAATGCCCGTATTATCGAGCAATTTACGACAATGACAGCCGCATATCCTGATAACCTGGAAGACTTTTATTTGGAACACGATATTGCCATGTATGAGAATGCGAAATGGACAGAAGAACATATAGGAAAAACAATCGTGTGGGGACATAATGGGCACGTTTCGAAAACAAACATGATCCCCTTCGTATACCCTAAAGTAGCTGGGCAGCATTTAGCAGAACACTATGGAAAACGGTATGTATCCATTGGAACATCTGTCTATGAGGGACGTTACAATGTTTACAACAGTAACCAAGAATTCGGTCCCTATGGAACATTAAAATTAAATGACCCGAATAGTTACAACTATACCTTTGGACAAGTAAAATACGACCAGTTCTTTGTTGATTTACGTAAGGCAAGCGGAGTGACTAAAACTTGGCTAAACGAGCAACATACCATTTTTGCCGGAGTAACAACGGTAGGTCCAGATTTCCCAACGACTGTTGATGTACCATTAGGTAAAACATTTGATATCCTTGTTCAAATTCAGAAAGTGAGTCCATCTCAACTGATCAGGAAACGGTGAATTCCTGGGATTTATTTATTTGACGGATTGTCAAGCTAAGTACGACAGTTCATTCATGAACGCTTCGTGAGCAGACATCCAGCCTAGACATCTACGTGGACGATTATTAATGAGAGAGATAGCCTCGTTACCAGGAGAATACGGATCTACAAAATAAATTTTTAGATTTATGAGAGTTCTCAAGGTTGGCATAGCAAGCAAACTCTTTCCCGCGATCTACGGTAGCGGTTGGAAAGGCGGCTTGAGGATACTGGCTGGCAACAACACCAAAAGCAACCTCCATCGATAGGCGTTACGATCGGGCATCCTAAAGACTAAGTAGTGCCGAGTCTTACGCTTAATAAAAGTGGCTACACAAGCTTTGCTTTTGCCACGGCTAGAGACAACGGTATCCAGCTCCCAGTGGCCGAAGGTTTCACGCTTGCGAACCTGAACCAGCTTCTCGGTCAGCTCTCATTTGCAAGTTAAGGCTTATCGTTGCCGACAGAAGCACTAGGTGCTGCGGCAACGATAAGCGTGTTGAGCCGACCGGGGCTTCGTATACTGCTCTGAGGCTTCCGCGTTCGATTTCTCGTGCGATGAGGGAATGGTGTCTACCCAACTCACAAACAATTTCTCGTGTCGTCCAAACAAGTCGATGCAGAGCTTCTAGTTTGCTACGTTCAATTATGTTAAGTTGGGAGTAGCTCATGTTAGTTCTCCTGTATGAATGGTGGTGTGGTAATTCCCATTTTACACAAAACTCACACGGGCCTTTTTGTTTTCTAGATGTCGCACTTCATATTATAATCCGTCATATTAAAGAGACTCATCCTCCTTATCGTTTAAGTGGGATGAGCCTTTGAAAGTTTATCAAACGTGTTTAATCGAGTTTGTCGTTATATTGTACGATTTTGTTGTTGGGGGTGTAAATAAGTTTACACAAAATTATTGACAGTCCCTTACAGAATTTTAGATAATTTTACACCAATAAACTCATCTCCCCACCCTTCGTCTTCTTCTATAGAGGATTTCAAAAATGGTTCGATATCAGGTAATGGAAAGTCGTTATTTAACATATGACTGATAAGTGTCTCCAATGCATCCAGACTTCGTTTCCCATACCCACTAATATTAGTATAAGCATGACTAACTCCCAGTTCATGAATATCTCGTAATAAGATATTTATTGATTCATCAATATTTTGATATAAATTATATAAACTTAGGTATTCATCTTCACTTATCCGCTCAAAATCTTCATCATATTTTTTAGTTTCCATTAAATTTTCAGGAATTAATTCAGCTGTTGCTGAGTTACAGTCTTCTAAGTTATTTGAACTTGTGAATTCCCATAGATATCTCAAAACAATCTTCCAATCATCTGAATTGTATTTTAATGATATTAGTGCATTCTCAAAACAACTAATACCATAGGCAACTCTACCTCTGAATGAAATTAGTTTAAATGTATCAATATTCATATTCAATTTCACTCTCCTCTTTTCAGAAGGTAACCTTGTTTAGCTTGTTCCGTCCCCTATGTTGTTATCTTAAAATCAGAAAAAAAGAAAATGATCCCCACGTCTATGTACTAATAACTATCACCATTATATCAACTTACTTTTGCGATATAGTACCATACGAGTCTTGCTATAATAAAAAAACTACTACCGATCTATCTATGAAAGGAGAAAATGATATCGAACAAGTTATTCAGCATTCATGGGATTTAAGCGAATCACAGGCAATTATTCTCCAAAAGGAGCTTGCCTTAAAAGTAATGAAGGAAGACCAACTAAATCAAGTTAACTATATTGCTGGTGTTGACGTAGCCTATAGTGATAGATTAGTAGCTGCCGTTGTAATACTTGATGCCGTTACTCTAAAACAAGTTGAAAGCACTGTAGTAGAAGGTAGGTCTAGTTTCCCCTATATTCCTGGATTATTTTCATTCAGAGAATTACCTTCGGTTATTAAAGCATTCAGTAAAATATCTATTACACCAGATTTAATAGTCTGTGATGGACAAGGGGTCGCTCATCCGAGACGATTTGGATTAGCAAGTCATTTGGGAGTACTGTTTAATATTCCAACAATAGGTTGTGGTAAAACCAAGTTAATTGGAGACTCCGAAGAACCTGGTCAAAAAAGAGGGGAATATGCAACTCTCATTGATCAATCGGACAAAGTTGGTATCGTATTAAGAACCCAGGATCATATAAAGCCTATTTATGTCTCTGTAGGACACCGAATCTCATTACCTACGGCATGCAATGGGTTTTACGGCTAGCTCCTCATTTCCGCTTACCCGAGACAACTCGCCAGGCAGATCAATTGGTAAATAGATATTTAGCTCACTTAGAAGACAAATAGAGGTAAGATAACTTTTTTTATATCCATTGGCCATCGCATTTCTCTGCCGACAGTTTGTGATTGGTTATTAAAGGTTTCTCTTTACTACCTGAGGTAACTCGACAGGCTGACCAACTTGTACGAAAATATTTAAGAAAGTAGGGGAGATAGAATGAGTTGACCCCTTCTATCTTGACTCGTCCCTGTACTTCGAACAGGAACAGCAGCACTTGCCAGTAGACTCGTACTCACAGCCGCTCCGACAAATCCGCCTAATGCTGCTCCCATTGCTACTCCTACTACTGCTCCAGCTACTGCTCCTATCATCGGAATAGCGCCTAGCAGTTTGGACTCCGTACCAAGCAATCCATCGGCTTGTTTTTGATCCGCCGGGTTCGTGATCTTCGCGGTCGGGGTATTTGTGTTGTTAGATGAGCCCTTCTTGGCTGCGGCTTGTGCTGCTTCATAGTCTTTGATGTTCATTAGTGGCGGCTCCGGTACAGGAGGAAGATCCATGACGAACACTGGAGCCTTCACCGTTCCCTCTTGATCCACCACCGGGGCCTTGATATCCGTTTCACCGTCTAGTACCATGCTGCTGGCTCCGCCTGTGAGGTACATTGCACTTCCCGCTGTAAGCGACAGTTCCTGACCTGCATCCAGCTTCACGTGACCGCCTTGAATCCGTACATCTCCCGGGCTGCTGACGGTAATGCCGTTCCCTTCATGGAGTGTAATTGAAAATCCTCCCGAGGTAGACAGGGTCAACTCTTGTTCTGACATGTCCACGCCGCTTCCTTGCGCATGTCTCCATACTTTAACGTCTGGCTCCCCTTGTGCGTGGCGATGCTGTCGCGAATCCATGACATAGGCTTCATGTTCCCGGCTCGTCGGCAAATAAAGCTCCACACGCGCCCCAACCTCCGGCATATCGTACCAGCCACTATGCTCTTCCGCTGCATAGCGAGTGGCCACCGGGAACCAACATCAAACTGTCGTAATGTGTGATGCGCTAGGCGGTATTGGGATGCATAATCTTTTCCAACGCCTTGGAATCGTATTTTGTACAATTTGTCCGCCTTCGGTAGCAGCTAAAGAACTTACCCTCTTATTCGTTGTTGTGAACAAGTTCTGTGTACTTGTGCCAACTCATCCTGGATTCACAACCAATCCTGCTGCGCCGCCAGTAAGATCCGCTATTTGATCTACGATTTCATTTCCGGTACTCGGTTGATCTATGACTGGGACAACTAACTAAAAAGGCTCATCCTCACTGTTCAAGTTGGAATAAGCCTTCAAAGTTTATTAAGTTTGGTTGTCAGGTTTTTTTGGTTTATTGATTGTATTATACGATTTTGTTGTTGATGTTTTAAATTTACATATAATCTTTAAAAGACGTTACAGAATTTTAGATAATTTTGTACCCTCAAACTTATTACCCCATCCTTTATTTTCATTAATAGAGTATGTTAGGAATTGATATACACTTGGCAATGGATATTTGTGATCTAACATTAGAATTATAAGTCTTTCCAAAGATTTTAAGCTACTTTCACCATAACCACTAACCGTACCATATGCGTGGCTAGCACCAAGCTCATGAATACTGTAAAGTAATAAGTTAATGGATTCATCTATATCTTGATACAGTTTGTACAAGTGCAGAAATTCCTCTTTGCTCAATCGTTCAAACTCATGCTTTTCATATGTTTTAAACTCCAGCAAATTCTCAGGAATTAATTCATTAGCAATTGTATTACATTCTTCTAAGTTGCTAGAATTAGTGAATTCCCATAAGTAGTTCAAAACTCATGCCTGTTGATTATCCAATAAAATACAAAAATATCACAGCAAAAAGGCCGCCTTTTCAGTAAAATCGTTTGCACCACACAACACGATTCGAAAGAGGTGACCTCATGAAAAAGTCTACCATGTTCCAGTCATTACTTCAATCTATTCTATTCGAAGAAGAAGTAATTCATTTAGCCGAACTGGTAGGCTACCATGAAACCGCGCGTAAGTTTACGGTCTACACCTTGCTGCAATACTGGGCACAAGCGGCTTTCGAACAGTGGGATGGTTACCGAGATGGCGCTGACCGTGCGGTTACCTGCGGATTAACTCGGGCTAATTACTCAACATTTTCGAAGAAAGCCAAGGATGTTCCTTTTGAGCTGTTCAAACGGTTATTTCATCTTGTGCATCAGAAATGCAGCCGACAGACACGGCGTCAATTGAAGTTTCCTAAAGAATTATTGCTTATCGATTCCACAACAATTACCGTAGGCAAGACTCGTCTGCCTTGGGCTCCCGTTCCATGGCGAACGAGCAGGAGTGAAGCTGCATGTTGCTTTTCACGCAGCAAGTGGTCGACCACAGAACGTTGTTGAAACAGTAGGATCCCGCCATGATGGGCCTGTTGGCGAAGAGCTTGCGAATTCAGACTATATTCTCGTCCAAGATCGCGCATATGGTAAAATCGAACGATTGGATCGCTATAAGAGGGAAGGACAATCTTTCGTCATTCGCTTAAAAGACAATATTCACACGGTACTCCCACACGCCTTGCGTCGTCAGAAAACAGAAGGCTCTCCTATCACTCGAGATATCACTTGTTTACTTGGAACCACCCAATGTCGTTCTCAAGAACGGCATAGAATTGTTGCGTTTCACGATGGACATGGCCATGAAATTCGGGTGGTTACGAATCTAAGAACGATCTCTGCAGAACAAGTCGCAGGGATTTATAAAAACCGCTGGCAGATAGAACTGTTCTTTCGCTGGATCAAGCAGCATCTAAATGTGCCGACTTTATTTGGAACAACAGAAAATGCGGTGTATGGGCAGCTTTATTCCGCCTTGATTGTCTATGTATTGTTGAAGTTTTTCTATGATACAGCCAGTTTGGTAGTACCGCGTCATGCTGCTCTCACTTTTGTACAGTTTTCGCGACTTTTGCTGCTTAACCAGCTATCTCAGATTTGGCTTGTAAAGCTTTCAATTTTAAGGGAGAGGTCTGTCCTTTTTGAAAAGCCACATTTTCCGTTATATGGTTAATCAACAGGCCTGTTCAAAACTATCTTCCAATCATTGAGATTATATTTTAAAGCTAGAAGGACGTTCTCAAAACAGCTAACTCCATAAGCAACTCTACCTCTTAATGAAATTTGCTTAAATTTATCCATACTCATCATTTATTAGTCTCCTTTATACCACCCAGTAAGTGCATCAAGAACATTTCCTTTAAAAGTAAACGTACAATTTTGACAAGCTACCTTTGCTGCTCCAAACTCGGCAGGGGTTGTTTTAGTAGTGTACAAGTATAAATCACCTATTTTAGCTCCATCATTCAAAGCCTGGGTTAAGTCTGGTATTAATTGAATTGTGAGTTCATTCGGTACTGGATGGGGTCTTTTTGAACAGCCACCGCTTGTGTTGCTTGAGATATAGCGGCAAATGAAAAAGAATGCCACAATGGGCAATTAGCTCGCATTGTGGCGCTGTTGGTTGTAATAAACGATAATTTAAAAACTCTGATGTCATTCTACAAACAAGGGGAATTCACCTTCTATTTCTCACTATCTTTAAAAAAATCTTCTTCTTGATAAGGATAATTCAGTAGTGCTAGATTTTCTGTAGTCATATACCATGTCCTATAATCTAAACTACTATTAATAAACAAACGCCCCTTATCCCTTTTTAATAGAGGATACGTTGTGTGATCCTCAACAACCAAATCCAGATTGTTTAACCGCAATAGTTTTCCAATTACTTCGAGTAGTTTTAACCATCCGATATCAAACGTACGCGTTATAAATTGGATACTAATAAGTACATTTGTATTCACACCGTACGCTTCGTGATTCATATCTCGAAAACGTTCTGTATAGTCATCTTCATCATCTAAATTAATGCTCATTGAAAAATATGTGCAACCGATGCTCACGTATTGAGTACCAGTTCGATCCCATACCTCTGCCTCATAATTAATTAATTCTACAAATAATACTTCGTAAATCATATTGTAAAGCAATTTCCCCAATTCTTCTTTAGGCAAATTAGAACCAACTGATAGTCTAAAATCCATCTTATTCAAACCTCCAGTATGCTCTAGTTACTTGACGACCTTCGATAATTAGGAGTTCATTTAGGTATTTTAAATCCTTGTGTGTTTGACTAATTAGATTTTCAATAAGCTCAGCCCTTTTTTCAACAGGGTAATCATTTAAGTTTAGCACTATTCGCCTAGCTTGTTTTGTAGTTTTATCTCTAAGCATGTCAAGTACGTTCTTTTGAATAGTTGTATTAGGAGCATAACAATCAAACACCTGCCCCTCTATGATAAAGTCTGGACTTTTTTCGGGAACGATTCCATACCCGTTACCATTGTCAAATTCGTCAAGCATTGTTGTACGATATCGTTGTTCTGCAAGTACATCAGCAGATTCATTTTGCCTCGTTAATCCTCTATCACCTTTTGGTGGAATCTTAGCATAATTCCCCTCTGGTTTCCCACTTTTAGGTAATGAAGGCTTTGTAATTATTGCATTTGGTCTGATTTTAGGTGTATAAGGAATATATTTAGGAGGATGTAGATAGTACTCTGAACTAGTTTTCCATTCTACATTCTTATCACCATATTTTGAACGGAAATAATCATCCCATTCTGGTCCAGATCGAGGTATCTTTCCAGAATAACTCTCACCACTACCCGTCCCCTCAAAATGGTTACTCGTACTCGCCGGTTTAGGCGTCCCCTTTGGTATTCCCCCAGATGGTTTTGGAGACTTAGACACCACCTCAGCTATCCTATCAGCACTTGCTGCACCGCGCAAAGCAGCTTGCAGATCCGACGAAAACTCAGTTAATACTAATTGTTGCTGCATTTGCATAGAAATCAATTCAGCTTCTAGCACTTGTTGGCCCTGGGTTTTTATACCGGGCTTTTCACCGGTGACAAGTTCTATAAATGGATCTACCAGATAAATGTCTACAAAATCTTTCTTCGCTGGTTTACTTTCCCAACCACTATTTTCTTCTAGCTTCAGTTGCAGCTGCTCTGCCATGTAACGATCGTAGTTCGCCTTCCAGCGTTGTCTCAGTTCGGGTGGAACCTGCTGATACGCATGAGCTATCGCATTTGACTCTATCACCATGTTTTGAATCAACTCTCGTAGACCACCAGAACTTGCTATATGACGCGCACTTGTGAACACCTTGCCCAGCAGCCACTTACTATAATAGGCATCTTTGGCTTTCTCGTGCTCGTATTGACTGATGAGTCCTTGCATGAACAAACCGGCCAGATATTTCAGTGGATGCAATCCACCTTTTGCGCCTCCACCTCCAACATGACTCGTCCCTGTACTGCGAACAGGAACAGCAGCACTTGCCAGTAGACCCGTACTCACAGCCGCTCCGACAAATCCGCCTAATGCCGCTCCCATTGCTACTCCCACTACTGCTCCAGCTACTGCCCCTATCATCGGAATAGCGCCTAGCAGTTTGGACTCCGTACCCAGCAATCCATCGGCTTGTTTTTGATCCGCCGGGTTCGTGATCTTCGCGGTCGGGGTATTTGTGTTGTTAGATGAACCCTTCTTGGCTGCGGCTTGTGCTGCTTCATAGTCTTTGATGTTCATTAGTGGCGGCTCTGATACAGAAGGAAGATCCATGACGAACACTGGAGCCTTCACCGTTCCCTCTTGATCCACCACCGGGGCCTTGATATCCGTTTCACCGTCTAGTACCATGCTGCTGGCTCCACCTGTGAGGTACAATGCACTTCCCGCTGTAAGCGACAGCTCCTGACCCGCATCCAGCTTCACGTGACCGCCTTGAATCCGCACATCTCCCGGGCTGCTGACGGTAATGCCGTTCCCTTCATGGAGTGTAATTGAAAATCCTCCCGAGGTAGACAGGGTCAGCTCTTGTTTAGACATATCCACGCCGCTTCCTTGCGCATGTCTCCATACTTTAACGTCTGGCTCCCCTTGTGCGTGGCGATGCTGTCGCGAATCCATGACATAGGCTTCATGCTCCCGGTTCGTCGGCAAATAAAGCTCCACACGCGCCCCAACCTCTGGCATATCGTACCAGCCACTATGCTCTTCCGCTGCATAGCGAGTGGCCACCGGGAACCAGCATGCCTTAGCCGGGTCTTGCTTAGGGTCGATATCCAGTTGGAGCTGTACCAAATCTTGCTGTACCTGCAACACGCTGCCCGACAGCGCAATCCCCGTAGCTTGATCGTTCTCATAGCGGGCATAGCGAATATCTTGTTCAGCCTGGAGATCGTAACGGGTAAGCAGCAGTCCATCCTTCATCCGTGTTACTGCCCGAACAACAACTAGCTCTTTCCCAGGTCCAATCGGTAACGCGATGCTATCACCCAACGCATAGTATTGCAGGCTTTCGAACACGTAGGTCACATACGAGCCCGCACGTTTTCCCGGCTTCCCCGTCTCCAGCTCATGGAACGTCCTACGAACCTGGTAACTTACATCCCGTTCCAGCTTGTACAGTTTGCCTACCGGCATTCCGAAGAAGACCTTAGGCGACGCTGCAGTTACCTCCGGCACCAGCACTGACCCAAAGCGAGCGGCCAGACGCTTTAAAAATGCCCAATCCGTCTCCTCATATTGTAAAACAAAAGTTCCCAGTTTGGTATTGTTGGTTACGGTATCAATCGCGTCTCCATACTTGTATTTTCGAATCATCGTTGTGACCAGATCATCGTAGGTACGATGAGTATCCTGATAGGATCGCTTCTTGATCTGGATATCCATCTGATAGGAATGCGAAGCGGCTTCCAGTTCAAAGGTATACACGCCCCGAATGCAATGCACGGATAGGCGCGTAACGATGCCATGAAACAATCGTCTTACCGATTGTCCCTGCTCATCTAGTTGGCGGATAACGATCGGTTCCTCTTCCATGTTCTGTCCAATGCATGCAGCTCCCTGCTCTTCCGACAGCATGCCGCTTACCGTTACATATGCGTGATCGTTGATGGTTCTTGTAATTTGAAGCTTCTCTATATGTTGAGGCTGAAAGGGACCGTAGAAACGCAGACTTTCATATCCGATTTCGTTATGTAATGCACTCAAGTGAGCTCATCTCTCCTTTCGGGCGGCATAAAGCCGCGGTCACTTCCGAAACCTGACGCCTTTGAGAACAGAACCTTAATCCAACTCCTGCCCGTCATTTTCGATTTGGATATGACCACAATATAGACACTGAAGGGTACAGTTCTTCATCAAGGCAGGCTGACCCTCGATCTTCACATCACTTTTCCCGTTCAGCCACGGCATGGTCAGCACCGGAACACACGGAGCCTTCTTCACACCATAGATATCTACCATCTCACTGGCCTGCACGGCTGGATTCAGAGGGCTGGAGCAGTTTCCAAAAGACTCGATGTTCACCCCGGGCACGTAATCCCCAATATTCATTTGTGCTTTGTTTTTAATGTAGACGCCATGGCTAAAAGGCCTTTTCAGACGGGTAGGCTGCGTACCATAACTACAGCTTAAGATCGCTCCTGCCACGACATAGCTTGTTTTCGCAGCGCTTCCCGGTTTCACCTGAGTTTCTTCCATCCTACTCTCTCCCCCTTCATGCCTCCATCTCAACTCTTTGCAATCGAATGCCTGTAAAGAATCGTCGCAACAAGCTTTCCGCCACAGCCAAATGGATATAAATATGAGGTTCGATGGAGCCCTTAATCCGAAAAACAGGCGACTCCAACTCCCCCTGTCTCAGTACCAAACGCTTCAATGTCTGATTGGGGTACCATTCCGTTTGTGTGGACAAACAATCTTCCATCGGCGGACGAAGCAACCAGTATACGTCCTGTTTGGCCTGCTTGAAATCGGTAAGAATGACCGCTCTCCATTCCAGTCCCGGCATGTATTTCTCCAATAATGATTTCATCCGATCCGACACCAGCGGCAGAGGAAATTCCAAAAAATCCGGGTACACCGTTTGTTTATTGGTTTGTACAGCTAGAAAAAGAGGGTCCTCCTGCTGATTCTGTCCCTGAGGATCTGCCAGGATATCTCTTACTTGCAAAGGAGACATCGCAGCAGGCTCCACTCTGTTCTTTACCCGCTCGTCTACCATCAGTCGAAAATATCTCACTGCAGCCACTCCCTTTTACTAACGGCGTCCCTCGACTGTGCAGGCGCAGATGGATCACTATATAGATGGGATTTCTCAAAGGTTCCTGAGTCCAATCCAATGGCTTCTCTACGCTGTACATCTGTAAAAATGACTCCTTGTACATTAGCTCCCGTAAAATCAGCCCCAATCAAACAAGCGCCGGCAAAAGATGCGCCTGATAGATCTGTCCCAGCAAAGCAGGCATCCGTTAGATCCGCTCCGGTAAAAATCGCTCTTTGAAGTAACGCATTTTGAAATACGGCTCCACGCAACTGCGCACCTTGAAAGCTGGCCTTATGCAAGCTTGCCCCTGTGAAATCTACACCGGCAAAACCCAATGGCTCCCAATCCAAAGAAACATCTGATCCATATCCGGCGCTGCCCATAACGGCATCCAATATCGCTCCTTTCATCGAGCATCCGCTGAAATCGGCACCATGAAGCAAGCTGTATGTCAAGTCGCTACCATTCAACTGACTCTCCTGCCACACCGTTCCTACTAAAACACAGCCATATAGACGGCTATGCTCCATCTCAATCTGGCGAAAAGCTGTATAGCGAAAATCCAGCAAACTATAATCTCCATCCGACAGTTGGACTTGGGTCAACGCCTGATAACCATATGCATGCTCTTCTTTTTCCTCTAGCCATAACCGAATCTCATCTGCCTCCATGGCTCTGTGATCTTCTCGATACACCGATACACTGTGGTCCATGTATTCGCCCACACGAATCTCGAACGTTTCTTCCCGCTCCAACTCTTGAAATTCCGGCAAGCACACGGCCTGCTTCATCGCGAGACGAACCATATTTACAAGGAGTGCATGAATATGTGCTGCCGCCTCCAGCATGGCATGCTCCCATTCAAGCTCCGATAGTGAAACACTCCGCTTCTCTACTTCCCCTTGCAATTGCTGCCGGAAATCGGACCAATAGGAATATGACCAGCTCGCATCCCATTCAAATCGGATCGGCTGGGGATCAAGCATCCATAAGGCATCTGAAGCTTCTACAAGATAAGCAGGCCGCTCCTCCAGCCATGTGGTACGAAGCGCGGAGTACGTAATATAGCCGATTTCCCCCTTTTTCCCTTGAATCTGCGCTTGTCGAATATCCCGGCAGTACCCCCGAAAGTCCTCGATACAGGCCTTCATCCGCTGTTCTTGCACCGCCTTGAACTTCAGTGCCCAGTGTCTGCGGATCAGGTACCACGCCAGATTCGAGGCGGCTTGCTGCGGGTCTAGCTCTTCTTGAGGCTTCTCCATTTACATTCCTCCGCAATCTGAAGCTCTTCATAGGTCATATCATCAAGCTGCCTTCATTCCTTCGCGAACTATAGCCTAATTCGACTTCACTTCGCTGCCCTTCATATCGGCTGATCCGCTCAATTGAATATGACTGCCCTTGCAGTCCATACGCAGCTCGCTGCCTGCGGACAAGCTCATCTTCTTCCCTGCAGACAAGCTCAAATTGCCACCCGCCGAGATACTTACCTGCTTGCTGCTCACAATATGAATACCTTCCTTGTCGTCCAGCTTGATAAAAATAGAGCCATCTTTCCCCGTCACGACAAGTTCATCCGGTCCCAGACGGATTTCCTTCCCATGGGGCGTTCGCCAGATCTTTATCTGCGGATTGGAGAACTTGTTGTGTCCGCTTCCTCTACCCGCACGTCGGACCGCACTTCCCGCAACGCCATCTTCTTCACGACTTCCCGGGAAATATAAAGACACCGGATCCCCTTTCTCCGGCATTACATACCAGCCTGTATGTCCTCCGCCGCTATACACCGCCGAATAGGTGAACCAATGCGCCTGCTCGACCGCCTGCTTCTCATCGCAGTCCAGATGAATACGTACCTGATCCTGACGCACGTCCACGACCACCCCGCCTAACGAAGCACCAGCCAGTTTGTCCTGATAATAACGTTTCTGTCGCAATCCTTGGTACGAAGTAAGCACATATTGATGACGCAGTAAGCCCTGCCTCATCTCCGTATAGGCCTCAATGACAAACAAACTATGTCCCTTAAAAGCTAACCGAGCCCCCAAGTCCAGCACCTCGTCCGTCTCTACCTCATAAACAATAAAATCATTCTCGCCCACCTTTGCCTGTTCATTCTCCTGAAAATAGCGAAAAGGCAGCATTTGCTTGCGAACGGTATAACGGGTATGATCCAGCACCACTTGTGCAGGGCTATCCTCGATGCCGAAATAAAATTTAGGACTATCAAAACGGGCCACAGGCATTAGACTCGTATGATAGTGGGAAGCCATGCGTCTTAAAAAAGCCCAGTCCGTCTCCTGATACTGGATGGCAATTCGGCTGATGGGCTCTCCGCCTGTCGCCCCATCAATCACATCCAGCCCTTCATAATCCTTGCCGACGATCTCCAGCATCTGAGGAATCGTCATCTTCGTATATTGAAAAGAGCGGGTACGCTGTTGGATATCCATCCGGTAGGTATGAGAAATGGCCTCAACCATGAGGTAGTAAACGTCCCTTTCAACCCTTACTTCGACCGTTAGTGCGATCCCGCTGAATAACGGCTTGCTTTCGCCCGATTCGTCCCGCTGACTCACCTGAATGACCGTGTTCTTCTCTGTCTTTTCCACATAGCTATCCCGTAGCTCCTCGGGGATGATCCCGGTAAAATAGAGACGGGTGTGCTCGTTGATTTTCTTCGTGAGGGTAAGCTGCTCCAGTTTGACCAGCTCGTAAGGATGGATTTGGATATTTTCGTAGCCTATGCTCATAGCGAATACGCTCCTTTCTCAAACGTAGGAGGCAAGGGCACTGACACCGTTTGGAGCGACTGTACCGTATGTTCCGCAACAGGCAGCCATACCTCCAAGTCCGATTCCACACAGTTAAACGTCCCCATCATCACCTGTCCTGCATGGATGAACAACAGGATCTCGTTGTACAAATTCGTATCCACGCCTGCAGCTATAAAACGGATTTGCCCGATGGATAGACCGGAACGATTCACAATCACTTGAGTACCCATCCAGTTACGGATCGGTTGTACTGACCGCAGAACATCTGCCATCTGCTCGACAAAATCAGGCAGCCCCTCGACCGTCAAAGGGGTTTCGGTTCGATTAAAGGTGATATTCACCGTTCCATCCTCCGAAGTATAAATGAGCTCCGGACGATGCTCCGAAGGATATTTAAACTTGGCTTGCGCAAGCGGCATTAGCTTAAAGAATTTCGGGACGCTAGCCGCCATTTGTCCGTCCAAAATCGCTCTCATTTCCAAGGTAATGAGCTTATCGCCCAGCCATAACGTTGAGTTTTTTTCAGTTATGTTTTTATCGTGATTATTTACAGTCGTTTGAGATAGGATCGTATTTTCATTATTAGATGCAGCATTCTGATTAAGCTTGTTTTTGATGCTAAGGATCTGCTCGTCCATATAGTTCATAAGGGTAGTCCCTTCTTAAAAAAATATGACTTTTTGGAAAATGCAATCGGAATCGAAGCGCTGTCGTTCGAATAAATGACATCCGGTCTGTGATCCGATGAATATTCGCCGCTGCTGCTTCAGGTGGTAACTCCTGCTTTTTAGAACCCCTGACTCAATCCACAATCATCCGCTGCCTGCCTCCGTGCCGTACATCAGGAGGCAGCGCTCTGCCTCCTCCCGCTTCACTCAAGATTCTCCGCAGGCCTGCGAAGATGCGCTCATTGCTCAGCTCGCGGTATCCCGTTCCGAGACGCTGACCGAGATAATGCTGAATGACGTTCCGTTCCACGGCGCCGCCGTTCAGGCAGAGCATGGCGAAGCTCGCATCATAGGGGTGATCCGTGCCGCTCTTTAGCAGTTCATTGGCGAAATACTGCAAAATGAATGGAGACAGCGTGCTGCTTCCGATACCGGCATACGGCACATGGATGACGTTGAACGTGTTATACTCGGTCGCCAAGTCGGCAAAACCTTGATAATCCGCACGCAGCCGGGCACCCTCCTTCAGCTTGAACCGACCGAGCTCCAGCTCGTCCGTCTGCACCTGCACATCGTTCTCATCCAGCACGATCTCGCCCGGAAGCGTCGTGAAGTCGCTCGCTGCCTGTTCCGTGAGAAAGCGAATTTTGAGCACTGTCTCCTTGCCGTTCGAGGAATACGGAAGTTCGAAATCCTCTTCCATGGTATATAAGCGGCCGTCATGCTTGACGATGCCTTTGGCAATCATCAAGCTTTCTACATTGACCTGAACCTCTCCACCCACGATGATACCGTCGGAATAGTGCTGGTAGATGATGTCTGCGAACTGGCGCGGATAATCGCGCAGGCTCTCCAGCATGGCGGTTTTCAGAATCCGGCCTTTATGGAAATGCGGCATTTGGTGCGTAAACAAGGCGTTCCCTCCTTTCTCCACTGAGATTGTATAACAAGGCCCTTTGCTCCATAAGTCATACAGGAAGTTACGGAGCCACTCAGCCTTCTGGAACACGTACATCCTTCCTTATTTCAACCCGTCGAAGAAATCCAGCTCCGATAAATCATTTTCAAACGCATAGAACTGCTTCTTCCCGATATGGAGCTGCTCATTGACCCGCGCAACCGGCACCGCGTTGAATCCCCAGCTGCCATCGCCCGCAAAAACGAACCATTTCGCCTCGCCGTTGGCAATCGAATCCGTATCGTCCTGTGGAATGCTGGCGCCGTACTGGGCGGCGATCTCTTCGTATAGAGCGGGACGATAATCAGCGAAATCATTCCGATATGTCACCGTGTGTCTCAATTGCCCGTCGCCTCCACGAATATGGAACTCGATCTCATGCGCGCTAAGCGGCCGCGAAATCGAGCCCTGCGCCTGATCCAGCCGCTCGTAGCCGGAGATGAGCATCTTCTCCCGCCCGGTATGTGTCCAGGCACTGACCGAATACGGAACGACCGGCGCATGATTCGTTAGCTGCGCCTCGATAAGTCCCGACTTCCGAGCGCTCAAGTAGCGCAGGGCACCGCGCAAGCAGGCCAGCTTCAGCTCCGGAACCTTCCCCGAATCTTCCGCCTTCTGTCGGAATTCGATTGCTCTTCCCGGTACGAATTCCTTCAGCGCTTCCCGAAACACGTCGATGCGGCAGGATTGGCCTGTCAGCTTAATGATGGAGTAGTCCTGCAGCCTACCGTCGCGGTAGAACTCGTCCAGAAACTTGCGTACGATGGCGTAAATGTCTCCACGAATCAACTGGTTCATTTCTTGAATGTTGAACACGATGTCCGGCGGCTCGTATACGTCCCGGAACTGCCCGTTCTCGCGCAGCGACAGGCACCATCGATCCACGGCCGTAAGATTCAGGTCGCTTTCTGTCCTGCTTCCCGGCCCTGAGTGGAATCGATTGCGAAGGATGCCCGTTTTGCGGAAAAATTCCTTCTTCATGCCGTCCGCCAGCTCCCACAGCACATAAAAATTGTTCCGCACGCGCTGATATTCATCGCGCGCATGGTTCTCATATTCCTTGAAGCGAGTCGGAAGAAAGTGCTCCGTCTCCTTATAACGGGCGTCGAAGCGTGAATAGACCGCATCTGCGCCAAATTCGTCGACATGCCGATAAATGTCCGTGGCCGGAATGTCGATCAAGCTATCAATGTCCGGCAGTCTCGCCTTCCTGTAAAAGTCAGCAAATGTGATCTTCATGTACTGCATGATGCGGTATGTCAGATTGTTCCCGCCGAAGTTCGTATCTCCGTTCTCATACGACGTATGGATATCGAGCTTATAGGCGATATGCCCATCCTCGATGCGGAACCGGCATGACGACAGATCGGTCGTTCCTCCGCCGCAGTCGATCACGAGCGCTTGATATTCTTCGCCGTCCAGAAACCGCTGCTTCTCCATCTGATCAGCGATCGTGTTGTACAATACGGCCAAGCCTTCATCCAGCGCATCCCTGGTCTCGATGCGGTACTCAGGCAACATATCCGCGAACATATCGATGAATTGTGTCTTCATCTTGACCGGGCCCGATAGATGGAGATGCTTGAAGCGGCATTTGAATTGATGCTCCGCCGTTCGGATTACATGCAGCATATAGGCGCGCAGCAAATCGCTTCTGCTTACCGTTGCCGCATTCCCATGGCCGTCCGTCACTTCCTCCAGCCGTTTGTAATTGTTCACCCAGCGCTTCATTCCATGGAACACGGAGGCGCTGGAGCTGTACCCACTTTTCCGCTTATCTTGCAGCGCATCGCTGCCGAAGCTGAACCGGATTCGCTCCGGATCAGAGCAATCTGCGATTCCGATTACAGTAGGCAGCGACTCGATCCATTCCCCTTCCTTGGATGTTCCGTCAGGGAAGCACACATAGTTGATACGATCAAGCCGGATTCGCCCGTTCAGCAGATCCGTCGCATTTGGTGAAGCCACGTACCCACCGTGCAAATACGCCCCTGCCGTTGTATTTGTCGTCCCGAAGTCAATCGCCAACACCGCGTCCGTCTCTTCCAGCTCACGGATATCCAAATCCGCCACAGGAATCTTGTAATAGTACAGATTGGCCGGCGGCTGCGGCGTGCTGCGATAGTACGTGCGATACACATATTCCGATACTTGCTTCGGGAAAAAGAGCAGACTGTATTGGCGATTCGCCGTCTTCCTCACTTTCGCTCCCTCGCCCATCGCAAGCCAATAGCTGCCCGGACGCAGACTATCCTTCACCAGATTGAGGATCGCGCACAGCTCCATATGCTCATTGACAAGCAGCACGTTCGATTCGGCAATTTCCGTTCCCGCTTCCACCCTGTATCCATCATGCCGATCGAGCTTCAAGCCGTCGTACAGCGTAATCTTGGCCGGAACCCGAATACCTCCGTCATTCGGCAGCGGCATGCGGAGATAAGTTTGTACCATCTTCTCGACCCGTTCAAGCCCGCCCGGGCTAGCCGTTTGAATGAGCTGGCTTTCCTCCGCCCCCCGGTATTTCATGACGGTTGCAATTAATCCGTCGCGATCAAGCGTATGGATCATTCCTTCAACGAGCTTCTCCTGATGGCAAATGTTCCGGAGCTGAAATGTCGTCATCTCCGATAGTTCCTCCCGGGTATATTCCACATGCTTCCGCCCCGCATCCCGCTTGGTCGGCTGCTTATAAAGCCTATATGTATACTCGCTCATCTTTGCCCCCTCCCGGCCGCCTCGCGTCCAGCCTTGCTTCTTATCTTTATAAGTTAATACAGCGACACATTCCCAATCCGCATCGTATCCTCCATGCCAATAATGCCGAAATGATCCTGCCAATACACTTCCGTATGGAATCTTGCCGGCAGGAACAGCTCCTGAATCAATTCGAGTTTCATTCGCGCCGGTTCACTTTCCTCCTGTCCGACATAGAAGAGAAGCTCGTCCCGATCCTCGCAATTCGCATAGATCGTCGAGCTGCGGAAGATGCCACGCATCGTATCCTTGAGCAGGTATATCGCCTCACCCGTCTCATATAGCCGCAGCACATTCCCCGCGATCATCTCGCGCTGCTCTTGATTGAACAGGCCGATCCCCTTGCTGACGCGCAAACCGAACTTCCCCTCTTCCATGTCGCGCAGCACGAACTTTATGTAATACTCGCGCCGGTTCATCCCCTGATAACGATCAATTTCCGTCAAAAAGTGAAGCACGATATCGAACAGCGTTTGGCGCAGCTCCACATCCTCTTCATTGTTAATGTCGAACATGTCCTTGAACAGATCGTAGAACCGATAATACGGATTCACCTCGATTGTGTCCGGCACCGCATTCGCCCAAACGTTGAGCTCCTCCAAGCTCAGTTCCATATAGGGCGAATACACCTTGGCGGGGACAAAGCAAAAATCCGACGCGCTCAGGCCGGATTGCTCTGCCTTAATGAACAAATCCCATATGTAATTCACGCCAATACCCCTTCGCACTTATACTCGGGAAAATGCATCTGCACCTCGGAAACGAGAAAGCTCATCAGATCATGCAGAATGAACTGCTCTCCTTCCGACACTTCGTCCTCGACTGCGCGGAAGCTAAGCCGCATAATTTTCTTATCCAGTACCGTCCGCACATTGTCGCTAATGAACGAGTTCATCTCATAGGATTGTTCCCCGCCGTTATTCGCTTCCAGGATATCCACATGCTCCAGTTGAAGCATCTGCGCTGCCTCAAAAGCATTCACGAGCCGCACAATCTCGCCCTTGGAGCGCACGATTTGGGCTTGCTTCCTCGCATATTTGCCGATAAAGCCATCTGCTCTCCGATTGGATACCAGCTTGTATTCCAAGCTTCCAAGCCGGGATTCCGAAGGCTGCGCAATCTTCACGACCGTCCACATGCCGGATTTCTCATGCGGCGACACAATCGTCAAATCGTCTCTCGTTCGCTTGATATAACGAATGTGTTCCTCATTTCCTTCCACCAGATAGCCATGTTCGCTGCCCAGCTTGTGAATCGCCAGAACATGTTCGTAATTAATTCGATCGGCTGCAGGCTCGGGAAAGCCGTCGTTCTGAATGGCAAGCCGCTCGATATTCCAGAGCGGTACGAGATCCACGTGCTTATGAGGCTCGAATTCCTCTAGATTAACGGTAATCTCGTTGATCTCGTCCTCTTCCCGCAAAGCACTGTCGCAGTCCGTGAGCCATACGTCAAAAAATTTATAAGCGTATGGATGATTCAATGTCTTCCATGGAACGCTGTTCTGTTGAAAGACACGGTATAGCTTCTCGATTTCGTTGATGTACAGTCGGCTTTGCGACAAGCGCACCGTAATCGCATAATTGCCCCCTGATGTCTTCATCTCTCCGCGGAATGTTCTTTTCCCTGACATCAGGTTATGCAGCCTTGCAAAATCACACTGCAAAAACAGAGTTAGCAGCAGCGCTTTCCCCTGCTGCTTCATCTGCTCTACAAGACTTCCCATTTCTATCGTTTTGTGTGCCGTGTCCTCCGGCAGCATCGGGCGGAGGAAATCATGAATCGGGTCGACATCATCGCGGCGGCACATCGATACGAAAATATCGTGCTTTTCCTCGCCATCCTCAATTTCGTCGAATACCTTGCGCTCTATTTTCCGATTCATGTCTTCCTGATATTCCACCAGGTTCAGGAACAATCCAGTCATTACATTTTTCAATAACTTGCGCTGCTCCAGATCCTCCATCCTGCTCAATCGATCATGTATCAGTTCCTTCATGGCGCCTGATGGACTCCTTCCTTGTTCCCTTGTTCTCCCTGCTAGGGGATGGAGCTTCATTCCCTTTGCCGGCAGTTGAAGCATTCCCCGTTGGCATCCCTTATCCGCTGCTCGCAGCCGCTCCGCTTTCGGCGTTGCTCGGTGTAGAACCGCCCGCCATATTGCCCGCTGTGTCTCCACTTCCGGCGTTGCTCGGCGCAGATCCGCCCGTCGTATTGCCCGCTGTGCCTCCGCTTCCGGCGTTGCTCGGCGCAGATCCGCCCGCCGTATTGCCCGCTGTGCCTCCGCTTCCGGCGTTGCTCGGTGCAGATCCGCCCGCCGTATTGCCCGCTGTGCCTCCGCTTCCGGCGTTGCCTGCTGTTCCACCATCTCCACCGGAACTTCCAACTGCTCCTCCGGCATTGCCGCCTGCGGTCCCGCCTCCATTCGCGGCGGCAGGAGGCTGTGCAGCGGGCGGCGCCGGATTCAGCTTGCCCAGCGCCTTATCGATCTTGCGCTCCATGCCCAGCACACGTTCCAGCATGTCGATTTCCTGATAGATTTGCTGCGCGGCGGAATAAGCATCGATAGCTCCTAGATAATCTTGCCCGGCAAACTGCTGGTCGCCCTTCTTCTCATACTTCTCGCCCTCCAGCAGCCGCTTCTCCTTCCGCAAACCAGTCAGCTTCTCCTCCGCTGAATCGAGCTTGGCTCGGATATCCTTCTCACCGTCGGTGTACCCTTCCTCAAGCGCGGATTTCCGTGCCTTCTGGTAAGAGCTGCGCGCCCCAACATAATCCTGTGCCTCGAACTTCTTGTCCCCTTCCTGCACCCAGTTCATAACCTGCATGTACGTGCGGGAACGGTCTATTTTCTCCTCTAACTGCTTATGATTGAACTCTTTGTATGGCTTTGCTTCCTCCTGCGCCTTCCCGTATTTGTCCAGCGCCTTAGCAAAGTCCTGTCCCTTGAAAGCTTCATCTCCGTCCACCATAAGCTGCATCACGCGCTGCTTCTTCGCGAAAAAGTCCCGGTGGAACTTGTCCTTCAACCGAATCGCCATATTGCGCGCCTCACTGTAATCCTTAATGGCCTTCGGATAATCGCCATCCTTCATATACATGTCTGCACTTTTCTGATATTCGAACATGTTCTCCAGATTCTCCGCTTGGATCGCCGCCTGCTTTATGAAGTAGAAGGCCGCGCCTCCACCAACCAGCAGCAGCACGATCAGGGCCAATAGCCACTTCTTCAGCAAACGCCATTTACGCTTCGGATCCTCCTTGAACACCTTGTTCGCATACACAGCAACAGCCGTGTAATTGCTCACCGTTTGCCGCTGCTTGCTGAGCAGCACGTCCTCGAGCGTATCCGTGAAATCCTCTGGCTCCTTCGCATCCGTTAATGCGTCGACCATTTCCGTTGCGTTGACATCCTCCCACAAGCCAGGGGTGCACAGCAGCAGAACATCTCCTTCAGACAAAGGAGCCTTTTTCGACACGTACGGCTCCAGGCGCTCCGGCTGCCCCATATATTGAAGAAGATTGTGTCGTTCTTCATGAACCTCCATCGCTTCTTCCGAGATTTCTCCGGCATCCTTCATGGACTGTGCCAAGCTCTGATCCCTGCTGCGACCGAATAAGCGTCCGCCGCGAAAATGATACAGGCGGGCATTGCCCGCTGCCACCCAGCGAATCTTCGCATAATCTGTCACGACCAGAATCAGGCTTGCCTTAAGGCGCACGCGCTTGCTCTCCGTTCGCAGCCATTCATGCGCTTCCTGCATGTAATGCTTCAACCGCAGCGAAGACATCGTCGGCTTTTCCGTAAATCGACCAAGAATGCTCTTGACGACCATCTCGGCACTGTCCACTTCCATGTCCGAATCCAAGCCGTCCGCGATGACCCAGCAGGCCATATCATCCAGCTCCACATAGGCGAAATAGTCTTTATTATGTAGAAAAGAACCGGCCTCCGTCACGAAGCTGGTCTTAAAGTCGCTGTTCTCCTTTCTCATCCTTACCCCCGCTTCTCCTGTCCCATGATTCGCATACCTATCACGGAGCTCGTGTTCAAAAAGGAAATTCTCGCCTTCACACAATCAAAAGCGAGTAAAGTGGTCGATTCGATCTGTCTCTCTCAGAAATCTACCGAAGCCAGGAACAGCAGGCTTCATGCGTTATCCACGATGACAATGGTCGCATTGTCTTGATTGATCAATCTCTTCTGTTCGATCGCTTCGATGATCTCCTCGGCTGCATCGTGAGGTGAAATCGGCTTGGACAGAATCTGCTCCAATTCCACTTCCGTCATCGTGTTGTACACCCCATCGCTGCAGAGAAGGATCCGGTCTCCCGGCTGCAGCTTGAACGGCTCGCTGCCAATCTCGATGCTCTTGAAATTCTCATACCCCAAGTAATTGATGAGCCTCCTCTTCATCGGGTGCTCCATCGCTTCTTCCCTTGTGATCTGCCCCGTTAAGCAGCGTTCCTGCAGCACCGACTCCAAGATATGACGTTCATTCATGCGGATGAAATTGTCTTCCCGGAACACCATGATCATACTGTCGCCCACGGCTCCCCAGTACAGAAGATCATCCGCAATGACGGCAGCTACCAGCGTCGTTCCTCCAGGAGCGCCCTTCAAATTCCGCAAAATTTCCGTATTGCTTATCTTGGCCGCCTTCGCGAAAAAGCTCTGGACTTCCCGAATATGCTCTAGCTTGAGAAACTCTCGAATAAATACGGTCACCGCGAGCGTGCTCGCCATTCTGCCGTGCGCCAGGCCGCTTATGCCGTCCGCAAGTACGGCGGCCGTACCGTGTGCGGTCGTGACGCTGGCGAAATAATCGTCCTGCTCCTCACGGGCGCCAATCGTCTGTCCATTGCCGATCGGCATGCCGGACGCTGGTGGCTCAAGGCTCGCTGTATCCAGCAGCAGCCGGCGCCGCACACCCAGCAGAAGCAGAATTGCGGCAGTACAAGTCAACACGATCAAATACGGTACCCAATTCTGTACATCCATTGTGGTCATCATCCCTAACCCATATTGTGATTCCACTCGAAATGTATGCCGCAGAGCGGAATGAAGATAAATTTGCTGCGCCCGAGCTGAATGACATCATACGCTGCCAGCTCCACCGGCGAATAAACAGCTTCTTCGTTGTGATAAGCAAGTCCCGAGGCATCTCCCGGCAACAGGTAGAAATTGCGCTTCTTCGGATCATATACGATTACCGCATGATTCCTGCGCGAGATGGCATTGTCGCCCAAGATGCGAATATGCATCTCTTCTGCGCGGCCGATAAAATTCTTCTCCGCCATAATCCGATAGTCCTGACCGAGCTGAGGGCCATCAATGCATACGAGCCAGCCGGTTACCGGCTCGATGCCGGTCGTTTCCCCCAGGTACGGCATCGTCTTCTCATTGTCCTCCACGCGCGGCGGCCTCTTCGCGTCCACATTCTGCGGCTGTTCCACCGATATGCTGCAATAAGGGCATATGCTGCCATGCTTCCTCGTACTGAACATGTGTCCGTTAGCGCATCTTGTCAGACTCATCTTTCTTCATTCCCCCGTCAATTTGAATAGTTCTCTTATGATCATGAAGTCAATATATCGTTCATTATTTCGCCAGTAACCGCGTGTTGGCAATGCTGATGACATCTCCGGAATGAATCCGACATGGTTCCTCCGGTTCCAACTGATTCGCCTTTTTCCCCCCAGTTCTTCGAATGCCAACCCCGCTGCGGGAATCAAGATCCTCGATGAACCATTGGCCCGAGGCATAATTGAGCACCGCATGATGCTTGCTAATAAGCGACGCATATTCCGAATCCGACAGATCTATGTCAACCTCACCTTCTGCACCGGTTTTGCCGATAAGCAAGGATGTTTCGCCGTGGATGTACCATTCCTTTACGCTCTCTCCCTCATCATTCAGGAGTACAAGCTTGGCAATGGTGTCGACTTCGTCCTGCCGGCCTGCTTCACGACTACCGGAACGCCGCGCCGCATACGCGATTATCGCGATCGCCAGAAGGACTCCGACCGCCGCCTTCAGGACGGGATCGATGTTCCATATGTACACATATAACAGAGCAGCAACCACAATGGCTGCAACCCCTATATCAATGAGCGCGATCCACCCGCTCTTTCGATTGGCATGACGGTGAACTTGATCGCTGCTATTTTGCTTACTCACATCTCATTCCTCCGTTGCTTCGCTCAACTCATGTGCATCCCTTTTATCAAAAAAAGCACCGTACCTAAAGCAAAACGATGGCTTTGCTAGCTTGTTCGGAGCTGTTCTCACATGTCACTCTGCCTCGTCATATTCGTCCGAAAATACCATACCGCGTGCGTATAGTCGCCGAAGCCGTACCCGAATTGCATAGGCAATCGGCAGAGCCACTCTATTTTTTCTTGTTCATACCGAAAAAGCGTTGGAACATCTCGGACGTATCTATCGGATTCCCCGCGTCCTTACCGCCGTTCTGCATTGGCTTCTTCGTTTTTGGATCAAAGCCGAAAAATCGCGCGAAATTGGCTTCCACGTTCCGTGGATCAAAATCCGCCCGTTCTCCTGCCGCTTTTCCAGAAGCTGCATTTCTCCCTCTTGAATGGGTAGATTGATGATTTCGTCCGGAGTCTCGCTCCATGCCACCCAACTTATCATCATAAGCCTTCCGTGCAGCCTCATCCTGAAGCACCGCGTAGGCTTCATGAATCTGCTTGAACCGTTGTTCCGCCTCGCTGCTTCCCCCATTTACGTCGGGATGATACTGCTTGGCGAGCCGCCGATATGCCTTCTTCAATTCTTCAGGCGATGCATGCCGCTGTACGCCCAGAAGTTCATAATAGTTCGTCATTCGCCTCGCCCCTGCCTTTCTAACGGTTTTCAACAAAATATTGCAATGGCTCTCATGAATTCCCCAGTGTACCGGATAAAAATATTAAGAGGCTGTAAGCCTCTTAATATTTGTTGTCCGCATTTCTGCCACCAGAACAGGTCGTACCTGCTTATACCGGGTAACCGCCGTCGATTGTAGCCAGTTCGGTTTTGTCTTTCTTTTGTTTGATGTACAGCGTGAATGTACCTACGCCTTCCGTGTCCCCGTAAGTTTCGGAGTAGTCAACCACGAATGCGTTCGGGAAATACACTTTGCGCACCACTTGATCCGCAGCGACAACCTCAAGCGTCACCTTGCGGTAGCAGTCCGCCTTCTCGGCAGGAACGAGCGACCACAATGCCAGCTTCTTCGTGTCGTCAGCGTTGTCACCGTCAGTCGCCGTGATAATTTTGCCGGAAATGCGCAGCGTCGCGCCCACGTCCGTCGATCTTGCGTTGGAATCGTTCGGTGTGTCCGTGTCATACACAACTTTCTGAATGTTGTCCATGCCGAGCTCGATCGTTTCTGCGCCTTCTACTCTAAGTATGAATCCCATGAATTTTGCCTCCTTGAATGAAAATAATTTAGGTTCCGCAAGCATGGAATGCTTACGGGATTTATGTTGGAAGGCGCGCTTGAAGCACGCCTCTAACATACGCTTCCATATGCCAGCCAAGCTTCTAATCATTAGGCTTTAACAGGCGTAGTGCCCTTCGTGATCATGACTTCGAGATTCTTCACATTGCCGTTGAACACAAGATCGATATGGCATAGATTGCTCTTGTCGTCTATCACATAGGACATGTCATCCCCGTCTTGAATGATCGAGTTGACAAAGCCGCGCGTACCAAGCCACTTGCTCCTTTGGCTGCTCGGATTATTGCTAAAGAATTTCACGATGTTCTCATGCTTGAAGTCACCCGTCTGGAAGCGGAGAATCCGCTCGATATAGGTGCTGACAAGCGTTTTGTATATGGAATCGAAGCCATTCTCGGTCAATGCCATGCTTCTGGCCTTGTATACCGTGATTCGCTTGATGTCTTTATCCTGAAGCTGCGCATTCTCGGAAGAGAAGACGAAGCCAAAGTTTTTATAGTTGATCGCGTCTTTGATGTTGTTCGTAAATCCAGTAATCTCCTTCGCCATCGTCGTAACCGCGCGCAGCGCATGGTCGCTTGCTTCAATATCGAAGCGTACGCCCGGATAGTCACGGCTGACGTTCTTGAACGATTCGCGCAAATATTCCGGACACTGATAGGCAGCAACGACCCCGGCAGCAACATAAGCGGCGCCTACGTACACGCCCTCGATCCACAGCTTCAAGATGTCTTCCTTATCTTGGGACAGCTTGACGCCGTCCTCCGTGTGGAGCATGCGGCTATCGATGACAACGCCGGACTTATCCTTCGGAATAATGGTGAAGTTCGGGATGCATGGAATGGCGAACTCGCTGTATTCCTTGCGAACCATGCTACTGCACTTGTCGATATACTTATCGAGACCGGTGGTTGCCAGACTGTTGAAGGTCGTCTCTTCTCCAGATTCGAAGTTGAAGAATACCTGCACCTTATAGTCCTTCACGACTTGCAGGAGCATCGACAGCGATTCCATCGTGTTGCCCTCCTGCTTCACGGTCTTGCCGTTGCCGCGGAAGCGTTCGCGGGACACCTTCACCTTGCCGGCTGATTCCAACTCGACGGACGGCACAATCCCGAACCAGATCGTGTCGGAGAATTCATTCTTCGAGTTCACCGTGTTCAGATACGTCTCCAAGCGCGGAATATTGCTGCTCTTCACGGTCATATCCAGCTTCGCGTTCGTGATGAGCATGGACGGAAGCATTCCCTTGTTCTTGGTCGCATACTGATCGAAGAACATCCGTACGCCCAGTATCTTCTCCACGAGCGGCTTGACTGTTTTTACAAAGTCATCCTTCGCATTCTTGTAGAACTCCAAATACGTATTATAGTTTTGTACTTCCGTCTCCGTATCGACCTCGTTATGTACCGCTGGCAGCGGACAGAATGTACGCACTACCAAATCCTTCACGTAAGAAGACGGCGTCTCTGTAATGGATTCATAATCTTCGCCGAACACGTTCGAAAGCTCGGTACCGCTGTTGTCATCCAAGAGCATCAGCTCGGTATTATCGCTCTTCGGCGCTTCAATGATCTTCAATTCGCCCGACTCACCGATCGTCAGCATGCCGATTTGGATCGCCTCGGCTTGATTCTCCTCCCGCGAGCCGCCCAGCAAGAGCCGTGTCTTGATATCTTCAATCGCGAGCGGCAGCATTGCCATCACGTTGTTGTAATTTTTGCTGGCGTCCTCGAACATCCCGTTCAGCTTATCGCCCAAATCAAGCTTCTTCGGATCCCCTTCATCCAGCTTGTCATACTGGCCGTACAAGTAATGGATTTCCTTGCGCACTTGGCGAATATCGTCCATCACCTTCTTCGGCGAAATCATGTCGAGCAAATTCTCGAACTTGAAATCGACGTTCGTAATTCCCTGACTGCGCTTCGTATCGATCAAGGTGAACAGCATTTTCAGAAAATCATTGTTCTGGTCGATCTTAATTTCTGAGATGCAATCCTCCGCGATTCCCTCCGGCTTCTTCAGCGTATACATCACTTTCTGATTGGCTGCATTGTAGAACGAATACACGCTCGGAGAGAACTTGTCGAGGAACTCATCGAAGCTCCGAACAAGCAGATGCTCGTTCACTTCCTTGATCTTGTCGTCACTGAGGCTGTCGATTCCTTTGACATCGCCTACGATGGTCAGCAGGTCCAGCATTTCCGGGTTAATCTCCTCGAAAAGCATGGCTCGGTTCGTTTGACTGATAATGTCCATAATGTCAGCACAAAAAACGGCAACCAACTTGGCTTACGCTTGAACGCATACGCTAGGACTGGCTTGCACGACTTTATGCTTCCTCCTCTCTATTTCGTTGCAATAGTCTTCTCGCACTAGACATGCAAGAGAAATCATACCTTCGCAAATACAGTTTTCTATAATTTGGGTGATTAGTTCTATTTAAATCTTAGAGAGAACATCCCAAATTTGTCAATATTATTTATTTGTCGCTCAAATTCGCTATAAATCCCCTTTATTTACCCAAATCAAGAAAAAAATTTGTCGTTATCCCTTCACTTTTTGGTACTTATTTCCGATGATTTGAGATAGGATGACAGTACCAACTGCCCAGTATCCCAGACACCATTCCTCCTTTTCCCAAATATTTCGGTAGAATCTAACAAATACTTTATATCGCAGCAAAAAATATTTATATTTTTTGTTAAAAGGTGGGTATATAGCTTTTATGTGTAGACGAAATATTTTCAAATCTATGATTTTCCTGCTTACGACCTGCTTGTTATTCCTAACGTCATCAGCCCTAATACCTATCCACACCCTAGCTCAGGCCGATTCGGCACAAGGAATCGATGCCGTATTCGTCATGGACGTCAGTTATTCCATGAACGAGACCGACAAGGAAGGCATTGCGTCGGAAGTCGTCAATATGTTCATGGACATGAGCGATTCGGAGCGCACGCGTATTGGGTTCGTGGCCTATAACGACAGAATCGTGGCCTCGGAGCCGCTAACTTCGCTTGCTGAGCCCGGGCAGAAGGAGAAGCTGAAGCGTCAGATCAGCAGCTTTCGCCGCTATGGGTATACGGATCTAGGCCTCGGATTGAAGAAGGGAGCCGAAATCGCTGGTAAAGGTAATGGCCAAGGCCATAAGCCTTTCATTATTCTGCTGTCCGACGGAGGCACCGACTTCGGCAATGCTTACACGGGCCGAACGATCGCCGACTCGAACCAAGACGTAGAGCGCGTCATTCAGCAGGCGAACAAGCAGGGATACCGTATTTACACCATCGGCCTGAATCATGACGGCTCGGTGAATGAGAAGCAGCTGAAGACCATTGCCGCAAAGACCGGAGGCACTTCGTATATTACGACCAGCGCAGAGGAGCTGCCTGATATATTCAACCGCATTTTCGCCGATCAAATCCAATCGGTTCTCGTTCCGATCGCCGCGTTAACTGCGACTGGAGGCATGCAGGAAGTAAAGGTTCCTCTTCCGAACTCCAGCATGTCAGAGGCGAATCTCATTCTGTTGTCTCAGAGCCCATTGCTGGAGTCTCAGCTCTATAACAGCACCAAGAATGCGCGATTCTATAAATCCGGCAAATATACGTTGATGAAGATTCCCGAGCCGCGCAAAGGCGAGCTGCTATTGAAGTTCAGGGGAATGACAGGCGATGTTGTAAAGGTGAACCTGCTTGGCAGCTATAACATGCGGGCAGGCGGGGAATTGACTTCCAAGGAAGCGACGAAAGGACTGCCGACAGCCTTCGCGGCTCGCTTGTATTCCTTGCCGAACAAGCTGCCTTTGGAAGATAAGGATGTATACACGGACGTACAGGCAGAGCTTGTTATCACCAATCGTCAGACGAAGCAGAAAGAACGCGTGCAGATGACGAACAATGGGACAGGCTTCTCGGCGGAGCATCGCTTCCGGACATCAGGGAAATACGACTGGACTGTCGTCATGATTGGGCCTCATTTCTTCAGAGAAACCGCAGGCAGCATGCTCGAAATCGTCAATAAAGCGCCGGTATTGTCCGGACAGAATCAAATTGGCATTGTGAAGGAAGATGGCGAGGCGAAGCTGAATTTCGGGGATTATTTCACCGATCCGAACGGGGATGAATTGACGTACAAGATTGTCTCCAGCGATCATAAAAATCGAATGGAGGCACGTGTCGACGGTGCGACGCTCTACCTATCCCCGCTGCATTCCGGCTCTTCGGAAATAACCGTAACGGCAACCGACCCTGAGGGGGGAACGGTTACTGGAAAGCTGAACGTGCAGATTTCTTCGGTGTGGGAACGTTATTGGATTATCGGAGGCTGTGCGTTGGCTGCATTGATTGCCTTATTCGCACTATACGTGCTGCTGCGTCCAAAGCCGACGTTCACTGGGAGACTGGAAGGGTACTTCTTAAATACGGCAAGCGGCAACGAGGTTCCCGTTAAATACTGGCCACTTACTTCCTTCGGCAAAACACGAAAGGTGAGCCTTCAGCAGCTGTTTGCCCGCCTGGATGTGAATGAGCCGTTGCCGGAAGCCGCCCATATCCTGTTCGAGGCCGGCAAGAACGGAACGCTCCGAATCAAGCACCGTACCAACTGTACAGTAGCGAAGGGACGTACACCCATTAAGCCGAGCGATACGGCAACGCTTGAATACAATGATAAGCTGTACATTACGTTCGAGGATGGGATAACGGAGATCGAGCTGCGCTATAAAGCTGTTAAACAGGGCGTTGTATCGTATGCAGATCCGTCTGCAATGTCACGTTAATTGAAATTGGCAACCGGCAGGGGCAATGGAAATAGAGCAGGCTCCCGATTCAGCAGAACCTAGATTTCAATAAGTAAATAAGAGGAGGCTGTCCGATGTGGGACAGCCTCCTCTTTATTTATTAATAAGGCATCGTCATGCCATGTTGCGCTTTATGCAGCAAATCCTATAAATGCCACCTAGCACACTATATTGATGTAAATCGTACAACATGACCTGTTGCAAACGTAGTTGCACCTACATCCTACTTCTAAGCCTGCTTGCGATCATCCTGCTGCCGCGCCTTGTGCTTGCCGAGCAAGCGCTCAACCATTGCCAGCAGAATTCGTTCCGCATGCAGCGCGGCCTTCATCTGCTTCATGGAAGCATGCCTCTTATCTGGGCGAACCGCTAGTCCCTTGCGAATAGTGCGCTCCATCAGCGGGCTGACGCTGCGGTTTAGGCTTCTGACCGATTCCAGATTATCCTGGAACAAGCGCCTAGTCACATCATTCGGCGTGCGGCCGCTTAGGCAAAAATACATCGTAGCTGCAAAGCTGTATACGTCGGACGTGATTCCCTGCTGCGATTTTTCGGAATAGAATTCAAGCGGCGAATATCCCGTGCTCGTAAAAATCCGATGACCCGTCTTCTCATAGTATATAGCAGAACCGAAATCGAGCAGCTTCGGCTGACCGTCCTCTCCAATGATAATGTTCGCTGGCTTGATATCGCGATGAATGATGCCTTGCGCATGGACATATTCAAGCGCAGATGCAAGCGGCAGTATCGTATCGCGCAGGAAATCGGCCACGGAAACAAGCCTGCCTTCTTCAACAAACCGCTCAAGCGAGATGCCCTTGCAATACTCCATTATCATATAATGCGTCCCGTTCTCCTCAAAATAATCCACAAGGCGAACGATGTTCGAGTGGCTCAATTGCTGCAGCATCTGCGTTTCCATCAGGAAGGCCTCCCGCAGCTCATCATACTGCCGTTGAACAGAGGGTACACGGCATAGCACGGTTCGCTTGTCCAGATCGCGAAGAGCTACCTGCCTCGGGTAGAACTCCTTCACGATGGCCGCCGCTCCGTCCTCCAGCTTCCGTCCCGCATATACATTGGCCAGCTCGCTGCAAGCGATTACTTTCTTCACTTTATAGGAATGATGAAGCACAACATTTCGATTCAAACAAATGCCAGCATAATCCGGTTTCACGGTTTCCTCCAGAAGCTCTGGCCTGACTGGGACGTGGAAGTTGCATCGTCCACCAGCAGACACGTAGTATCTATTATTGTAACACGATACCCAATATTTGCTATATAAGATTTATATGGTTTATTGAATTCTATGAGATAACGATCAAGAGAGATAATGCTTTGACCTTCAATCTTTTCCCATGATATAATTCGGTCATTCTTTCCAATGAGGTGAAATGGATGTCATTCCGCAACGTTCGAGGTATGTAGGTTCCGAGCTGGGTCAAAACGCGTACCAGCTATCAAGGGGATAGTCTGCCCTTTTGAGCCTAACGGAACCAGAGAGCCGCGCAACGAAATGGAATCCATTCAGAAGGATATGCAGTTGTACAGTTCCTACCGTTCTGACAACTCGTATGCCCCATTAATTTCACATACTATTGGAAGGCGGAATCAATATGAATTCTTTCGATTACAAACAATTTTATGATCAAGTAGGCAGGCTGAACGGTTGGGATTTCAGTCAAGTGAAATCAACTACAGAGGGGACGAATTGGGAGCTATTCCATGAGGCTGGCAAGCTGTGCGCCAAGTCGGACATCCTGCTCGACATCGGTACAGGTGGCGGTGAATCTGTGCTGCCGATCGCAGGTCAAGTGCTTCTGCTCGTTGGAATCGATGCTTCTGCAAGCATGGTCTGTACGGCACAAGCGAATCTGGCAGCAGCTCAGAAGTCCAATGTTCGCTTTATGCAAATGAACGCAGAGCAGCTCATGTTCCCAGATCGACACTTCGACATCATCACTTGTCGACATTCTGAATTCAATGCCGCAGAAGTTGCCAGGGTATTGACGGACGATGGCGTATTCCTTACCCAACAAATCAGTGAAGGCAACAAGCTCAACCTGAAGCAGGCATTCGGCAGAGGACAAAGCAACGGCGTTGAATCCGGCACCTTGCTGCGTCGATATCTGAAAGAGCTTCGCGAAGCTGGATTCATGAATATCCAATCCTATGAAATCAATCTGACACAGTATTATCAGACCGAAGAAGATCTGATGTTCATCCTTACACATACGCCAACGATACCGAACTTCGGGCAATTCGAGGACGATATGCGCATCTTCAAGCAATTCGTCGCCGACAATAGGACAGACAAGGGCATTCGTACGAATGAACAACGGTTCGCCATCGTTGCAAGAAAGCATTAATCCATCATACGACTTGAGCAATGACTCTTATAGACCATCCTTGCGCATGTAGGATTATTTAATGGTAACTGTCGCACTTCATATACAATTCGTCATATAAATTAAAGCAGCCAAGGGATTCGTCCCCTGGCTGCTTATTTAGATCGGCGAGCTTCTATCGATGTACAATCTAGAACATGAATCACTCACCTTATCTTATACAGCATTCAGATTTCGCCTTATTGCTAGCGCTTTTCCCAGCTCCAAAAATATTTCATCTCTCTAAACGCAACATCCCACAGTCTTTCGTTTCCTTCAATGGTTATCGTTAGCTCATTTGCCTTTTCGAGATAAACTGTGAATATTTCCGGCTCATGGCGTTGATGTTCTGCAGACGCAGACAGGAACTCATGTCCATCAACGGAAACACTTATTCTCCCCTGCAACTCCTTCTGATCGGGAACTCCATAATACAAGGAAAGATACAGCTCCTTACTTCCTAACGAATACGTGTATGTTTCCCTATTTTTACCTTCGATACTATACACATTATATTTGGGTTCTACGGTTTGACCGCCAATTTTGAAACTGTATGGTTTTGTGCCCGTTGATGTATTTCCGGTACTGTCTATCAGTTCGTTCAACGCCACAAAGGGACCCATTTCTTGGGTGAACGCCTTGTCAACAATCCCGAAGCTCCCCCAAACCACAGTCATAAGGACAACAATGAAAATGCCCGTGGCAGCTATACTTTTCCGGATATTATTTGTACGAAAGCCAAGTTTGTACGCCCAGAATCCGATTGCTGCGCCTAATGAGTTTTCAATTACGTCGTTAATATCGAAGCTTCCAAGCAACGTTAGTGCCTGAATCGTTTCAATCACGAGAATGGATAGGATGAACAATGCAATGAATCGAATAAAGCCCGTTCGATATAACAACGGAATCAAAATGCCAAAAGGAATGAAAGCTGCGATGTTTCCAAATCCAACCAAGTCCATCAGAGTAGGATGTAGAAGATCTGATACACTTGGCAGCCTAAAAAAACTGTCCGGTATAAGAATAAAGGTGTAACCATCCTTTTGATCTATGGTACCTACTCTACCGAAAGCTAGAAATATAAAATAAAGAATCAAAAATGTATAGCATATGGTTATGCCCAACATAATCTTACGCTGCTGTTTAGTCATGGTTTACTCCTTTATAGCCGATTTCCATAGCTATGCTGATGGATATCATGTTATCTGTCTAAAATGACTTTCAAGTGACAGTGAAGGTGACAATTTAGTCACTAACGGAGCGGAGATAAATCACTTTTTACTGTATATGAATCTCCTCAATTACTTGTATAAAATAAAAGCAGCCAAAGGAATTTATCCCCTGGCTGCTATCTTACGTCCTATAAACTTACCGATAAGTCACCGTTGAACCGCAATACTCACAAGTTGAGGTGGAGCTAGGAGATACGCTCGTTTGTGCGCCGCAGCTAGAACATGCAATCATTTTCGGCAGCTGTGGTGCAGTCTGTGGTACAGTCGAACTAGCTGCTGCTTCCATTCCTGCACGACGAATCGGCTGCGCTGGAGGTTCCTCAACGATCTCCTCAATTGTTGGCGCATACGAAGGCATTGGCACAGGCTCCTGTTCGAAATAAGCTAGATGCTCTCTTCTAAAGCGCTCCTGTGACCTTTTCTCCAATCCTGATGCTGCCCACCAGAGCAATACCCCCGGTGTGAAAAAGAGCAGCGCAAAAAGAGCAGCCAACATGAACTTATCTCCTTGCGTCGACCAGTTCACGATCATACCAAACCATACGATCCCATATAAGAACATAAGAAATCCTCCTGCAAATCGCAGGAATGATTGGAAGGCCATGCTAGGCGGATTAAGCCCTAGCTGTCGCAATTGCTCGCGTTCATCTGCTTTTTTCTTCATACTGCCCCCTATTTTTCGGAGCACCAATCCCGGAAGAAGAAATACAAGCAGACATACCATTAGATAATCCTTCGTAAACATAGATCGATCCATAAGCATCCCAAGGATACTGAGTATAAGCGCAAATATGAGAAAACCGCCGCAAAATTTCAAAAAAGAACCGATCTTTCCCCTCATTCCGCTAAACCTCCTATCACCTATCACACCAAACCATCACATTCCGTATAGTTTCGTATCCGCTAAAATGGCATTCCGATTCATATGGCCCGCCATTTACGGGCATATAACACTCATTATAAATAACATCCACTGGAGAGGCCAACCTAATTGTGGAAAAAGAATTGCAGAACAAAAAGAAATAGACCTCCAGCCAAGCTTGCCATGACTGAAGGTCTAGAGAACTTGCGAACTTCACTTGCCGCACTGCTGGACAATCTCTACGCTCTAGGGCTCTAGGACATTCCCTCTCTGACGTTCTTCTCCTGCAGTTTCATCCGATATTCAAGCGGTGTCATCTGATTCTGCTTTTTGAAGAAGCGAATGAAGGCCAGCGCCGAATTATAACCAAGTGCGGACGCGATCTCATTGACCCTCTTCGAGGTATTGAGCAGCCATTCCTTCGCTTGCAGATTTCGATAGTCATTAATGTAATCGGAGATCCCGATGCCTGTCATTTGCTTATATAGTCTAGATAAGTAGGAAGGATTCAACCCTACCTCGTTCGCAATCGCAATCAGCGAGATATCACGGGTTAAATTATTGGCAATGTAACGATGAACTCGCTTGATCAGTTCACCTGGAACTTGTTCTTCTCTTCCTTCTTGCCGCTCGAACAAATGATCAGCGAGTTCCCAGAAATATTTCTTCATATCAAGCCATGTGAATGACTCCTTCTTCTGGTACAAGAAACTAATATCCATCTTCGCGCCAACCTCTTGCTTCAACTTCGGATTCTCTCCTAAATGGGATAGGAACAGCGCCGACAAGGAATGATACAACGCCATCTTCCGAGCATAGCTGCTCTCCTCCTCATTGTTCCAATCCTTCGTAATGCGCAGGAACAATTCATAGAACTCCTTGCGATGATTGTTCTCCAGACATTTCAGCAGCAGTTGAATTCGGTTATGTTGAAAGTAATCTTGCGTATCCGTGCCGTTTCCACACTCCTGCATTTGCATAATATCGGAATCCGTCAAAATAACCTCGTTAGGCAGCCGCTCCCCCGACACGAAGCAATACTTCAGCATCTGGAATCGTTCCGCTACACTTGCCCATTCCGTCGATGTACTGCTGAGTGCGAAGGATACCGTTACTTGCAGAAGACGCTGACAGGTCTGTTGAATCATGCCCATAACTCCGTTCAAGCGAGCCTGTGATGACTTCCACACTTCCGACTCGGACATCACATCTTCATGAGACTCATAACTGGAGTAGGAGTAGCTATGATTGCCGTCTTGCGTCATTCGCGGCTGCAGCAGCCATACAAGCTTGGAATGCTCGAATGGGCAAGAGAAGCATTCCATATACGGGGTGACATACTCCTCGACGATATTCTGAACGCCATACAGCAATAAGGATTTATCAAGTGAACTGAAGGAATTCTTCCAAGCATCCACCTTGCCAACCACCATCATGACAGGCAGATCGGCGCGCAGCGGAATATCATATTCTTGAAAATGACGCTCAATCCCTCTCAGCATCTCGGTCTTGCCCTCTAGAAGCTCCCAAACATATTCTCTCTGCAGCAGCGGCAGCGCCTGCCGCATCCGATAATGCGCCTGCTCTAGCCTGCGCATCTGCTCACATTCCTTGTTAAGCTGTGCAATGGCACGTTCAACAGCAGCAACAATCTTCTCATCGCTCTCAATTTTCAAGATATAGTCGAACCCGCCAAGAACCATAGCACTTTGCACATACTGGAAGTCATTATAGCCCGTCAAGAAAATCACTTTACAGTTCGGCCAACTCTGCTTAATATTTCGAAGCAGCTCAATCCCTTCCAGGCCAGGCATTTTAATATCAGAGATAACAATATCTATGGGCGAAGCGGACCTGCGCATCATATCCAATGCCTCTTCACCCGAATACGCTTTCAAAATATCGAGTTCAAGATGTTCCATGCCCTGAAATAACTCCAGCAAACCATCTACAATAATAGGCAAGTCGTCCACGATGAGCATTCGTCGCATGCCGATCTCCTCCTTTATTCAAGCCCAAGATGTATACGTACCTTCAGTCCGCCAAGTTCAGAACGCGACAATTTCAATCCATATGAATCTCCGTAGCGAAGCTGTATCCGTCTGTGTACATTAATTAGCCCTGTCGTCTCATCGATGTGATTGGTACAATTGGCAAGGCGATTGCACAGCTCATTCAGCTTCTCATCGTCTAAGTCATCTCCATTATCTTCAACACTGATCACAACTCCATCTTCAACCTGTTCGCTGTGAACCCACAACTCTCCTGCTCCACGCATATTGCCGAATGCATACTTATAGGCATTCTCAATGATCGGCTGCAGCACAAGACGCGGTACACGTATTGGCTGGCTCTCGATGTCGAGGAACACTTGAATCCGATCCCCGTAGCAGATCGATTGCATCTCCACATAGGTCGAGGAATGCTTCACTTCCATCTCTAGCGGAATTTCATCTTCATCGTTCCGGGTAATGAAATGAAAATACTCGCCGATATACAAGCAGAATTGGTAGGCCTTCTCTTTGTCCTCCGACTTAATAAGCCGGCACAGTACAAAGAAGCAATTGTACAAGAAATGGGGATTGATTTGCGATTGAAGCCGCTTCAGTTCCGAGCGCTGGCTTCGAATTTGCTGCTCGTAGTTCTGTTCAATGAGTGTTTTCAACGAGTGCACGGTATCATTGAACGCCTGATACAAATATCCGAACTCATCATGACCGCGATCAATCGGAACAGGCGTCAAGTTCAGCTGCTTCACCCGCCTGAACGCATGAATGAGCTTCATGAGCGGTCGATACATGAGCTTCATCAAGGAGTAAGAGAAAAACAGCGCTGCCACCACAGCCAATCCACATGCCCACCAGAACCATTGCCGATACTTCTGAATCGGCCCCAGAACGGTTGATTCCGGTATGCAGGTCACAGAGTAAGAACTCCATATAGCGGAGTATTTGTAAACCGTCAAATACCGCTCTCCGTCATACTCTACGATGTCGTAGCCTTCACGCTTCTCTTCCTTCCATTTCTGTTGAATAAACTCCTTCATTGAATCGTACAGTGTCGATTGCTCATTGCTGCGAATATCCCATCCGTGCTCTACATTCAGCAGCATCGTCTCTCCATTCAGAGAGCCCGCAATCTGATCGAGTGCTTCCTTGATCTTCCTAACGGACAGCTCTGCACCAACTAAATAGATTGGATCCTTGAAAGTAGTCGTCGGGTATTGCAGGGTAATAAACAGTCGATCGTTCCAGTATATGAACGGCTTGCTGTAGAAAGGACTCTCATGCTGCATGGCAGAAAATTCCCCTCGATTGAGCGTCGTATCATATTGCTGACTGAGCAACGTACGATCAATTTTCGGTACGTATGCCTTGACTTCGCGAATAAACGGACTCGAATTCTTCATGAGCTCCAAACGCTTCTGAATAAGCGTAATGTTGTTGGCCCGCTCATAGTCAGTCAGATCCATTCCTAATGCCGCCAACTCCAGCAAATCGTTGTCTGTTACATAGTTCGGCAAGTAACGGATAATTCGTTCGACTTCCTTATCGAGCGAGTCGAGGTAGAAGCTTGTCGTATTTAAGGTAGAACGCGATACTTCCCGCTGAATGCTATTAGCTCCCCGCTCATTGATGAATAACGTAATCATCATGAGGGGGAGCAATACGATTAGAAATACAGCCATGATCTTCATGAAGATGGAAGAGTCTTTTAAGCGGAATAATAGTTTCATCGTATTTTCTCCCTGCATTTGGAGGTTTCGGCTACTATTATTCTTTGACACTTCCCATTACAATTCCTTTAATGAAGAATCGCTGTAAGAATGGATATATAATTAAAATTGGGAATGCAGCAACGAAGATCTGGGCTGCCTTACTTGTACGGTCAGACAGCTTCTGCATTAATTCAATTTCTTCAGGCTTCAGGTAGCGCAAGTCCATTTTAATAATGATCGACTGCAGGAACGTTTGCAATGGATATTTCTCAGGATGACTCATCAACAGCATACCGTCGAACCAGCTATTCCAATGCCATACGACCGTAAAGAGTCCTGTCGTTGCCAATGCCGGAACCGATAGCGGGGCGTAGATTTTCCACAAGGTTGTGAAATGCCCTGCACCATCAATCTTCGATGACTCCTCCAACTCCTTCGGTAAGCCGCGGTAGAAGTTAAGCAACAGAATAATGTTGAATACTTGAACTGCATTGGGAAGTATCAAAGCCCAGATCGTATCCATAATACCAACCGCTTTCACGGTCATATACCATGGAATTAAGCCGCCATTGAACAGAATGGTGAATACGAATATCCATACATAAATCGTTCGCATCCGGAACTGTGAAGTTTCTTTGGATAATGGGTATGCGGTCATGATCGTTAAGAACATGCTGAAGGCCGTACCCAATACGGAACGCTCAACCGTAACCCAGAAAGCCCGCAGGTATTCTGGTCTGCCGAATACGTTCTGATACGCCGCAGTCGTGAATTCCACCGGCCAGAGCATGACCTTGCCTGCAGATGCCGCAGAACCTGAACTGAATGATACGGCTAATATATGAACAAGTGGCATGAGGCATAGTATCGAAATGAGAGCTAGAAATAGAACATTGAATCCGAGAAAGACTTGTCGGCCTAACGACTTTTTCATAACGATGATCGTCCTCCTTGACTAGAATATGCGGTAATTGGCGAAGCGATAGGCCATGACATACGAAACGGAAATCAGAATAAAGGAAACAGCTGACTTCAGCAGTCCAACTGCTGTGGCAAATCCATACTGCGATTCCACGACACCCATTCGATAGACGAACGTATCGATAATATCTCCGCTCTCATATACCTGCGGGCTATACAAGTTAAAGATTTGGTCAAATCCAGCATTCAATACGTTACCGATACTGAGCGTAAGCATGAGTACAATAATTGGCAGCATACCCGGCAAGGTAACATATAAGGTCTGCTTCCAACGTCCAGCCCCATCAATCTCTGCAGCCTCATACAACGCTGGATTAATGCCTGTAAGCGCCGCCAAATAAATGATCGTCCCGAAGCCAAATTCCTTCCATACGTCTGTAACGACCATGATATAAGGGAACCAATTATTGTCCCCCAAGAAGAAGATAGGCTTGATGCCAAACAACCCCAGCAATTGATTCAAAACCCCGGTAGACGGAGACAGTACATCTATGACTATACCGCTAAGCAATACCCAAGATAAGAAGTGCGGCAAGTAGACCAAAGTCTGGAACGTCCGCTTCACCCATTCCTTGCGCAGTTCGTTCAGGAGAATCGCAATCGTGATGGGAACAATTAGACCAGCGATAATTTTCATCGACGCGATATAAATCGTATTGAAGAAGATGCGTCCGACATCTGGATAATCCAACAGGAACTTAAAGTTCTTCCATCCCACGAATGGTGATCCCAGCAATCCCTTCGTCGGGATATACTTCTGGAATGCCATCATAATGCCCGCCATCGGAATGTAACTAAACACAATGATAAGAATCAGTGCGGGAATGAGCATCAAATGCAGCTGCCATTCTCGCTTCCACATCCGAGATAATTGATTCATTCAGCTCCACCTACTTGTAGTTATAATTTATAAAGAAGAGATTGCCTCATATCTAATAAGAACTATCTTCATTGTAGTCTCAGGGCAAATCCCATACCATATACTGGTCTTTACTTCTATATACAACTGTTGCGATTCCGCCTGCCAATTCGTAAGTCCGCTTGAAGATTACGAGGTAGGTAGTAGGTTAGAGATGAAAGCACAGCACTTGATCCAATGAAATCACGTACGGTAAGCGTATTTGCAATTATTGCAGTGACTGGCGCAATAAAAAAGAGAGCGGAATATGAGCCGCTCTCCCCGTGAACTTATTTATTTGTTGCGTACCATTCGTTTACTTCCTTCGTCATGTCATCGCCACCGAGCTTCTTCCAATCCTCAACAAATTTATCAAATTCGTCGATAGGTACTTGGTTCATGATGATCTTAATGAAGAGCTCGTCGCGTTTACGCTTCAAAAGCTCACGTTTTTCCACCATTGTTGGTGTCGGTGCACCATAGAATTTATTACGATGGAACAGGTTGTGCTCCTTCATGTATGGTACATTTGAGACTGCTCCGTTTGGACCAGAGATAAGCATTTCCCACCACATTGAAATATCTTCACCATTTACATATTTCATCGCACGAGCATAACGTGTCTTCTGGTCTTTCGTCTTCAGCAAGCTCTCATCCTTCGTTTCAATTGCCTTAGGCAATACGGAACCATTATCGCTTGCTTGGTTGAACGCCATAACCGGGCTGAGCTGCCAATAGTTATTGCCGCTCTCCTTCATGCTCTTGCCGTACTCATATACCTTCTGTTCTTCCGTCGGGTGATTATCAATTGCGATCCATTGGTTCAACAATTTAACCATAGCCTCCGGATTCTTCGCTTTCTTAGAGACAACGTTATATTTCTCCGTTCCCAGTTCAATTTGCGTGGACGCTTCTGTACCATCAATGGAAAGGAGGCGGAATGGCTTCCATTCTTGAACAACCTTGCCGTCCTTAACCGCACCTTGAGCCAAATGGGCAGGCGTCCATTCTGGGCCGTAGAGTACACCAATTTGGTTATTGAAGATCATTTCAGATTCCTTCATCATGTCCTTAACTGCAAATTCTGGATCAATTAGCCCCTTCTTGAACATATCTTGCAACGAGCGAAGTGCTTCTTTCATTTCAGGCTGAATATCACTGAACATCAATCCGCCCTTACCATCCTCTATCCATTGATTTAAGTAAGCGTGGTATCCATTCATGAATCCAGTGAGACCCAGTGCACCTGTAGGTTCATAAAATTCCTTATTCAATGCTAGACCATAGGACTTTCCAGTTCCTCCTGGATCCTTAGCTGCAAACGTTTCCATAATTTTAATCAGGTCTTGCAGCGTTTTCGGCTCAGGCAGGTTCAGCTGCTTCAGCCAGTCCGTACGCACCCATACGAATTGAGGCGTGAACGCAGTTCCTGACTCTGGAATCCCCATCAACTTACCGTCGAATGTACCGGATTTCATCTGCAATCCGCCATCGCGCATCAAGAATTCTTTCGTTTCATCTGTTGCGTATTTGTCATATACTTCAGTCAAGTCCTGAATCATATCGGCTTCAATCAACTGCTGTAATTGAGCTGGTGTAGCTGGGAAGAAGTCTGGCAGATCGTCAGTTGCAATTGCCATCTTGAGCTTCTCTTGAAACTGAGGCCCACTTACGACTCCGTCTACGACCCATTTATTCGTAATTTTAACGCCAACGTCTTTCTCATAAGCGTCATACACGGCGTTCTTGTCGTACGTTTCACCTGCATCAAATTTCAAATACGGATCCTTCGCACGAACCGTAGATGCTTCAATTACTGTATTTTCTGGTTTTTCAGCTGGTTTCTCTGCTGTTGTATTTTCTGCTGGTTTATCCGTTGTTGGCTGAGAAGTTTCAGCTGTCTTGCTTGTGCAAGCTGTTGCGACGAGACTCAAGATAAGCGTAAGTGCTAATAACATATTCCGCATTCTTTTCACGTCTGACCCTCCTAATATGTGTATTGAAGACCCACTTCTAATTGTAGATACAGTTCGAAGGGCATTCCATATACTGGTGTTTACTTCTATATACAACTGTTGTGGTGCACATGATTTGTCGCCCGTTGTTCCGCACCCATCTAAATGGAATCTTAGACTATGGTTTCTAGTACAGGCAGATGCCTGTCAGGGAATACCGTCGAGGCGATTTCCCCAATTCGTCTAGCCCCCATTCGTACGTAAAAAGGCTCCGCATGCGGATCGCTATGTACGAGCACCACGCGTATTCCCAAATCCCTAGCAGCATCCACCATGCGGTTCCATAATGCTTGTCCATATCCGTGACCGATGGCCTTCGGATGAATGAACAAATAGGTTACTAAGCCCCTATCCCGCTGAGAAGGATCCTGTTCGAGCGCAATGAATCCTTGAATCTGCCGATTCTCCTCGACGACAAATAATTGAGCGGCTGTAAGATGCCCCTCGGTAATCGTCAAGTCCTCCCGGCAAGCTTCCATAAATGCTTCATCATAACCCCAGTACGCCTTGGATGCAAAAGCAAGCTCACTAAGTATACGAACATCCTGCACTGCGGCTTGGCGTATATACACCATCCCTTGTCTCCCCTTTTATGAATGGTAATTGTTGTGAAGTGCTGCTGCATTCATTGTACCTGACAAGATCCATGGGCGGAAGCTTCGAATCACCTATTCACTTATGTTCAGACTCCACTTTTCTTGTCCATTGCAATGAAAATCCCCAGACGCATGGAAGCGCTGGGGACAGGTGTACGCATTATTTAATTCTTGTTCACGAGTTGTTCGACAAAGGCGAGCTGCTCATCCACATGTTTTGTTTTGTTGTAGGTTGACGGCACCACATAATCAGGGACAAGCGCTGCTCCTTTGGAAGCATCCGGTCTTTCGAGTTGTCTGCTTGATAAATACATGGAAAATTTACTGTTTGGCAGATCGAATTTTACGGAAGCAATGTATGCATTCGCATTTCCTCCAGGCGTTTCGCCAATCACCTGCCCAATCTTGTTATCTTGCAAGATCGCCGCCATCAATGATGCTCCGCCATATGTATTTTTGGAGGTAAGTACATACAGTTTCCCTTTAAATACAAGCTCTTTATGAACATGATCGTTCTGTATTGAACGTATTGTTTCTGCCATTTCTTCTTTCTTCTCTCTACTGTTCCCCTCTGTTGGATTACGCGTTACCGCAAAGGATTGATAGTGCTGCACATTCACATATTGGAGCAGTTTCACGAGAGCATTCATATTCCCACCGGATTTATTATCACGGAGGTCTAGCACGACATTGTCGATTTGATTGTGCTTAACAGAAGAGAAGAACTTTTTTAATTCAGCATCATACACATCATCTGACTTCAGCACATTCATTTTTAATAGAGCTATGTTTTTGTCTTTATCTATATTTTGAGAATAATTCGAAGGATATCCCACCGAAACAGGCTTCACCTGCAACTTAACCGGCTGCCGCAGCTTTTTCCCATCTCTCATGATGGTATAGACAACATAATCTTTATTTTCAATCAAACCTAACTTCTCCAAATATACCTCTTCAGCCAATAGAGTTGATATCTCCAACGATGCGAGCAAAAACATCTCATTATCACTAGGGATATATTTGATAAGTTCTTGAGCCAACTCTTCAACTGTTCTGTCGCCAATGGCAACGATTGCATCTCCAACCTTCAAATCTTCGTCATTACTATGATATATATACACTCCATTCTCATACCATTTATATAAAATTGGAATGTTTCGCTTTCGAAAGCTTGGAGTTATTGCAAAACCTGAATTGGCATCATGCAGTTGAGCGATAATGGATTGTCCCCAGAAATAAATATCTTTGCGATATATCTGATCTTTCTTTTCTTTAATTTCCTTCAATACTTGTTCATATTGGATCTTCAGTTCCTTTGGTATTCCATTTACGGTGGCAGGATGGGTATCTGCAATTTTGTTATACAAAAATTCGATGTCTTTGATCGCTTTTTGCTGCTCCTTCGTTAGAACCGCAGGTTCGTGAAGCTGCTTTTCTTTCTTGCTAATCGCCTTTTCCGTAACGCTATCATTCCACGTTAGTGCCGCAACAATAACAATCCCGATAATGGCGATAAATAATAGAAACCCTACTAATCGCATTTTCATATGTTATCGACCCTCTTCCCTAAGTTTCCTATATACCTATTTATTATATGCAGTCCGTTTCCCCATCATTTCGACACTCCTCAATAGTTTGGTTATATAAGGAAGATACAAACAACAATATATCATACAATCGAACGTTTTCATTTGAATAAATTAGTAATACCCCTGTGCTATAAGTCATCTCTACATCACATGGATTTCATTACCTACAAAACATACAAAAAGCTGCCCAACAAGTGGAAATCTCCACCCGTCAGACAGCTTCTTAAATTGTGGCTCGCTATTTCCAAATTAAAATGGCTGCATGCCCGCTGTATCCAGCTTCTCGCCATCAATGTTAGCGCCCATGCGTGTCGTCAGATCACGATAGTGCGCGACTCGGCGGCGCACTGGATCAGCCGTCTCCGGCAAATTCGCTTCTTGACCGCCGTTGATGACCATAATGGTAGCTCCGAATCCCGGCACAAGCCCCTTCGCCAACTGTTCTGCCGTAGGCATCCATTGTCCTGTTATGATGTCATGGTTGGAAGGCTTCGGATCCTGCGGGGTCAACCAGAAGAGCAGCCCCGTAATAAAGCCTAGCTTCCCGTCTGCCGTAATCTTGTCTGGATCGTTCAACAGTACACCAGGATCGCGATATACGATGGAGCTAATCAAGCCATAGTTATAATTCCAGCTAAGCTGAATCGGACCGCGCCCATGATAGGACTTGCCCGGTACCGGCTTCCAGAACAGGTTGTCCTCATCTACGTAGCCGATTTTGTCTGTATTGACGAAGCCCAGCTCTTCATTGAAAAACAGTGCCCAGCGCAGCTCGCCGCCTGGTGCCGTAGACCAGCCGCCGCCTGTCTCATGAGCGATGTTCGCTAGGAACCCAGCAAGCTCGCGCTTGCGGTCATTACTGCTCCCCTCACCCAGGAAACTGCCGAAATCCACGATCCGCGTCAGCTTTGGCAAATTCGAATGACTGGCATCATTGAAGTCTGGCGCTTGGAAGAGCAAGGTTTCGGTCTTCGCCTGCTTGTCCAGGCGGTAAATTTGCTTCACGTTCGGATAGCCCTCGCGGACGACTTCCTTATACTTAATATTCGTAATCTCGCGTACTGCTGCTACGAGATTGTCATAGGAATAATAGTCGGACTGGTTCGGCTTATAATAGTAATTGCCCTTCGCTTTTGCATCCCATTCCGGTGTACCGTAGCGCAGTGGGAACGTGGACTCATATTCCGCCTTCGGAATGGCTGCTTGCACCTCCGCTGCAGCCGCATCCGGCAGGAAGGCAGGATTAATGCCATTCCACAGCTGACTAATCTGGTCGTCGGTCAGCACACGGCTCTCTCCTACACCAATGTCAGTGACTGGGCCACCACCGCCCTTCGTTGCTGCGCTTATCGCTGAACTGTCAGTATAGTTGCCCGATGTATCCACCGCTCGAATAACGTATTGATATCCTGTATCCGCTTCCAATTCATAGTCTGAGAATTTCTTGGCGATGGTGCTGCCTACTTTGGCTCCATTTCGGAAAACATCATAATGGGAGATGCCTACATTGTCGGTTGAAGCTGTCCAAGTGAGTGTAATAAAGGTGGAGGATTGCTCGGTCGATACGAGATTCGTTGGAGCGGTAGGAGGTGTAGTATCTTCGTTGTTGTCCTTCAATAACTTCCATGAGGTGTCCCATTCATTCGTTACTTTTGCATCAGGTCTGCTATTGTAGGACCACCACTTCGCTTCATAAATCTTGCCTTGATGGGAAACAATATCGCCTGCGGAGTAAGCCTTGTTGGTCTGCCAAGCTTGTACCTGAGACGAATTCGTGCTGCTTGCGGCATAAGCTGTAGAGGATGATCCTAATGGCGCTGCTGTGAGAATTGTCGTACCGAGAACAGCGCTTAAACTTTTGAGCAAAAGCTTATGCGAGAACGGAAAGTTGCGATTCATTACACGCCTCCTATTCAATTTGATATTGGTAACGACTCTAGTATAGGAAATTGCGTCTACTTCGCTCAATAGGTACAGCGAACCATTCCTTTGTCGAATCTTGATTCTGATACTATCTTATTAGCGCTATAACTTTCTCACTTTCGCTTATGCTGCATTCACCTACTTTTATATTGAAAATGGTATGATAGCAGCAACAACGAAGACAATAACAGCAACACCATGTAGAGGAGTTAAAAAGAATGTCCATCGATATACAAGAAATCATCCAGGCCTCACAGCATAAGTTCGGATTAGAGAATTACCGCTTGCACACGCAAGAATTGTACCGGGAAGTGAATCCATTCAATGAGACGACCTATTATCTCAGCATGGAATGGTATCCGCCCTATGTGAAGGAGTCTGTTGATGAAGATACAAATCCCGAAGGGACAGCCGTTATTTCGTATGACCTGACTGCTGGTCAATATACGAGTGTCATTTTTGTACAGGGGAAATCTTATGCGAACAGCCCCTCTTTTCCGAACATCAACGTAGAAGAGATCATTGCGTGGATCGAGAGAGATACCGAACTCGTCTATGGCAAGCAGTTTCAGCTCTCTCACCACCAGAATGGCCAATATATCTTCCATGAATGCGTAGACGCTACCCTTGTATCTCCTGGCGGACATATCGAGATCCACTTTGATGAAGCCGGCAAGCTCGTACAGTATTCCAAGTATGGATTCTATGCTTCCAAGTCATTGATTCAAAAAGAAGCGTTTTCTCTCTCCCTTGAACAAGTACAAGTCGAGCCGCTAGCTAAGGAGCAACTGAAGCTGCTCGAATATCCGGTGTACGAGGAACAACGCCTTCTTCCGCTCTATGGGATCGAGGAGATTTATGTGACGAACGACGGAGCTTCCGTCATTCCATTCGAATTCATTATCCATGCGGGTTCGCGGCTGAATATCGATAAGGTCATCAAATGGGAACAGGCTAGCACGCAGCCTTTGGAAAAGGTGGACATTGAGTGGCGGGAGACGGTCACCGCCGAACAAGCGGTATCGAGTGCGCCGCATCCCGACTCCTTCCCGATTACCGACGTAGAGCAAGAGAAGGCGGTCACAGCGGTTGTTGAGGGAATGAGCCAACTTTACCCGAACGACTCCGGCCAATGGGTGTTAAAAACCTTGCATCGTCATCGGGGATATATAGAAGCGATATTGCGGGAGCAAACGCCGAGCAAGCGCGTATTCCAGCGCAAGCTGGTTCTCTTCATTGATGCGCAGCGCTTTGTGACTGTAAATGCAATGGACAACCTGCCATTTATCGAAATGTTCGATGATTTTCAAACAGCAGATGAGGTTGTCATTAGTCAGGATGAAGCCTATGTGAAGCTGAAGAAAAAGGGATTCATCGAGCTTACGCCGGTCTACGTGTATCATCCTGAACAGAAGAAGTATATATTATGCGGAAAATTAGACTGTGCTTATGCGGTGAATGCTGCAAATGGCGAGATTATGGAGTTGAACAACATATAAACAGCGAACACTCTGCCCGAATCGTGCCGGGGATCCTCAGATTGAAAGCATTATACTTTACCAGTATAATGAAATTGATTTCAAAATATTGGATATACGTGAGAGGACTTCCAAACTGTACTTTGAATGAAAACTTTCAATGACGGGGGTGTTGGAATGGCGCGATTCGCAGAGCCTTTTAAAATCAAAATGGTGGAGCCGTTGAACATGATCTCACGGGAAGAACGGGAAAAGGCGCTTGAACGGGCGGGATATAATCCATTCCTGCTGCGCGGGGACGAAGTGTATATCGATCTGTTGACCGATAGCGGTACGACCGCGATGAGCGACAACCAATGGGCAGGCCTGATGCTGGGCGACGAATCGTACGCAGGCAGCCGCAACTATTATCATCTGTGCGACGCGGTGCAACAGATTACAGGCTATCAGCATGTAATTCCCATGCATCAGGGGCGGGGCGCCGAGAAGGTGCTGTTTCCGCTGCTTATTCAAAAAGGACAGTATGTCCTGAGCAATTGGCATTTCGATACAACGCGTGCGCATGTCGATCTGGCTGGCGGGATTGCGGTTGATCTTGTTACCGAACAAGCCTATGATACGACGACGCCTTACCCATTCAAAGGAAACTTTGATGTGGATAAGCTGCGCCATGCGCTCGCTGAAAAAGGAGCAGAAAATATCGCATTTATTCTTATTACCGTGACGAACAACAGTGCCGGCGGCCAGCCCGTATCCATGGAAAATATCCGTGAGGTATCCGCCATTGCGAAGCAGAACGGGATTCGCGTTTTCTTTGATGCCGCGCGCTATGCCGAGAATGCGTACTTTATCAAGCAACGCGAGCAAGGCTATGAAGATAAAGAAATTATTGATATCGTCCGTGAAATGTTCTCTTATGGCGAAGGATTCACGATGAGCGCGAAGAAGGATGGGCTTGTCAATATTGGCGGCTTGCTAGCCTTTAAAGAGGATGAAACCTTATTTACGCAAGCGCGTTCGATGACAGTGCCGATGGAGGGCTTTCCGACCTACGGCGGCTTGACCGGCCGCGATATGGAAGCTCTTGCCCGCGGGCTGCGCGAAGGCATCGACGAGCAGTATCTAGCTTATCGCATCGGCCAGATCGAATATCTCGGCAGACGCCTCGAGGAAGGCGGAATCCCGTTCCAGACGCCAACGGGCGGCCATGCTGTCTTCGTAGACGCGAAGAAGATGCTGCCGCATATTTCCGCGGCCCAATTCCCGGCCCAGGTGCTGGCGAATGAGCTATATCTTGAAGCAGGGATACGTGGGGTCGAGATCGGTTCCTTTCTGCTGGGACGTGACGCTGCGACTGGCGAGCAATTGGAGAGCAAGCTTGAATTGCTGCGCTTGACGATTCCGCGCCGTGTCTATACGAATAACCATATGGATGTCATTGCGGATGCCTTGATTGCAATCAAGGATCGGGCAGAAACACTAACAGGATTAGAATTCACCTACGAACCGCCGATATTGCGGCATTTCACTGCGCGCCTTCGGCCCGTCAAGACAGAAGCCCTGTCCCACTGACATATGCCATCCATCCTGACCAGGGACGGCGACATCGAAATGCCGCCATTTGTCAAATGGACATCTTCCCTACAGCATGTACGCTGGTGAGGAAGGAGGGTGAAAGGCTGACCCTCTCGCCCAGAGGGAGCGGCGGCTGCTACACGAAAATTGGCATAGTGAAGAAGCAGCTTTCTGGATAGAAGGCTGCTTCTTTTGTGACATAACATATGATTTATTAATTCAGATTACTGTGCTTACGCGAATACATAAAGTATATAATCGTGCCAATGCTGATCCATATCATAAATGAGATCCACGTCATATAAGGCAAGCTGGATGCAAGGTACAGGCAAAGCAGCGCACTAATGATAGGGAGCACGGGTACGAACGGAACACGGAATGAAGCCTTCAATTCAGGAAACTTCTTGCGCAAGACAATGATAGCGACCGAGATTAATGTAAACGCAGCCAATGTCCCCATATTCACCAAATGCGCAAGCGTGGTTAGATCAACAAAACCTGCAATGCCTGCCGCAACGAACCCGGTTAACCATGTGTTGCCGATTGGGGTTTTGGTCTTGGCATTCACTTGCGAGAACATTTTCGGCAACAAGCCGTCACGACTCATGGCGAACGATAAGCGGACTTGTGCATAAATCATGGCAAGGATTACGGTCGTAATGCCAAATACCGCTCCGATTGATATGATCCCCGCTATCGAGTTCTGCCCTACGGATTCCAATGCTAATGCAACCGGCGCACCGACATTGAGCATGGTATATGGAATCATCCCGGTTAATACCCCGGATACCGTAATATATAAAATCGTACAAATGAGCAGAGATACGATGATCCCGATTGGCAATGCTCTTTTGGGGTTTTCCACTTCTTCCGATGCCGTAGCGATGATATCGAACCCAATATAGGCGAAAAACACAGTAGCCGCCCCCGTCATCACACCACTAAATCCAAAAGGCATGAACGGCGTCCAGTTATCAGGCTTTACATACCATATTCCGACTGCGATAAACAGCAAGATAATAGCTAATTTCACGAACACCATGACCGTGTTGAACTTAATGCTTTCCTTGACTCCTTTACTGACGAGCGCTGTGATTGCCAAAATGATAAGAACCGCTGGCAAATCAATAAGGCCGCCTTTCCCCATACTAGGAGCAGAGGATACAATGTCTGGAATCGGCAGGTTAAAGCCCGCAAGCAGAGATTGAAAGTACGCAGACCATCCCGTAGCGACTGCGGAAACCGCGATTACATATTCGAGCATGAGATCCCAGCCGATAAGGAAAGCTAGCAATTCTCCCAATGTTGCATACGTAAATGTATATACGCTTCCCGAGACGGGCACTGCTGAGGAGAACTCCGCATAGCAGAATGCAGCAAGCGCGCAGGCAATACCCGCGATAACAAATGACAGCATGATCGCTGGCCCCGAAGATTCTGCCGCCACGACGCCCGTAACGACGAAAATCCCTGTCCCGATCACGCAGCCTACGCCAAGAAAAATCAAATCGAGCAAAGACATCGCCCGTGCCAATTCTTTTTTCTCGCTCTGCGCAAGCATGAGGCTCAATGACTTCTTTCGGAAAATCTTATTCAATATTATTCCCCCTATGCTCTGGTACGCAAAAGCAAACACAATCAGTAATTATTGAAAACATTTACATCCCATACCAATTTTTATGCTATCTTTGTTTAGGTTAAGAACGATTTTAACATGTCTATTGAATCCTGAGATATAGGTAATTATTGCTAAACCAACCGTTCTTCCTTTCCCTGAGAATCAACGGCGAGGTTTGTACTGTAGGAGAAGATATTAAGCATTCATGTAGTCCAAAGCAGAACAAAGTTATTTATCATTATCCAATAATACCTATTTTTATGCAATATATCCAGAAGAACTTTTTTTCAAAAATAGTGCCTGATAGATATGATGATAAATGAAAATGCTAGCAATGAGAGAAATAGCCGTGGAATCGCATATCAAAAAAAGAAGCAGCCTTCTAAGATAAAAAGGCTGCTTCTTCATCTATTAACACTACTATTAAAGGGGATCCGCTTGCAAGCAATACGCGATCAACAGCTAGTGTTTACTTGATATAGCCTTAACAAGTAAAGTTACCGCTTCCGCTCTCGTCGCCGGGTTATTCGGAGCCAGCTTGTTGCCCTGCTGACCGCGAATAAAACCTGCTGCATGTGCTGCGGATACATGCTCCCTGGCCCACAGAGGTATCTGATCCGCATCAGCGAATGGAAGCTGGGCTTGCGAATCTGCCTTCAGTCCTAATGCACGAACGATCATCACGATCATCTCCGTACGGCTGATCGGATGGCTTGCACGGAAGGTATGGTCCGAATATCCCGTAATAATGTCCGCAGTGACCGTACTCGCCACGTAAGGCCGAGCCCAGACCGGAATCTTGTCGAGGTCGGCGAAATCCAGCTGCTTCGAACCATCTCCATCCAACTTCAAGGCGCGACTAAGCATTGCCGCGAACTCGACACGCGTGACCCGCTCATTCGGACGGAAGGTACTGTCTACATATCCGGTAACGATCCCCTGTGCAACAGCCTGCTCAATCGCATCTTGGGCCCAGTGCCCGGAAATATCCTTGAGGGTGATCTTCTTCGTCCCTGTCGAACCACTGGCAGACCCTTCACCTGTGCCCGTTTGATTGCCTGAACCGTTATTTGCTCCGCTGCTGCCAGCAGACGCTCCGTTAGATCCACTGGAAGAAGAACCTCCAGACGATCCTCCAGATGGGGAACCCGGTTCGGGAACTATCGGCGTCTTGAAATGGAGCGAGTAGCTGCGCAGTAATTTGAAATCCTCATTCATGACTCGAATCACAGCCGTCCCCGGCAGCTCCAAGGCTTGGATGACGCTTACCCGCAAGCGTGGATCATTGGTCTCCGCGCTGACATTAGGCGCTTCAACCGTCCCTACAGGCAATTCGATATGATAGGATATCTTGTCTGGCGCAAAGTCCGTAAGGAGTTGGTCGTTCATGCGAATTGCTGTAATCTCCCCCGGAATGACGCCGCTATGAAATGTATCAAGTGCCTCCATTAAGGTTACGACTGCTATATTCAATTCTTGCTGCGTCGCTCCTGCATCATGAGCAACCTTAGCAGCTGCTTCGATAGCAGCCAGCAGCCCATCAATCACCTTCTGCGGATATTGCCCCGGTTCAGTTCCAGCCTTCGCTGCATGATAGATCTTGTTCGCTAGCGTGATCGTATCGTTCAACGAAGTCGGATCAACGGCATAGCCTGTGAACGGTACGATGCCATCGTTCAGTCGGAAGTCTTGGAATTCAGCAGTATCCCCATACTCACCTGGGCTTCCGCCTGCATTATTGGCGAACAATCCGACATGGAGATTCGCAATCGTTGCATTTTCATATGCACCCCCTATTTGCGTCCATGTCGTAAGATCCGCGCTATAGTAGCCTGCATACCGATTGCCTTCCTTTGTTACTTTTAGATATACCGTATCGCTCTGAATCTGATCTGCCGTTACCTGCTCTTGCGGAGCTCCATTCGACTCAGAAATGGCGGAGAATATGGCTCCTCCATAGCCCGGATGGTTCTTTCTGGCCACATAGAAGTAGTTATCATCATCGCCGTAGACCAGCAGTCCTCCCTCGGCATACGCCTTCGTCGGCTTGAAGGTCAGCTGCGTGATCAACGTAACATCATCGGTAGATGGCGCATACAGAAGTATATTTTTGTTCGAGTTGGCGTCCCTCCACAGATTCCCTTTCTCCGTCTTGATCTTCATCCTGTTGTGCTCGGCGTCAAGCGACCAAGCCTCTTTATTTTCCCTGATCCATGTCCATGCGGAATCAAATGTCATTTGACCGCTTACTGCAATGAGTGCCTTGCCATACACACCTGATCCATCGGTTGCTTCAGCACGAACCTCAACAATCCCGTTAGCCTTTGCTGTTAACAGGCCATTGCTGTCAATCGCGGCGACGTGCGAGGCTTGTGTCGTGCCTGGATTATACGCCTTCCATTCAACCGCCTGCTTATCAGCATGCGGCGGTTCAAGCTTCGCCTGCATGAGCAGCGTACCGAATGGAGCCGTAATCTCTTGCATGCCATTGTGACCGGTTACGATAATTCGCTCTACAGGAGTTCCCTGCTGCGGCTTGAACGTCACGGGAATCGTCTGTTCCGCCACATTTCCACGTAAATTTACGGTCGCTGTAAGGTTAGCCGTTCCGGCTTGCAAGCCTGTCACGACACCGTTGTTATCGATTCGGGCAATGGCCGGATTGTCGCTCGAGTAGGTAATGACCGCCTTCGTCAGATCTGCGGCATATCCGCCAACCGTCGTGCCTTTTACCCCTAATTGAAAGCTCTGCCCAACCGTATAATCCCGCTCCACTCGGCTCTCTAAGTGAACTTCCGCTGCCGATGCGAAGCCGCCGACACCTTCAGTAGCCTCCAGCTTGATGAACGAAGCTGTCACAGGAGGGAATGCCGCTGATTTCTCCGAAGAATCGGACGACCAGTTGCCGCTCGCGATTTCGGTAAACTGGGCTCCATCTGTACTTGCATATATTTTATAAGCAGTAATGTTCCCGTTATACCCTTCCTGTCTCGGAAGATAGCTTAAACCGCTAACGACTGATTTCATGCTGAGCTCAAGCGTAATCGATTGCGGAAGTGGTGCGTACGGAACCCATTGGCTGTGCCAGAACGTCGATGGATTGCCGTCGATCGCGTATTTGGCATCACCATTGTACTGCGTCGCCTCGCTTGAAGCTGTCGCCTTCACTGTCGTCTGGTCGTTGCCCGCTGCAATCGAAATACTCTTCAGCACTCCCTTATCATTCACATGCAACTGCTGCTCTGGGGAGATTGTGACCTCATCCGCAGGCGTCCTGTCCAGTAGAACGGTTCGATTTACACCTTCGCCTTCGAATTGATTACCTTCTATTGAAATATGATTGCTCTCTAAGAGGTGGAATGCGACTTGCTCATTGGGGTTCATGTTGGGGTGCGTTCTCGTAATCTTGTTGTCGGAGAAACGAATGCCGTCCGTGCTCTTAGCGAACAGTACGGTATTGTCCAGCATCTGAAACGTATTGCCTTCAATGTTGATATTGCGATGAACAGGCCCTGCATACTTCGTATTCTCCGGATGAATCTGAATCACCGGATTCCCGTTCTCGATGAACGTATTATTGCGAATCGTTACATCTTGAACCATCCCGGATTCGTACCAGGTCTGCGCATCGCTAGCGATGAGAATTCCGCTCATCTGCATGCGCTCAAACACATTGTCTTCAATGATGGATTTGCCGCGCGTGGATAGAAGAATTCCTCGCGTCGGAATGCGCGAGAAGTGATTTCCTTTAATTTCGACCTCTGGCGCCCAGGTGGCATTCTCGATTACAACGCCTGTGCCAATACTCGAAGGTACGTCCTCTTCAAGGGTGAGGGTAATTTCACGGTCGTTGAGCCGGTCTGCCTGAGCGACCTTGCCGCTGCCTACGGACGTAAGGGTTCTGTTATCGATGAACTCGATCGCATCACCAGGGAAGAACGCCTCGAATCCGTACGTCTGATGATGCATGAAGCGGACGACGATCTGATTCGGTGCCGGCTTGCGCACCACTTCAAGATGAGTCCCATGGACATTAATGACATCATCATGGGCACCACGGAAGGTACTGTTCATTATCTTGAGCTTGCCCTTCACGCCTGATGCCTGAATGAAGTCAGCGAATCCGGTTGCGGTACGTCCCGTTTCCGCGCGCGGTGCGAACGTCATGTCCTCGAATGTCAGGTTCTCGCTGAACTGTCCAATGATACCTAGTCCATGCGTATAGTGCATCGTGACATGCTTCCACGTGACATTTTTGCTCTTATGAATGAAGGATCCCACCTGACTGCGAACCCCGTCTCGAATTTGAAATACATGCCCTACCGCGGTATTCGGAGCCTGATTATAATGCAGCCGCAGTGTATTGGCCTTCAACTCCTGCACGCTTATCGCGCTGGATACGGGATTGCCTGTCCTCCACGTAATATTTTGGTTCGGATCATACTCTTGGGCGATACCGTCCTTGAACTCCCAATAACGCGCTCCAGCCTTATTCGGTTCGCTCACCCAATAGACTTGACCGCCGCGAATCTCAAATAAGGAATCCTGATTGACCTCAACATCCATATAGTTATTGCCGATCACCAGCACCTTCACTTCCGACATCGTCGGCCGTTCATAATCAACGCGCACATTGCGAATCTCGATGTCCTCGCTTTGATCGATGACAAAGGTCGTCATTTTCCCATGCAGCATAAACAATGACCCATTGCCTTCAACCGTTACGTTCTTCATATCCTTAAGCAGCAAGCCAATCGTCTTCGTTACATCTGGATTCTCGCTCTCGGAAGCTGTATTGGAAATGTAATAGGGCCGCTTCTCCGCATCTTCCGCATAAAAATCATATCTGCCTTCCGGGAAATGAAGAACAACAGGGCCATCCACAGCCGCCGCAGCAGCAATCGCCCGCTGGACGGGAACTGCCGCATCCTCATGTGAATTCGGCTTCGCTCCATAGTAAGTAACATCAATGACAGTAGGCATGGATGCAGATTTGAGCTGCTCTCCACCATAAGTGGCATCAACAACCGAAGGAGTGTCTTGTTGGATCGAATTCCCCTCCTGTACAACATCGAGCATGACAGCATTGCTAGCATCGTCGTAAGCCATTGCATAATAGGGTGTCAGCATCCAAGTTGCTAGCACGACTAGCATGAAGACCACTGCATTCTTACTTGACCGCTTCATCTCATTCCTCCCAACAAAAGCTTGTTGTTCATCGTTACGCGTTACGTTTGTCCTCCTTTGCTTATGTAGTCGTCTTATCTGCTGCAGATATGGTAACCGCTTACAATTCCGATTGTACTATAGCCTATGCTCTCTAAATCTAGTAGTTTCCATCATTTTTTTATGAGAATCGTACTTATTTATTAGAGAAAGCAGATTGTCCAAATTGGCTCGTAATAATACAAAAAGTCCGAGAAGCCGCAGCCCCTCGAACCTTTTTATCAGGAAATTACAACACAAAGTGAGGACTGCTCACTAAACCTCGATCTTATACTCTCTCTGTAATAGTCCATATATCTCTAAGTCCACGATTCCTTTGCCCGACCAGAGCGATGCTTGCCGCAGCGTCCCTTCCTTGATGAAGCCATTCTTCAGCAGCACCCGCTTCGAGCGTTCATTTGCAGGCATGACTTCGGCTTGAATTCGGTTTACATCCACACCCTCGAACAAGAACTTCACAACAATTCGCGTCGCTTCCGCAGCAATGCCTTGCCCCCACTGCGATTCCGCCAAAAAGTACCCGATCGTCACCATATTCACCTTCTGATTAAAGTCGAACGCTTCCATGATGCCTACCAATCTCTTGCTGTCCTCATTGATGAATATCCCCCATTTGATGCGCGACCTCTTATTGAAGTCTCTCTCAAAATGTCCGATCATGTTCTTGACGGTCGCCTTGTTATGCTTCGGGATAATGCCGCAATATTCAAAAACGGTATCGTTGCTGTAAATGTCATAGACCTCTTCCAGATGATGCTCTTCGACTTTCTTCAACGTAAGTGTATCTGACTTCAATATCGGAAATTGCCCAAACACTGCGTCTAGGTTCAACGTATCACCGCTCCATATTTTCAGCTTAGTCGTATTCGTCGTATGATCGTAACATCACTGCCTTGACCTTGACCGTCTTGTTCCACCTTTTAAGCTTTTTAGCATGTAATCCCGTGTAGATGTGGATTGCTTGTCAGCAACCGCTGCACCCTGTCTAGGGTATCTGGCCCCATTGGAATGCCCCCATTGCGATACAGAAGTATCCATCTGAGACATGCCAGCGCTTGGAACACATCAAGCTCCTCTTGCGGGATATCATTTATAGCTAAATACGTATTACGAAACACTTCGGCAAAGTGCTCCGGTATATAGATCTGCTGCAGCGTGAGCGACCAAGCGAAATCATATCTGGCATCTCCCAATTGCACATTGGTCCAGTCGATGACCGTTAATTGTCCCGCCTTCTCAACGAGATTGCCAAGATGATAATCCCCGTGGATGATTCGCTCATGCTTCGGTGCTGCCAGCTCGACCAATTGCTCTAGGAGAGGATGCAGATCCGAATGCGCCTGCATACCTGGGAAGAAATATTCGCTGAAATCATGCCGCGGCAGTTGTTTCTGAGTATGGAATTCTTCTGGAGAAATGCGGTGTACGCGGTCTAATAGATTCGCAATCTCCTTCATAGTCTGATCATTGCCATCACGCAGCGGCTCGCCATCGAAGGTAGTCAGCAGCACACTGTCACCGTTCACATTTATCCCCCAACCGATGGGCTCAGACACGGATACCCCCTGCGCATACAGCAGATTGAGCACTTGGTATTGCAGACGAATATCCGGTTTGGAATCTCTGCTCCATATTTTCAGCACATAGCTGTCCGTATCGGTTACCACCTTAACGGTCTCTGCTTCCATACCTTGCATCAAGGGAGTTATCGTAATCGTACCCGCTTGCTGCAAGATGCGATCCAGATGATCATGCTTGTCCTGCCACTCTATTGCTGCAATATCGTGCTCATGCTGCTTGTGCTTATGTTCATGTTCCATCATACCTTCATACCGCCCCTCTGTTTATGCTTCTCATGCTCTTTGACGAATCGGAATATGTAAATCCACTCTGCACTTGCCTTCCTTATCCTGCTTGGGATCGTTCAGGCACAGTTCAAGACATGGTCGATCATCAGCCTCATAACCGCTGCTTGGCAGCCACAGCCTGAACATCGTCTCGTAAGCGAGCACGAAATTCGGAACGGTATCGTAATACGAATAGACTGCAAACTTACCACCGGGCAGGGTTCCATATGAGATGTCCTTGTGTTCCTGCTTGGTGAATCCCGGCGGCAGCGTGACACAAGCATCGTAGCGGCAGGCATACTCCTCGACTTCATTTCCATCGTCTAACGAAACACCAATGAATGACAGTTCTCTTGTGGCAAGCCCCTGCTCTCGTACCCAGTTGCTTAACTTGTCCCATGCACTGCGGGTATCCAAATAACTCCCGACATGCCGCACATACGCCACTTCGACTTCCGGAAGCTCCTTGATCACAATCATGTTCTCCCACGCTCTCTGCAGCAATGGATGTCTGCGACTTCTATTGTAGTCTGGAGAGAAAGATAACTCTTCTTGCTTATTGCTATGATTTGCTGACAAATTGCGATCTTCCCGATTTGTATGCTGAATGGTATCTCGCAGCTTGCTCCTAACCGCGCTCGGTGTACTTCCATGGTGCTTCTTGAATACAGCATTGAAGGTGGATATGGACTCGAAACCGCACAGACTTGAAATGTCCAGTATGGTGTGATCCGTTTGCTCCAACAAGTGAATTGCCTTCTGCAAGCGCTCTTGATTCACAAATGCCATAGGCGTCATGCCGACATGCGCCGCAAAAACTCTCGTAAAATGATATTTGGAAAAATTCGCAATGCTGGCGAGCTGATCGAGACTAAGCTTCTGATGGCTGTTTTCTTTTATATAAGAGATGATCTTATCGATTCTGGATTGATAGTCGTTGTTCATTGGAAAAATCCCTCTATCTGCTAGATTCTAATAGGATTTCGATTCTTCTTGAAAGGGAACAAAAAGCCGCCGTCATTGACGGCTCGACTTCTCCGTCAAATCACGTGGCTGACAACACAAAGGTTCATACCGGTCACGGAAAATTATAGTTATGGTTATCATTTTATCGCACCAAGCCGCGTTAGCCTACAAACGAATTTATCACCAACCCGTAAGGTTGATTTACATTTCCTCCATTAAACTCTCCCACCCGCACAGGGGACGTTGGAGTAGAAATATTGTAGATTTCCACCGTGTTATCAAGTTGATTGGCTACATACAACGTGATCCCCGTTATTGCCATTCCAGCAGGTTCGCTTACCTCGCCTGAACCGAATTCAGTTACACGAACCGGGGAGGTTGGATTCGTAATATTATAAATTTCAATCGTGCTGTTGCCCTGATTGGCTACATACAGCGTGGTTCCGGTTATCGCCAGACCCACAGGCTCGCTTAAGTCCCCCGAACCAAACTCAGTTACGCGTACCGGAGCTGTCGGATTCGCAATATTATAAATTTCGACTGTACCATCATTTTGATTGGCTACATACAGCGTAGTGCCCGTTATTGCGAGGCCTTCAGGACGGTGCAAATCGCCAGAGCCGAACTCCGTGACATGAGCGGGGGAGGTTGGATTTACAATATTATAGATTTCGATGGTGTCGTCCCCCCGATTGGCTATATACAGTGTAGTGCCCGTTATCGCCAAGCCATGAGGAGAGCTTAAATTGGCTCCATTAAATTCCCCTATATACAGAGGAGCTGTCGGATTAGCTGCATTATACATAGATACCGTGAAGCTGCCTGCATTCGCAACATAGAGCGTGGTTCCGGTTATCGCCATGCCTCTTGGATTGTTCAAGTTGCCTCCATTAAATTGCCCAATATGCACAGGAGACGCGGGATTTGCAATATTATAGATTTCTACCGAGGCATCGCCTACATTCGATACATACAGATAATCAGGTCCGTCAGCGTACATATCGACAGCAAATTGCAAGCCGGCTGGATTCGGTGGATTCATGACGAGATAATTCGTCACCTGAAAGGAAACTACGATTTTGAATGTTCGAGCGGTAGTTGGCGAACCAGAAACGAGGCAGCGAGTAGAATAGACGCGGATATCCTGCCAGTTATACGGCTGCATCTCCAGTAGTCCGAGTGCTGGCATATTGGGATCTCCCGCGATCAAGAAGAAGTCATCTAACCCCGCAGGCTGCACAGCAGACTTCGCAAAGGGCCCCATCCCAGCACCGCCCGTATCCTCAAAAAGCTCCATTCTCGCCTCCATCGCATTGTCGGCAAAAGCATTGAGAAACAAGCTGAACGAGACACTTTCGCCTGCAGGAATTAGAAATGGTGCGGAGGCTGCTGCAAAAGCCGACGTCTGGCCATCAGATACCGGCAGCTTCCATACGTATTCCTGATTGGGAACGCCTCCGAATGGAGAATACGCTTGCAGGCTGTTATCATTATCGTACTTCTTCAATAGTGGCCACGCTACAGGAGCAAGGGTGCGGGCTACTTGGTCAGCATTCGTGCCTGTACCGTTGGCCGCATTCAGCGCAGCTTGATCCATGTTCGTACCCACAAAGACAGAAGTCGCATTGCTGACCAGCCTTTGAAACGCTTCTATGGACATGTCATCACCTTTTTGTGAGAAGATAGGAGGTACAAGAGAGTGTAAGGGACGCTAGGTTGCAAGCGCTACTCCCCTTAGACTTAGTACTGCTTACAGCATGGATTCCCCGTTAAATGCTTCATCTGTAATTTGTCCTCCTATCCTATGAACCTATAGGTGAAGCTGCTTGTGCATATGCCATCAATAGATAATTATTGCGTGCCAAACTGATCGAAGTAGGACTCTCCATTTTTCGACAAAAATAGTATAGAAATTCAACCAGATGTCAATTTGCCATTTACTTCATCTTCATTTATACTAAAAACCAACAGAAACTTAAATAAATTGTCAATTCAGGAAGGATTTCGAATTGTTATGCTGAATTACTAAAAAGGAGGATTCGACATGACAAGCAATCTTCATGTAGCTCCGATGGAACTCCGCCACAGGTTACAAGATGAATTGAGCATAAGGGGGTGGAAGCAGAAGGAGTTAGCAGAGGCATCCGGCATCGACAGTTCAACCATCAGTTATATTTTCAATAACAAGCAATCGCTTATGCTGCCTCAGCTCCACGCGATCAATCACGCATTCGGATTACCAATAGACACCTTCTATGAAGAATTCATAGGGGAATGCTGCAACGAACTGGGCCGATTGCGGCCTGATAAGACAAGCGATTTTATTCTCCACTGTATTGAAGTAGAAAAGTATGACTTGGTCAAACAGCTAGTACAACTCCTCTATGAAGAAACCAATCGTTCCAAACTGATCGACACCGCCTTCAAAATCGCCGAACGCATCTTCCAGTCACCGAAACGCAACTACTCACTCCCGTTCTACGACATCATTATCCGCAATGGATACAGCCGCAGCGAGAAAATAGCCATCTCCTACTTCAGAAGATTCCTCATCTTGAGAGACTTGGATACGAGTGGAGCAGGCAACGAAGCCTTATGCCAGCTGATTGAATATCTGCCTATACTCCCTGATTCACTGAGGCTCGACGCCTATTATCGCATACTTACATATTACAATGTCGTAGAGAACTGGGCAAAGCTGCTCCAGTATGCCAAGGAATTGCGCGCTGTTGCGTTTGAGGTAGGGCAAAATGACTTCGTGGCAGAAGGCTGGTTGTATGAATCGTTTGCACTAATGGGAATGAAAAATTATGAGGGTGCTTTAAAAGCAACACAGCAGTATGTTTCTTATGGGGATCATTATGCTTGGCTATCTCAATGTAATCGTCTCTATATTTTTATTGAGATGAAGCAAACAGAGGCTATCGATAAACTCATGACTATGCTTGAAGGTGACCAACTGCTTCTTGTACTTCCTATCGCGTTAGAATGTTATATCAGCAATGGAGCTTTCCAAGACGCTGCTCAATATATCGAGAAATACAAGCTTCAGGTCGACGATTTATTATCCAGAAAAGATCCTTTTCACGAAAAACACAAATTACGCCTTACACATGCGTTGGCACAGTATTACTTGAAATCGGACCAACATGAATTAGGGTTTGACTACAATGCCTTATCGTTGGAACTGGCGCTTACATTCAAAAATATGCAGTATGTCGGAATGGCTGTTCTTATCTTCCAAGAGTATGAGATACATGCTTCTGCAGAAAACAAAAGCCGTTTCACACATATTCTATTAAATGAGGTGGATTCAAATGAAAAAAGTATTAATCACGATGTCCATGGCTCTTTTCTTGTTCGGTTCTACCGGAGTATCTTCGGCAGCGAATCTAGCTGACATCGGTTCGGGATGGTTTGTTAGCAACATTGGATCGGGGTGGTCTAAAACAAGCAGTGATACTGAATCAGGTTACCATGTGAGCAATATCGGTTCGGGATGGTCACCGAAGAGCAATATTGGTACAGGTTGGTCTCCATCGAACAGTGACATTGGCTCTGGATGGTCACCTTTGAGTAGCGATATTGGGACAGGGTGGAAAGTGAGTAACATCGGCTCTGGATGGAGTCCGTTGGCTAGTGATGTTGGAATTAATGAAAATGTATAGATTCAAGGCCATTCGGATAGCGACTCTTGGGTTCAAGGGTTGCTATCCTCTTTTGTTCAATCTGGCACATAATAATAGAGAGCAACTTAAGTGGGAAAAATGACACCCAATATATAACCATCCTTCGTTTGGATAACAACTAGAAGTTTATCGCCATCCTTTACCCTGAATATTTTATCGCCCTTGCGAATTTCATAGGTACGAGTGGCCTCCGGATACACAACATCTCCATCAGTTACGGGCTTCTCAACGATTTCATGAACCTTACCGATTTGTTCGCCTAAATTCTCTTTCGGGAAATTATCTCTGGTTTTCAGACTGTAGAGCTTATCATCTATATATAAATAACCAATGACCTCATCAAATACCTTTGTAAAATCAACTCCTTCCACAGCATCTTTTTTAGAACAGCTTATAAGTAATACGCATGAAAGCGTGATGATGAGAAGTTTAGCTGTCTTCATACATAGCCCTCCTCGATATTTACTAAATTGCACAATATTGGGGTCTATTATCATCTTAACAAATAGTTACAGCGAATAATATCTTTCGGTTAGTTTTACTTAATTTATTCAAAAAAAGACCAACCCTGGATTGTCAACACTAAATCAGACAGCTTTTTTAAGGGATAATCTTCTGTAATCTACTGGACTCATATAGCCTAAGGTTCCATGGATGCGATGTTTGTTGAACCAATGTACGTAGTCATATAGCTCCAATTCTAGGTGATGTAAACTGTGGAAGTTCATCTGATTAATGAATTCCGTCTTCATAATTTTAAACGTAACTTCTGCAACTTCGTTATCATAAGGGCACCCTTTCATGCTTAAGGAACGACCGATCTTGAACGTAGCAAGTGTCTCATCAATCAACTTGTCTTAAATTCACTACCGCGATCGGTATGGAATAATTGAATTTGACTTAGATTTCCTTGCACAGAAGCAAAGGCTCGTGTGACTAAAGCTGCGTCCTTTTTCGGCCCTGCACTTGAGCCAATGATCTC